>JAIPAJ010000026.1 GCA_021740125.1 Leadbetterella sp. | reverse complement strand
GTTGCTCAGAAAAGAAGACCTCAATGATGCTGTAAAAGGCAAAATCGAAAAAACAATTCTGGTGCTGTCGTAAGAAGTTTCAAAATTCAAAATCAAAACAAAAATTATGAAAAAGCTAATCATACCGATATTGTCGGTACTGGTAATCTCATGCACAAATTCGAGTGCACAAGACACCAAATTTCAAGAAAAAATAAACAAAGCGTTTACCGTTTCGTCTACGAGCGTACTGGCAGTTTACAACATCGACGGCCACATAAAAGTGGAAGGTTATGAGGGAAATAAAGTGCTGATTGAAGTTGACAAAACAATCTCTGGAAAAACAAACGAGATTATGGAACAGGGAAAGAGAGAATTTAAGTTAGAGTTTGAACAAAAAGGGGATAGTGTAATTGTTTACATTGCCGAACCATGGGACTCTCGCCCAAAAACTAACAGATGGAACAATGATCAGAGGAAAATTCATTATCACCACAATCTTAATTTTACCATAAAAGTACCAAAAACCTTAAATTTATCTGTATCGACTATAAACAACGGCGACATAGTCGTAACTGACGTAGAAGGATTTATGAAAGTGAATAATATCAATGGGAAAATCACCGTAAATAATGCAAAAAATGCCAATGAAATTCATACCATCAATGGCGATGTCAATATCAATTATGTAGCTTTGCCACCTGATAATTCTAAATATTATACACTCAATGGTAAGTTAACGGTAATATTTCCAAGTGAACTTTCGGCAGATTGCTCATTCAAAAGTTTTAATGGCGAGTTTTTTACTGACTTTGAGAATGTAGAAAAACTGCCTTCGACAATCACAAAAACTACGAAAGAAAATGAAGATGGAACAGTACATAAACTCAATAAAGGAAGTGCCATAAGAATCGGAAATGGCGGTAAAAATCTAAAATTCGAGACTTTTAACGGAAATATTTATATTAAAAAATCGTAAGGCAATTTTTTAAATTGCTTTACAAAACAAATAAAAAAATGAAAATACATAAGATAATATTCGCAGTTCTATTGCTTTCTGTAGCAATTCCATTTTTTGCAAAAAGTCAAGAAAAAGAACAACTAACCATTCCATTGTCAGATCCAAATAAAGAAGGAAAACTAAATGTGGGTATCATTACTGGCTCCATAAAAGTGATTGGATATGCTGGTAAAGAGGTAGTTATTGACGCTATTTCTGTAGAAAAAAATTACAAGAAACAAAACCAAGAGTCTGAAGGAATGAAAAGAATCAATTCAAATGATGGGTTTGAACTAACAGCCAAAGAAAAAAATAACACGGTGAACGTGGGAGTAGATAATGTAAATATGCATGTAAACCTGACCATCAAAGTACCTCATAAGTTTTCGCTCAAAGTGAGTACGATTAACAATGGCGACATTTCGATTGAAAACGTAGTTGGAAATCTTGAAATAAGCAACATCAATGGCTTTATAAAAATGAAAAATGTGGGTGGTTCGGTAGTGGCCAACACCATTAACAAAGACATTTTGGTCAACTTTACCGAAATAACTCCCAACACACCAATGGCTTTCACAACACTCAACGGCAAAGTGGATGTTACGTTTCCAGGAACCTTGAAAGCTAATGTAAAACTAAAAACTGATATGGGTGATGTATTTACCGATTTCGATATTGATGTTGATAAAACCTCCTCAAAAATGAATCAGTCGATTGACAAAGAAAATGGTCTTTATAAAATCAAAAAAGACGACTGGACCTACGGCAAAATCAACGGTGGCGGTTCGGAAATTATGATGAAAACCATGCAAGGCAATATCTACATCAGAAAAGTCAAATAATTTTGCCATAGGTGCAACATCCTTAAAAAAATCTTATCTTTTTGTCTTTATAGGTCTATTGAATTTTGCTAAAACCTCCCTTTAACAATCTTTGGTAGACCTATTTTGCAAATTTTGAAATATTGAGTGTGGTTTGCCCAGCTCACATTATGAAAAAACTATTATGAAAAAGCTAACATTACTCCTTTTGGTAATGCAGATGGGTTATGCCTCATTTGCACAAATTATTCCCAAAGTCCTCGACGCCAAACGCACCAGCAAGCCAGTTTCAATTGACGGAAAACTCAATGAACAAGCCTGGGGGGATGCTTCCAAGTTGGATGATTTTACAGAATTTCGTCCAGTAATCGGTAGAAAAGAAAGGCCAGAAATTCGTACTGAGGCCTTTATTATGTACGATGATGCTGGTATTTACTTTGGTGGGACTTGCTTCGAAAGTACACCAGATTCTATATCTAGAGAACTCTCGGGCCGGGATGGTTTTGGAGCTAATGACTACATAGGCCTTATTTTTGATACTTATCACGACAATTTGAACGGTTTTGAGTATTTCGTAACGCCATTGGGCGAGCAGTGGGATGCCAAAATGACTTCCAACCAAAATTCAAATAATGGTGGTGAAGACTTCGCTTGGAATGCAGTTTGGCAAAGTGCTGTGGTCATTCATGAAAAAGGCTGGACATTCGAAATTTTCCTGCCATATTCTGCCATTCGTTTTAGCAAAGACAAAGTGCAGGACTGGGGGTTAAATATTACCCGCAGACGTAGAAAAGTTGAAACTCAAAATACTTGGTCGGCCATTGACCCAAACAAAAATGGTTTTCTGACACAAGAGGGCCTTTGGAAAGGCATAACAGACATAAAACCTCCGCTTCGTTTGCAGCTTTATCCCTATTTTTCGGTATATCAAAATCACTTTCCATCAGATGTGGCCAACCAAAAAAACTGGACAAGCCAAGTGTCTGGAGGAATGGACATGAAGCTAGGTTTGAGTCAAGCATTTACACTTGATGCCACACTTATCCCAGATTTTGGGCAAGTACAAAGTGATAATCAGGTGCTAAACTTGACACCATTTGAAGTAAAATTCAACGAGAATCGCCAGTTTTTTACGGAAGGAACTGAGCTATTTAGTAAAGGAAACCTCTTTTATTCTCGTCGGATTGGTGGTACACCCATCAACCTTTACGATGCCTATGATGCAGTAAAATCCGGTGAAGAAATACTCAGAAATCCTTCTGAATCAAAGCTTATTAACGCTTCAAAAATTTCTGGAAGAACGAGCAAAGGTCTTGGAATCGGACTTTTGAATGCTGTTACAAAACCACAATATGCCACCATTCAAAACAACGAATCAGGCGAAATAAGAAAGTATGAAACCGACCCAACAACCAACTACAACATTTTTGTATTGGATCAAAACCTTAAAAACAATTCATCGGTGAGTTTTATCAATACCAGTGTTTTGAGAGGTAGCAATGAGTACAATGCCAATGTGAGTTCAGCACTTTTTAGCTTAAACGACAAGAAAAACAATTACAATTTTACAGGAAGCACCGCTATAAGTCATCTAGATTTTAAGAGTGCCGACAAAGATAATTCTACTGGCTATAGTCATAATTTTGGTTTTGGAAAGACCAGTGGGCGTTTCCAGTTTAGAGCCTCGCAAGAACTCACCGATACCAAATACACTAGCAATGACTTGGGATATTTCACCAACAATAACTTCATAAACCACTATGCGTATGTAGGTTATCGTTTCATAAAACCAAAAGGCTGGTACAACCGCATGAACTTCAACCTTAATTTAAACGCTAGCCATTTGTTCTCTAGAATTGGAGATATTGACACAAAATATCAAAACTCAAGGATAAACTTCAACTTCAACGCTCAACACAGAAAGATTTTCTGGTTTGGTGTTTTCTCAAACTTCCAGCCAACACACAACGATTTTTACGAGCCTCGTGTGGCGGGCAGAGTTTTTAAAAGAGGCAATAGTTTGGGCATAGGTACATGGTTTGAAACCAATAATGCTAAAAAATATTCGGGCTATGCAGAGGTATTTAATCGCAAATATTTCAATTTTTATAATCTAAATCTATCCGAAATCAGTTTCAGTCACAATTATCGTTTCAATTCGAAGTTTTCGGTTCGTCACGGTATGGAAATTAATACGAACAATAAAGGCTTAGGATTTACAACCATAATTGATGACAAGTCGATTTTTGCTATCAGAAAAGTGAAATCGATTGAAAACACGCTTAATCTCAAATATAATTTTACCAACAAAATGGGATTGACTTTCAGAGCGAGGCACTATGCTAGCGTGGTAAACAACAGAGAGTTTTACGAACTCATGGAGAATGGCCTGTTGTCTACAAGGTCTGATATTACCCAAAACCTTGATCGAAACGTTAATTATTTTAATGTGGACATGGTTTATACATGGCAGTTTGCTCCTGGAAGTTTCATGAACGTAGTTTGGAAAAACGCCACCGTTTATAGCTCTGACAATGCCAAAGTAGCTTACTTGGAAAACCTTCAAAATACGCTGCAATCTGAACAAAACAATAATCTTTCATTAAAGGTAATTTACTTCCTTGATTACCTGACTTTGAAGAAAATAGCCAAATAAGATTTCGTATTTTTTGTAATGTCCGAAGATGTACTGCAAATGTCCATTTTTGGACATTTTTTTTTGTTATATTACCACTAAGTTCTAATTATCAAATAGTTACAATTTTGGCATAGGATTGGATATTATTTATAAAATTATGAAAAAGTTATTTCTAAATTTTAATTAGTTTACTTCAAAAAACAAGAAATTGGCGTGAGGGTTGTTTGTTTTATTGACCCAATACAATCATAATTTTCTATACAAAAAACAATTTTATGATAAAAAACTACATTAAAATCGCTTGGAGAAGCCTTGTGCACAACAAAGTGTACAGTGGCATCAACATTATGGGTCTTAGTATTGGACTGGCCGCTGCTATGCTTATTGTACTTTATAGCAAAGACGAGGTGAGCTATGACCGATTTCATGCAAATGGAAATAATATTTATCGAGTAGTAAACCAATGGCTAAGCCCTGATGGAAATATAAAAAGTAAGGATGGAAATACTGGACATTTTCAAGGACCAAAATTCAAAGAAAGTATTCCTGAAGTGGAGGCTTTCGTGAGGTTAAAATCTGATAACCGAAACATCAGACATCAAAACGAAATCAGCAATATAGAAATGCTGGCTGTGGATTCTAATTTCTTTGCTGTATTTTCTTTTCCTATGATTGCTGGAAATCCCCAAACGGCTCTATTAGAACCTAAATCTATAATTCTTTCGGAAGAAATGGCTCAGAAATATTTCAAAACAACGGATATATTGGGCAAAAACTTAGAACTAATTGAAGACGACAAATTTGTGCCATACAAAATCACAGGCGTGTCCGAAAATTGTCCGCAAAATTCTTCCATTAAATTTGATTTCCTGATTCCTCAAGTAGTAGAAAATTCTGTTTATGCCAACAGCGACAATTGGTTTAATTTCTTTCAGAATACGTTTCTCGTCCTTCAACCAAACGCGAACCAGCAAGCTGTAGAAGCCAAAATGAAACGAGTTTTTGAAGCAGATGCTAAAGAGGCCATGCTAAATATGAGAGAAAAATATGATGTAAAAGAAACCACAAAGTTTCTTCTGCAGCCTTTTGCAGAAATGCACCTTAGCACCGACTACATAGCCAGCAATGGCCTGAGAGATGCCAGCAACCCAACGTTTTCTTATATTTTGGGTGGAATTGCTATTTTTATTCTGATTATAGGCTGCATCAATTTTGTTAATTTGACAGTGGCTCGTTCTATCAAAAGAGCAAAAGAAATCGGAGTGAGAAAAGTAGTGGGTGGCAATAGAAAACAACTCATCATTCAGTTTTTGGGTGAATCTTATATCCTAAGTTTTGCTTCATTTATAATTGCTATTTTAATAGTCGTACTCGTGTTGCCTACATTTAATCAGCTGGCCAACAAGTCTTTAGACATAAGTTATCTTTTTGATTTTAAATTAATTGTTTCTTATGTCTTGCTTTTTGTAGTAACGGGTTTGCTAGCAGGTATTTATCCGGCTTTGATTTTGTCGGGTTATGAACCTGTAAAAACACTTTATGGAAGATTCAATTTCACAGGCAAAAACTATCTCCAAAAATCTCTCGTAGTTTTACAATTTGGCCTCGCCTCGTTTTTGATAATTGCTACTTTGGTGATATATACGCACTTCAACTATCTTACATCTAGTAATTTAGGGTATGACGATAAGGATTTAATTAAAGTTGAGAAATGGAATATGACAAAACAGGAAGCCAATTTGTTTAGGCAAGAATTAATTGGAAATCCGGACATTATAGAAGTTGCCCCAAAAAACGGAGGCTCTTGGGGAACAGGAGCCAAGGTAAATGGCGAAACTTCAATGAACTTTGCTTATGAAACTGTAAATTCCGCCTATTTGGGACTTATGAAAATCCCTCTAGTTGCAGGTAGAAACTTTTCAATCGAATTTCCTTCAGACTCTACAAAGTCTGTTTTGGTCAACGAAACTTTTGTAAAACAAGCTGGTTGGAAAAATCCGTTGGGCCAAGTAGTGAATTTTTTCTATAACAATGATGAAAAATATCAGGTTATTGGTGTGGTAAAAGATCATCATTTTGCTTCGCTTAGTCAGAAAATTGAGCCACAATTATTTACTATGAAACCCGGCAATGGGTATGGACAGGTTTTTATAAAAATTAGACCCAATACTGAAACCGCTAGTTTGAAACACATCGAAAAGACCTTCAAACAGATTTTCCCTTTAAGCTCATATTCGTATTCATTTAAAGAAAAAGAGAATCTTAAAAGTTATGAGTCAGAGTCAAAGTGGAAAGACATTATATTGTTTGGAGCTATTTTGACCATTTTTATTTCTTGTATCGGTTTGTTTGGCTTGGCTACTTTATCCGCCGAAAAACGTACGAAAGAAATAGGCGTAAGGAAAGTCATGGGAGCTTCTGTAACAAGTATTGTAAAATTGCTTTCAACTGATTTCTTAAAGTTGGTCAGTTTATCGTTTGTCATTTCATTTCCTATGGCTTATTTGGCCAGCCAAAAATGGCTTGAAAACTATCCTTACAGAGAAGCTTTTAATTGGTGGATCTTCGGTTTTACTGCTATGACAACTATCGTAATTGCACTGCTCACAGTAGGATGGCAATCAATCAGGGCAGCATTGATGAATCCAGTGAAGAGTTTGAAAACTGAGTAAAGGAAAGGCACAAGTGATAGAAAGCTCCTGGAAATAAAACAAGGACCTTTTTAAAAATTAGCAAATTTGTGTTTTTTGCCAATTTCTACTACTTTGAATTCCGTAAAAAAACTTATATTCGCAAAAGTCCACGATAATGTGGATTCAAAACATTTTCAACCCGATCATAATGCTTAAAAAAATCATCTTTCTGTGGCTGACAATTGCCGCAATCCCTGCTCAGAGTCAAAGTTTGGAGGCACCGAAAATTGATAAGGAATTTCTGGACAAAATTGAATCCCTTGCACCAGCTAAAGCTAAAATTCAAGCACCCAAACGTAAGCTTTTGGTGTATTCGCAGCACACCGGTTTTTACCATTGGACCATCCCTCATAACGACGAGTTACTGAAAATTATGGCCAAAAAGTCTGGAGCTTTTGAGGTCCATATCGCACATGATATTGAGAGTTTTGAAAAGAAAAACCTGAAACAATACGACGCTGTCATTTTCAACAATTGCAATCCTTCAGGTCCCAAAAGAGATTTGTTTTACGATCTTTTGAAAATGAGAAGCAGCCTCAGCGAAAAAGAAATAGAGGCCAAAGCCAAAGTGTATCAGCAAAATTTCATGGATTATATTGCCAAAGGAGGCGGCCTTTTCATCATGCATGGGGCCATTACGGTACAAAACAATGACATGGAATTCAGTCGCCTCACAGGTGGTAGCTTTGATTACCACCCGAAACAACAAACAATTCACCTCAAAGAAGTGGACAAAAAACATCCACTGGTGGCAGCTTTTCATGGCGATGGATTTACCCACGTGGATGAGCCGTATTTTTTTAATAATGCCTATGAAGAGCACAATTTCAGACCGCTACTTTATATGGAAAGCAAAGATATCACTGGCAAACGCGACCAAGCACATGACGACATCGTGTATTTGGCATGGGTAAAACGCCACGGTAAAGGCCGCGTCCTTTATAGCTCTATGAGCCACAATATCCAAAGTGCCTACCAAGTTGAGCTACTGGAGTTTTTTCTCGACGGCATCCAATACGTGACCGGAGACCTGAAATGTGATGACAGCGTGATGGGCAAATAAAGTTTTTTAGGAAGACCTAAATTCAAAATCGATTATCTCATTTTTTATAAAGAATTTGACAAGCATTCCTTATTGTCCGATTGGTTTTTCTTCAAGGAATACACGCTCAAGTTGAAATTCTGTAGAAGCAAAGTCACAATGTTTTGTAAGGAAGAAATAACTATTTGTGACGTAATATTCCAGGAAACTTTGTATAGAATTAAGAAGTTCTTTCTAACTGAGGAAAAAAACTCAAAATCAATTAACCAATAGATTTTTTTATAAAAAAAAGGCTTGAATAGAAAAATCACGATTTGTAAAATTTGGCAGAATGCTTAGGCATCCTACCAAATTTTGCTTTAATTTATTTCGCTACCAAAAATTTATTCACATCTAACCAATGCATAAAGGCATCAAACCATTTGTTGCTTGTGCGATTGGGATTGCCAAGGCCGAATCCGTGACCGCCGTTTTGGTAAAGGTGAAATTCCACAGGAATACCGGCTTTAAACCATGACTCTACAACGTCAAATTGACCTCTAAAAAGAAAATCATCTGATGCTATAGCAGTGAACATCGGCGGTGCATTTTTTGGAACTTCCACAGGCCCCATGCCACCGTAAATCGGACCAATAAATGCCAATTTCATAGTTTTAGAATGCAAAGTAGAATGCATTGTGAGTCCTGCACCAGCTGAAAAACCAATCATTCCAATTCTTTTGGTGTCTACGCCCCATTCTTTAGATCTGTTGATAATCATGGCATAAGCCGCTTCTGCATCTTGAAGTTGGTTGTCCAGACTTGGCCTTGGAGCTGGTGTTGGAGTGACTGCTTTTGAGCCATCCGCTGGGGCAGGTGCTGGCGTTCGTGGGCGATTCATCCATGCTGTGAAATCTTCCAGTTTTTCTGGCGTTGGGTTTAGTCTATATTTCAAAACAAAAGCCGCAATACCCTGTTTTGAAAGAGCCTCGGCTACTTCCCAACCTTCGTTTCCCAATGATAACCAACTGAAGCCACCACCTGGAGCTACGATTACCGCTGTACCGTTTGCCTTACCGGGTTCAGGCAAAAATGGTGTCAACGTAGCTTTTGTAATGTTACGAGCCATAGGATCGCCCCACTGGCGAAACCAAGTTTCAGAAGCTGGCTGGTTTTCAACTCCACCGGTTTCAAGAGGAATAGCCCGAGGTTCTTTAGGTGTTTCGAGCGGGTAAATAGTGCCATCTTGGGCAAAAACAGATACTGAAAAAGAAAGAAGGAAAAGCAAAGCCATTCCTTTTATGATTTTTTCAAATTTTAGTTTCATAAAATTAATTTTAAGGTTGAGAAATCAAATATAGTGTATTTTTGACACGTTTTGATAACTTCGAAAATTTTTATTAGATTGTGTTGATTTGAAGTAGATTAGTGTTCGTTTTTATTAAATGATATTCAATTGTATTAAATTATATTCATTTGCCATTTAACATGAAAAAAGCCCTTAACCGTAGAACATTCATAAAAGGCCTGACTGCCTCATCCGCCTTAATTCCAGTAATTTCTGTAGCCCAAAGTTCATCAATATACGATGGTAAAAAAATCAAAGTAGCTTTGGTAGGCCTTGGTCGATACGCCGAATATATGGCTTCACAAATGAAAGATTGCCAATTTTGCGAGGTAGCGGGCTTGGTAAGTGGTTCGCCTGAGAAACTGGAATCTTGGGGAAAAATGTATAACGTTCCTAATAAAAGCAGATACAATTACGAGAATTTTGATAAAATTAAAGACAACCCAGATATCGATTTGGTATATATTATTTTGCCCAATGCCATGCATAAGGAATATGCTATCAGAGCAGCAAAATCTAAAAAGCATGTGTTGGTAGAAAAACCCATGGCCATCAATGCAGCTGATTGTTTGGAAATGATGAAAGTTTGCAAGGACAATAAAGTGCAGCTTGCTATGGGTTATCGTCTTCATTTTGAGCCTTATAACATGGAAATGATGCGACTGGGACAGAAACAGATTTTCGGAAAAGTTAGAGTGGTTGAAGCTTCATTGGGATATTTTGCAGGCCAAAAAGGTGAGTGGAGATTAAATAAAAAATTGGCTGGTGGCGGCCCACTAATGAATCTTGGCGTGTATTGTGTGCAAGCGGGCAGATACATTACTGGCGAAGAACCGATAGCAGTGACAGCTCAATTTGGGCCAGTTTTACGAAAAGAATTGTTTACAGAAGTAGAAGAATCTATAACTTGGCAATTGGAGTTTCCAAGTGGTGCAGTTTGTACGTCTACTTCAACACTTGCCGCAGGTATTGACAGGCTTTATGCAAGTGCCGAAAACGGTCATTTTGAACTTAGTCCCGCCATCAGTTACGGCCCATTCAAAGGTCGCACCCGTGAATCAGAAATGAATTTCCCACAAATTAACCAGCAAGCCGCCCAAATGGATGCCATCAGCAAAGTTATTATGGAAAATAAAACGATGCCAGATCATATCTCGGGCCTTGAAGGTTGGAAAGACATGAAGGTTTTAGATGCTATTTACAAAGCTGCAGAAACTGGGAAAAAAGTGATGATTTAGAAATATTTATATCGCTCCATATGGGTAGTAACTTCTAACAACCGTCTTCTAGAAATCTGGATTTCAGAACCGTCAGAAATCCAGATTTTTTTTGTTTTGGGTGAAAAATCAGAACAGAAGTTCAGATTTACGATACATGATTTACTAACTCTCACAAACGGAAATTCCAGAGAATTTTGATAGTTTTTTAAAGTATAAGCCATCAATCTCGAGCTGCCATCTTCAAAAACAAACTTGGTATAATTCTGA
The DNA here is from genome assembly GCA_021740125.1 of Leadbetterella sp. GTDB lineage: Bacteria > Bacteroidota > Bacteroidia > Cytophagales > Spirosomataceae > Leadbetterella. The sequence goes on along the minus strand of JAIPAJ010000026.1, from coordinate 14,086 downwards.
ATAGCTTCGAGCTTAATTACATCATCTTTAGCATTTTCTATAAGTAGTAAATGATTTGGGCGAGGTTTGTTTTTCATGGTGTTGCTAATATAAAATTATTTACTTATTCAAAATGGATTCAATTTTATCTAAACGGCTTTCAAGTTTTTCATGGATATTTTTCAAATCGCCATTGGCCTTTCTTAATTCTTCTATCATTTTTTGTTGCTCTTTCATGGCCTCAACCAACACTGGTGTCAACTTAGCATAATCTACAGATTTGTATCCTTTTTCGTCTGTGAAGACCATTTCTGGGAAGGTTTCTTCTAATTCTTGAGCTATGAAACCGATTTGACGACTCTTTGAAAAATTGTTTTCTTTAAACTCGTCTATACGCCAATCATAATGTAAGCCATTAATAGCTAAAACTTTACTGAGTGGGTTTTCAATTTTAGAAAAATTCTTTTTATAACGAACATCTGAACAGGCTGTGATTGCCCCTGAAGTATTGCAGATTGTTCCCGAAACCCTAAGATTTCCAAAAACATGAAGTTTTTCGGTGGGCGTTCCGTTTCCTACTGCAACATTTCCGAGTGTTCCTAAGTCATTGATATAGACATTAGCTCCATCTTTACCTCCTCTAATAAATGTATGCTCGGAAGTAGAATAATTGAAATGAGAAGCATGTGTTGTGCCACTAAATGCCGCAGTTCCGTCTCCACCTGTTCCTCTTGCCACATGTAAAGAAGCAGTTGGGTTGCTGTTTCCGATACCTACGTTGCCAGTGCCAGCTATTCTCATTAATTCATTTGAAGTAAAACTTGAAGCAGCTGCATAAAAAACATGATTCGAACTTGTGCCATCTATTTGGTATCTGAAAATACCTGAATTTAAACCTATTCCAATATATTGGTGGTCGTTGTTGACAGCTTCGTAAATAACCAATTTTCGATTTCTTAAACTATTTGAGAATTGCAGAGGAGCGTTTGGTGAGCTATTGCTTATACCTACATACCCATTATCAGAAATTGACATTCTTTCTAGAAGACCTCCAGAATCGCCACTAGCATACGTGAAAAGACTCATGCGTGCAGTACCAGAACCTGTACCTATTGTTTTAATACCGCCCGTAAAATAATCACCAGTTTTGAAATAAAGCTCGTTGGAGACATTTGATGCTAAAGAAGTAGTATTTTCTAATCTTAGTTTTTCAGCTTCTGCTCCACCTACATGCAGCTTTGCAAGTGGATTAAGGCCAATTCCCACCTTTCCAGAACCTGTCACCAATGCGTGACCACTATTTGAACTAAAATAACCGGCGATTCCAGTATTTGAACTAAATGATCCACCCTTACCTGAACTAGAATACCCTTCAACTCCTATTCCACCTCCTGAATGACTTCCAGAGACTCCATATCCATATGAGTTAGTACTTGCATTTGTAGCATAAATTGCTCCTGATACGCTGGTTGGATTAGTATTTGTAGCCATTGCCCGTAAAGCGAAGCCGTCAATACCTGTGAATGTTGCATTAATGGCTATACCTTCACCTGTGGGGTTGTTATTGGTTATCTTGAATGTACCGCCATCATAACCAGTAAAAGTAGGAGCACTACTTTGAAAGGGTAATGCAATTGTCCCTAAAATACTCCAAATACTTCCATTACAAGTATAAAATTGATTATCTGATGACAAATATTTAATATTTCCTTTTTCAGCAACTGAACAAGTATTTAGGGAATTAACGATTGGGATTGCAACAAATCCATTTGTACCTGGTTGCAATGTAACGGATTGACCTAAAGCCAAATTCATCGTAAAAAGTATAAAAACAACTATTTTTTTCATGACTAAACATTTTGATTGGTTTCGATACAAATTTCCGCAATCCAACTACGCTCGTCAATCGAATAAATATATGGTTTTTAGCTTCCAGTCAAATCAGAAATTATATGGTTTCTCGTTTATCCAATGAAATCCCCTGGTCATCAATCTAGAATTGCTTGTGTTTTTTCGTAAGAAGAGCAATTCCTTATTTTTATTAATTTCAGATAAACGAAGAGTGTCCTGATGCATTTTGTAAGAAAATTGGTATGTGGAGTCTTTCGAGACCACATTGGTGAGCTTTATTTGTCTTTTCAGACTGTCTATTTCTACTGAAAAGGTATTGGTGGTGCCATTGGAATCATAAGCTCTGAGCAAATCGTTGTAAACAAAATTTATCTTTGACCAACTATTGGTGGAGTCGTTGCTAGAAAAGCTTTTTTCATAATATCCAAAAAGAGCATGTTTTGGCGTATTAAAATCTTGATTATAAGCACTGTTGGTGAAGTAGGCTGTCACGAACAGAGAAAAAAAGATGATTAGGTATTTTACAGAAACTAGGGCGACATTTAAATATTTTTTTGAAAATCGGTACGCTTTCTGCACTTTTAGAGTGACAGGATTTTGTGTAAAAAAGAAAAGCAGAAGGTCTTTCAGATTGAAAAACAATATATAGGCGGTCGTCACAAATAAAGTTGTAGAGAAAATTTTGACCGGGACATCATAGAAATAATTGATCGCCATTACGTTTGCTGTGGTCATAAGCGTAATGATAGCCCCTAAAGTTACTGTCCTTCTCCAAAATAACAACGCAGCAAAAAGCTCCGCAATGCCCATAAAAATATTGTAACCTTTGGAAAAGCCTAAAAAAGTCCATGCTAAACCCATCGGACTAGACTCTCCGTAGTTTTGCATCAGCCTGTATGGGCTTGGGTACGGAAATTGCATTTTCCAGATTTTTATCATTCCATATTCAATCAAAGCGGTGGCCACGTAAAATCTCAAGGCCACCATAAACCAATAATTTAATCGGTCATAATTAAAATACTTTCCAGAAATTGCAAGCCAAATAACTGAGCCAATAATGGCAAAAATCAATATGAGCAATATTAGAACCCAATTATAAGTAGTATCTCCACTGCCGTTTTCAAAGGTAACGATGTCATGAGGCACTATGCCAAAGGTTTTGGAAAATAATGGCACCAACCAATGTAAAAATTGAGAAATAAAGGGCAAAATTCTGCCAAAAATATCTACAAAAATGAGCTGTCCAAAAAATAAAAATGTGAATCTAAAACCTATCTGTTGAGCTGTGTTCCAATCGTTTTTCATGGTCATATTGCTTTATTGCGAAAATTATCTTATTGATTAATATATTCTTAATGGAAGTTTTTATTCATACCAACCTGTCTTTCAAGGCCTTCACCACCGCTTCCGACTTGGAATTGACATGAAGTTTTTTGTATATGTTATTGATGTGGCTACGCACCGTACCCATACTGATATAACAATTGGAGGCAATCATTTTGTAAGAGTCGCCGTCAACTAGGCATTTCAAAATGTCGAGTTCACGGTCTGATAAACTGTTTTCGGTATTTTTGACGACTTTAGGTTGAGCAAAAAACTCCAATACCTTTCTTGCAATGGCAGGTGTCATGGGTGAGCCACCGTTATAAATTTCATGTATAGCCTCAATGATTTCAATTATTTTAGATTTTTTAAGCAAATAACCAGAAGCACCAGCCTGCAAAGCACTGAAAAGCTTATCGCGGTCTTCAAAAACCGTTAAAATCAAAATATTGACATTTTCATATGATTCTTTTACTAATTTGGTGGCCTCAATGCCATTCATGTGAGGCATATCGACATCCATCAGAATTACGTGCGGTAGGGCATTTTTACAATTCTGGAGAATTTCAATCGGTGATTCATAAGCTCCAAGAAATTCAAACTCCTCCGAACTTTGCAGCAGATGAGCCAAACTGGTTCTGAGCGTTAAGTTGTCTTCGTACAATGCTACTTTTATCACGTTTCGGCTCATTTTTTTATAAAAGCAAATTGAATACTATTTTTTTAGGAATGCAATCAGATAAATATATGGTTTTTAGGTTAAGACATTTATACTCAATATGACCAGGGTGCCTTTTCCTACCTCGCTTTGAATATCCAAGTCAGCACCAATTTTCTTTGCTCGGTTATGCATGTTTTTCTGGCCATTTCTATTAGATTCTTCATTTATATCAAAACCAATTCCTGTGTCTATGATTTTGAAGATCAATTTGTTTTCTATAAGCTTGCCTTCGATATAGGCACTTTTGCTAGCACTATATTTTACCAAATTATTGATGGCTTCTTTCAATATCAGATATATATCTCGACGTTTGCCCATATCAATTTTAATACTTTCTAAATCTTGTGAGAATTCAAACTTGAAATCAATTTCTTTAGACTCCAACATCGGAATCGCATAAGATTTTAATCGGGTTTCAAGATTATAAAACTCATCGTTGTCGGGGTTGATGGTCCAGATGATTTCATCCATTTTCTCGATCACATTCCTGGCATCGTTGCTAACTTGGGTCATTATTTCTGGATTAAATTGCTCCTTTTTTTGTTGAAAAGCCACCAATTCTGAAAGTATAGAAATACTACTTAAGGTACTTCCTATCTCATCGTGGAGATCCGCAGCAATTTGATTTCGGAGTTTTTGAGAGGCCTGCAATTGTTTCAGTCGATTTCTATTAACTACATATCCAAAAGCAAAGCCAGCTAGCAAAATACCTAGAATGGCACCAAAAATCCATGTTTTTTGTCTAAAGGCAGCATTCTTTTGTTCTTCTTGCATTATTTTTATTTGTTCTTCCTTTTTGTCACTCTCATACTTTGATATCAAATCCTGACGTAATTGTTCGGAATTTTGAGCCGCCAAAGAATCTGCAAATTCTTTTTCCTGAACCGAAAACTTGTATGCTTTCTTATAATTTCCAGTTTCAGCGTAAAAATCGACCAAGGCAGAAATTGTTGTTTTTTTGTCTAAAATATCTTCAATTTGGTCATTGAGTTTATAGGCCTCCGTTAAGTATTTTTCGGCTTGCGTATAATTTTTTTGATTCTGGTACACATCTGCCAAAGCAAGATAAGCAGTGCTCAACGCATTTGAAGATTCGGCAACTTTACATATTTCAAGGTTTTTATTTAAATACTTAAGAGCCTCTGGATAATTTTTTAATTGAGTGTACATACGGCCTAAGTTAGATAAAGCATCGGTTTGTAAAAGCAAATACTTTTCACTATCAGCCAATTCTAGAGCTTTTTTATAGTGTTTTATGGCATCATTGGGTTGTTTTTTTAAATCATAAATATTGCCAATACTATTTTCTGAAATCGCCACGTTTTTGATATTATCATATTTTGCTGCCAACTGCTGACCTCTCATATAGTATTCAATGGCTCTGTCATAATGCTTGTCATATTTATAAATGTCTCCCACCATTTCATAAGGCCCGCTATCGGGAAATTTGATAATTTTTATGTTTTTTTCTTGTACATCAATAGCTCTCATTGCATAAACCAAAGCACTATCACGCTGTCCAAGATCATCAAAAGCAACTGCAATATTATTCAGTGAGGCTTCAATTAAAGAAGGGTGCAATTTGTAATTAGTAACGACTTCCAAACAATTTTTAAAATTCTTCAAAGCTTCTCTAGGCTGTGATTTATTGGTTGAAATTATTGCCTTTATGAGATAGCTAAAGTAGATTCCACGGCCATATTTCAGTTTTTCAGAAAGGGCCTTTTGTACATTCGCCAAAGAATCTGCTTTTTTAAAATTGAGGTCTTCATAAATTAATTTCAAAGCATAAGGTCTTATTGCCCTCACGAAAACGGTATCTTGTTTTGGATAAGTCTTTATGAAAATAGCCAATGAATCCTTTGTTTTGGGAATAATGGCCGGGTCCTGTGCGAGAATAAACTTTGGATAAACTATGAACAAAAAAAGTAATGTGAACGAAAATAGAAATGTGTTCCGACTTTTGCCTTCTTGGGTTTTTCTTGAGGTTCCCATTTATTTAAAAAGGGTTTATATTTAGGGCTTTTATAAAATTCGGCTTTTTTATTTTTAAGTCAAAAGGCCAGATATAGAATTTTATTTTGCGGTGAAAACATTTGAGATCAATGCTTATTTTGAAAAATCATGAAAAGACATGTAGAATACAGCCATGAAATCAGAAAAAGTTTACGTCCAGAGCCGTACAAAAGTGTTCGTTTTCGGACGAAAAAAATGAAATGAAAATTCATAAATATTTGATAAACAAATAAATAAACTATTGGCACAGCATTTGAAACTATAAAAACAGGGTTATGAAAAAACTATTTGTTATAATTGAAGAGGTCTCCAAAAATATTTTCAAAACTGAATTGGAGACTTTTTCTTTTATTTTTCTCAAAAAACTATGCTAAAAAACTACATAAAAATAGCTTTCCGAAATCTGTGGAAAAACAAACTTTTTTCATTCATCAATATATTTGGTTTGGGCCTTGCACTGCCATTTGCCTTGCTATCTTTATTGCATTTGCAAAGTACTTTTGAGTTTGATAATTTCCACAAAGACCCCGAGCGGATTTTCAGAATCATAACCGATGAGAAAAGTAAAGAAGGTGGAAAAACAAGCTATGCTTCATCACCATTTTTATTGGCCGATAAACTCAGAAATGATTATGCAAGTACAGAATTTGCTACCAAAACCATCAGAGAATTTGGCTGGGAACTCAATAATCGACTAAAAAGCTTTCGTGTAAATCAAATATATGTCGAACCTGATTTTTTCAAAATATTTAATTTCAAATTAGAAAAAGGAGTATATCCTATAGAGCCTAACACCCTGGTTATAAGCCATGAAATTGCTGAAAAGTTCTATAAAAATTCTAATCCCATCGGGCAGATTCTGTCTCATCCTACGTATGGTCCTCTTAAAGTTACGGGTGTTTTGATACCTTTCAAGAAAGAAACGCAGTTTAAGAGTGACGTAATGGTTTCTATGGCCACCTTTACCATTAGGAATAAAGAAGCTGCGAATTTAAATTCGTGGGGAGAATATGAATCCTACACTTTTGTGAAGTTAAAACCCAAAATAAATCCAACTAGCTTGGATGTGGCGATTGCTCAAATCGCAAAAAATACCAATCCGAATTTGGTGAAGCTAAAGAAAGCAAATGAATTTAGGAAACAAGCTCTTTCTGAAATTTCGCCAAGTGAGGAGAACCTTCAAAATAATCCTTATGTAGAAAATTGGAGTGATATTTATGTCAATTTTTCTATTCCGCTAATGATTTTGCTTTTAGCGGGCTTTAATTACACCAACCTCACATTGGCCAGATCATTGAATCGTTCCCGTGAAGTCGGCGTCAGAAAAGTAATGGGAGCCGTTAGGTCTCAGCTCATTTTTCAGTTTATTTGCGAAGCTGTCATTATTGCATTTTTTGCTTTGGCCATTGGCACGCTGATACTTTTGCTCATGAAAGAATACATTCATGTGGAGTGGGTGACTTGGAAAGTAGACAATCCATACATAATTATGGTACTTTTTTGGCTTTTCACATTGCTTTTGGGCATTACAGCAGGAATTTTGCCAGCATGGGTTTTGTCGAGTTTTCAACCAGTAAAAGTGCTGAAAGGCTCGCTTTCTCCAGCTTCGTTTGGTAAGATAAATTTTCGTAAGAGCCTGATTGTTATTCAGTTTATTGTTACGTTGGGTTTTGTATTTCAGATTGGCCATATGTATAATCAGTTTAAATACATGGCTACCGAAAATGAGAATTTTAATCGAAAAGGAATCTTCAATTTGGCCATTCCGAACAAAAACTTAAAATTGATTAGCCAAGGAATTTCTGAAAACAAAAACGTTGAAAAAATTGGTTTTACCTCAGTACCTTTTGGAGGAATAACGACACAGCTCGGCATAAGAGCTCAAAAAAATGGAGAAAATTATGCGGCGTATTATTATGCTACCGACAATAATTTTATCGGAAACATGCACCTAACTTTTTTAGCAGGTCAGAATTTGCCTTTTTCAAGTGCTGATTCGCTTGGGAATTTTGTGGTTATTAATGAAAAAGCAGTAGACAAACTCCAGCTTGGTGGCGTGAATGACGCCATTGGAAAAACCATTTTTATAAATGATAATATTGAAGTACAAGTGATTGGCGTGGTAAAAAACTTTTGCCATTTTAATTACCAGTTCGAAATCCAACCCTTAGTCTTTCAGTATAATCCCGATATGTTTAAATCGATGGTTATACAAACTGAAGGAAAAACCGACCAAGCAGAGTTTGAAACATTTATTGAAACTCTTTGGAAAAAACATAATTCTTATGAATCAGTTTCTTTCAGTTGGTTTGAGGAGGAAATGTACGACAGATATTATCCGGCTGAGGACATGAAAATGATGGGAATTGCCAGTTTGGTGATTTTGGTGATTGCGGTGATGGGTTTGTTAGGAATGGTGATTTACACTACTGAAAAACGCGTAAAAGAAATAGGAATAAGAAAAGTATTGGGTGCATCTGTGATGGAAGTTGTCAAAATACTTTCATGGAGTTTTTTGAAATTATTACTAATTGCTGGATTGATTGCATTGCCCATTGGCATTTTTGGAGGAATACTCTTCAATGGTATCTTTATTTTCAATAATGGACTGAATTTCAGCCTGATGACTATATTTTTTATAGCAGTGTTGGCCATAGCTATTCTAACAATCGGCTATTACAGCATGAGAGCTGCATTGATGAATCCAGTGAAGAGCTTGAGGGCGGAGTAAATGTACAATTTTCATTTTACCAAATGCTGAATCAAATTAAAGACGAAAGCTTTTTTTTGAATCTTAAAATGAACCTAGTCCATAAAAAATGTTTTTGAATTTCATTTCCTATTCTTTCTTCATTTTCTGTTTTAACAATAAAAGAAGTGGTGATTAGTGTGTGTCTTATATACGCCTAGTTTCTTTTCCTATACATTTTTATAACATTTTCGAGAGGCTTTAATAGAAATCCGAGCTTATATAAATATTTTCTTATAATACCTTGCATCACAAAGTACCTTATTATATATTTGTATTGTCAATTGATATTTTAAGCTGAATGCCTATGCATGGCATTCAGATTTTACCACCATGTTTTTGAGATTTGAAAATCAGAGCTTTTGCCCTGCAGGAAAGCTATTGTCCAAATTTCAGGAAATGTACCAAAAATGAAAAAAATGAAAAAGCTATTACAAAAATTATCACTCATGCTCTGCAGCTATTTTTTAGTTGCCAATGCACTTGCCCAAATCAAACCGGTTGGGCTTCAAATCAAGGGTTTTGTCTCAGATTCAGTTACTCAAAAACCCATTGATTTCATCACTGTAAACTTATTGAAAGACAAAAATTTACCCGTAAAAGTAGATTACAGCAAGAATGATGGTTCGTTTGAATTTACAGGTCTTAAACCTTACAAGTACTATTTGGTCATTGGCGGGGTTGGTTATAAGACAAAAACCATCCAAGCTGACCTCAGTGATACTACAAGAAATTTACTTAATTTGGGCAATATCCTAATCACAGAAAACACCACTGGACTAAAAGAAATAAGCGTAATTGCAAGCAATCAAATCGTACAACAAGAAGTAGACAGAATTGCCTACGATACGCAAGCTGACCCAGAAAGTAAGGTATTTAGTGTTTTAGAAATGATGAGAAAAGTGCCTCATTTATCGCTGGATGCTGATGACAATATTCAGTTAAAAGGCTCTCAGGATTTTAAGATTTTTATTAATGGCAAACCTTCTAGCATGATGGAACGTAGTTATAAGGATATTTTAAGGAGCATGCCTGCGTCTTCTATACAAAAAATAGAGGTAATCACCACACCACCATCTAAATACGACGCTGAAGGTTTAGCTGGAATCATCAACATCATAACTAACAAAGCCCTTGACAACGGATACAATGGAAGTTTAAATGTAAACGAAAGATTTCCAATTGGTGGACCAGGATTTGGTGGGAATTTATCAGCCAAAATAGGTAAATGGGGGCTTTCGGCCTTTGGAGGAGCTAATCAGTACAACAATCCAGAATCGTCTTTTTTAAACGAAAGGAATACATTTGGGCCAAACAGTACGACGCTTATTCAGAGAGGAATTAATAAAAACCAAAACTATAACGGATATCTAGGCTTAGAACTAAGTTATGAACTTGATGGTTTAAATCTGTTCTCAACTCAGTTTAACATCAATGGAAGCCTGAATAGTGGCACAAATGGTCAAAGTTCTTCTTTGCAAATCAACAATAAGCTTGCACAAAGTTTTTATTTGTTAAATCAAGGCTCTGGAAATGGCGATGGTATGGATTTAGGCCTTAACTATCAACGTGGCTTTAGAAAGAATAAAAATCAACTTTTGACTTTTTCTTACAGATACTACGGATTTTATAATTCCCAAGAAGCTAACCTTCAAATTTCAGAAAGAATAAAATATGATTTGCCGAATTATTTACAATTAAACAATCAAAATTTTGGCGAACAAACTGGGCAGATAGATTATGTACATCCTTTAAACAAAAAAGTTTCAGTTGAGGCGGGTATTAAAGGTATTTTTCGTAAAAATGCAAGTGATTTTACCTATAACAGTTATAACCAAGAAATAAGCGGATATGAAAAAATTGAAAATCTAAGTAATGAATTTTCTAACATTCAGAATATATATGGCATGTACAATACATGGCAATACAATGCTAAGAACTGGGGCGTAAAAGCAGGTGCTCGTCTTGAGCAAACGATACTCGATGCAAACTTCGTTTCGACCAATTCCAAAGTAAATCAAAATTACTTCAATTTAATTCCTACGGTTTCTATTAACCGTAAATTCAAAAAGAGTGGGGTTAATTTTGGGTATACTCAGCGTATAAGCAGACCTGGAATATATCAATTAAACCCATTTATTGACCGTTCAAACCCAAACTTTGAGAGAACTGGTAATCCAGCACTTAGGCCATCCATTATGAATGATATAAATATCGGCTACAACTGGTCAGGCAAAACAGCCATCAGTATTTCGGTAGGTACATCTTTGATAAAAGACATGTTTTTCCCGGTCATTGTATATGATTCAGCAACCAAAATCACGCGTTCGTCTTTCGGAAATGTGGGAAAAGCCAGATTGTTGCCCATGGTAAATACCAATTTCAATCACCAAATAACCCAAAAATGGAACTTAAGCCTGAACACCCGTTTAGCCTTTGCTTATACCGAAGGAATCATAAACAATGCCCTCATCAAAAACAGAGGAGTGATGTACGGAGCCAATCTTTCAACGGGCTACAGATTTGAAAAAAATCTAAGGCTAAATGCTAACTTTAATTACCGTGGGCCAAGTATTAATATACAGGAAAACATGAATAGTTACTTCGGATATTCGGCCAGCTTAAACAAAGACATCACCAAAGACAAACTTTCATTTTCAGCATTTGTAAACAACCCTTTCAACAAATATCGTAAAAATATCCGAGAGAGTTTTGGGCCTGATTTTATACAAAATAATGAAAGAATAGATTATTTCAGGTCGTTCAGTGTGAGTTTAAATTACAAATTTGGTAAGCTGAAAGAATCAATCAAAAAGAACAAGCGAGGTATCAAAAACGACGATGTTCAAGGCGGTGATTCTCAATAATTGTCAAAAATATTGGTCTGCACATCATTCTTTTTTCATAAAAGCCTGTAAGAGTCGCTCTTGCAGGCTTTATTTTTAAAATTGGTCCGTTTGCAAAAATGCAACCATTTCTCAAAAAATAGGTACAATGTCTAAATCAAAACTCAAGTTATTGAATTTAAGAATGTATTTTCTAAATAGAATTCATTTCGTATTTTAGCAGACTTTTCAACCCAATTTGTATGAATAAATACTTAGCTATTCTGTTTATTTCTTGTCTTGGAGCCACCGCACAGTTGCCGCAGCTCAACATCCCTGCTGCCAATGCTACCAAAAAGAAAACCTACTGCAATCCCATGGATATCAACTATCAGTATAATTGGGAACAGGTAAACGACAAAATATCTTACAGAAGTGGAGCTGATCCCGTTGTAATTAATCATAAAGGAGAATACTACCTTTTTCATACCATTCAAGGTGGCTATTGGCACTCCAAGGACCTCTCAGACTGGCGATACATAAAACCTAGCCGATGGCCGATGGAAGATATGTGTGCTCCGGCTGCATGGAGCAAAGACGATACTTTGTTTCTGTTTCAATCTACTTTTCAGCAGAGACCCATTTTTTATACCACTGAACCCAAAACTGGGAAACTAGAATTTTATAACCGCTGGTTACCTCAACTACCTAAAGACGTTGGCCCGTGGGATCCTGCCCTTTTTTATGACGAAGACCTGAAAGAATGGTATATGTACTGGGGTTCTTCAAATACCTACCCGCTTTTCGGAGCTCAACTCGACAAGGATAAAAAACTTTCCTACAAAGGTGACTATAAGCCATTTATATATCTTGATCCAGTAAATCACGGTTGGGAACGCTTCGGACAAGACCATAAATCGGACATTACACCCTTCACCGAGGGAGCTTGGATGACCAGACACAATGGCAAATATTATTTGCAATATGGTGCCCCGGGAACAGAGTACAACGTATACGCCAATGGCACTTACGTTGGTGACCATCCACTTGGGCCATTTACTTACGCTCCTTACAATCCAATTTCCTACAAACCCGGTGGATTTATGCAAGGAATGGGCCATGGAAGTACATTCAAAGATAATTACGGCAATTACTGGAACATGGGTACACCATGGATAGCCGTAAATTGGAATTTCGAACGCAGAATAGAAATGGTGCCAACAGCATTTGACAAAGACGGACAGATGTTTGCTAACACCCGTTTTGCAGATTTTCCACACAAATTGCCAACAAAAAAGTGGACCAATAAAGACGAGCTTTTTACAGGATGGATGTTGCTTTCATACAAAAAGCCGACAATTTCTTCTTCTCAAAAAGAGGATAAATTTAGCTCGAATTTAGTATCAGACGAAAACCCAAGAACTTTCTGGGTGGCCAATACCAACAATGCCAAAGAATGGTTGACCATAGATTTGGAAAAAGCTTGTACAATTAACGCTTTGCAAATCAACTATACTGATTATAAGTCAGATATATACGATTCAGCACTACCAAAAGTATTTATACAATACCGAATTTACAGTTCTTTGGATAGCAAAACTTGGACAAAAATTGAAGATAATTCTAACGAAAAACGTGACCGCCCAAATGCATATATAGAGTTGGCAAAAGCTGTAAAAGCGAGATACATCAAATTTGAGAATGTGCACGTTCCGATGCCAAATTTGGCCGTCAGCGATATTAGAGTTTTTGGCCATGGCGGAGGAAATGTCCCTGAAACACCAAAAAATCTTGAAGCCAAACGTGACATAGACGAACGCAACGCCTTCATTAAATGGGAAAAAGTAGCTGGAGCGGTAGGCTACAATATCTTGTGGGGTATAGCACCCGATAAACTCTACCAAACCTACCAAATTTGGGCCGATGAACCTTCCGATAAAGAAATCCGAGCCTTAAATGTTGGCGTAAAATACTATTTCGCCATCGAAGCGTTTAATGAGAATGGTGTGAGCAAGGTTAGTGAAGTGAAAGGTGGTATTTGAAAGTGTGATATATTAATCCCACTTTCAATTTATCACAACTGCGAATACTTCAAAGGCTTCAAAAACACTCGATTAATATTCGAAACGGTGTTGGCATATTCTGGTAGTTTTGAGATACGTTTCCATTCTGGATGATCCGAGAATTTTTTCCAGTTTGCATCACGCTCAGCCAAATCTTTGAAGGCAAGTATGTAAGTCAGACAAGGCATTTGAGGACCAGCAATTTTTTCGCCAAACATTACAGAATGCAGACCAGTTTCTTTGAAAATCTGTAACTCACCTTCGTTAAACATCTTTATTTTTCTTTGATAAGCATCTTCTATGTAGCCTTCGTAAGTACGCATTTCAAAAACCATCGAGCCAGCCTCTGGTTTAACCATTTGCGGTATTCCAGAAAAAGCGTTGAAAAAAGAAGTTTCGTATCTACTAAAAGGGGCTTTATCTTGTGCTATTAAATTATAATCAGCAGAATTCTCTATGAAAGTTTTATCAGAACTAACAACCTTGGTTACCCTTTCGTATGCAGACATGCTTTCATAGGGTATCAATAAATAAATTTTAGAGGGATTATCTTGGCTCC
>JAIPAJ010000025.1 GCA_021740125.1 Leadbetterella sp. | reverse complement strand
TCTTAATCGGGGTGCAAAGGTAAGAACCTTTTTCTATTTCCCAAATATTTATAAGAAAAAAATTTATTTATTTGTCTGAACTTTATCCCAATACTACTACAGCATTTACGTTTGTTCGCCGTTTGGGAGTGCAAAGGTAGCATAGGCTTGATTAGTTTTCCAAACATATTTTTAAATAATTTTAAGTCAAATTTTAACCTATACTGATTATCAATTATTTAGTTTTAAATATTCTTAAAATACTCCTACTCTTTCTTAATTTATTATAAAGTTTAAATTCCTCAATAAAGCGGAAAAATTATTTGAAATCTAAAAATTCAGCTAGGAAATGTATTTGTGGTGATTTGCAAATGCTTTGAAATTGAAATATACTGGAATACAAATATTGTGATTTTATCAAAATAGCAACTTGAGATGGAATATTTATTAATGAAAGTTACTAACGCGGGAAGGATAGAAGTGAAAAGCCCACAGAGCGAGGAACGAGAGAGGACTTGTAACGGATAGCCTGACCCTCCCAATTATTATTGGGAGGGGACCGCCCTAAATAAATTTAATCGTCTAGGTTTTATATAGATTTAATCGTTTTTGAAAAGTCTATTGGCCATGAAGGCGTTTACTCCTAGAATTTTCGCAAAATCTCCAAGGTTGGTCACTTCTATAAGCAGTTCGTCTTTGAAGTCGGGAAGACAGTATTTATTGATGGCGTGTTCAACTGGATTTACTATGATTTTGCCAGCTTTTGATAATACGCCATCGATTACGATAATTTGAGGATTGAATAAATGAACCGCCACTGACAATCCTTTGCCCAATTCTATTCCTATATTATATAGGATGTCGATGGCGAAAGCATCTCCATTTTTAGCTGCTTCGATAACCATCTCAAGATTTATTTGCTCTAACTTATCTTTATATTCAGATAGAATCGAAATCTGGCCATTTTTCAAACCGGCCTTTATACTCTTTAGTAAGGAAGATGCTGAAGTGACGGTATCCAAACAACCTACTTTACCACAACCGCAAAGTTCGCCTTCAGGATTTACTTGTATATGTCCTAGCTCGCCAGCAAAGCCCGATGAACCATTGAAAATTTGCCCATTAAAGACAACTCCAAGTCCAACCCCCCAGTCTACATTAATTGATAATACATGCTGAAGGTTTTTGCCAACGCCAAATTTGGCTTCTCCATAAGCAGCTGCTTTGGAGTCATTTAGCGTAAATACGGGCAACTTAAAATTTTCGCTCACTCGCAAGCTCAATGACTTATTTTCAAAATTGAGATTTTTATAGGTTCTATTGATGCCCGTTCGCTTGTTGACCAGACCTGGAATTGTTATTCCGATAGAAATTATTTCTTTATCCTGCGATTTTAGACCATGAATGGTAGTTTCAATTAATTTGAAGAGCTCTAATAGAAAAGATGACTGAGCAGTGAGTTTAAGATTGTATTGCTCTTGATGGATGATTTCATTATTGAAGTTAAGAACGAATATTTTAGTATCATGTGTAGTTATATCAATCACGATTACGTGTTTCCATTGTGGGTTCAAAGAATAAATAGTAGGCCTTCTTCCTTGCTTTTTATTATCAAGTTCTTCTCCAACCAACCAATTCTCGGTCAAAAGTTCTTCAATGTGGGAAGTTAGAGTAGGAATACTGATAAATAATGACTCTGACAAATCAGATATGGCCATTTTACCATTGATATAAAGAGCATTTAAAATACTCTTTTTTTGCTTAAATTTTTTGAGTTCAACAGCCGATTCTTTGAAAGATACCTCAGTTTGGTGATAATAATCTAGGTTTGAAGAGTCCATTTAATGCTAAAATATGGTTTTTTTTAAATAAAATTTCACAATTACTGGTTTAAAGTTAATTAAAAAGTCTAATTTTTCATTTTTTAAAAGTGAAAAAATACTTTTTGATAATTTAATTTAAAAAATAAAAAGGAAAATATTCTAGAATTGGTTGACTGGATGCTTTTAGATATATTGCAATAGAAAACCTTCTCAACAAATGATTATGAAAAAACTACTTGCCTTAACTGTTATTAGTTCTTTATTTTTTCACTTTGAATTATGTGCTCAAAAAACTCAAAATCATGCAAAAAATGTAACCATCACAAGAGATCAATGGGGAATACCGCACATAGAAGGAAAAACTGATGCAGATGCCGTTTTTGGTTTGATGTATGCCCAATGCGAGGATGATTTTGCACGTGTGGAAACGAATTATATCGAAAAACTTGGACGGTTATCAGAAATTAATGGAGAGGCTGATATTTACAATGATTTACAAATAAGGATATTAATAAGTGAAAGCGAAGCAAAGATAGAATATTTTAAAGCTCAACCCTGGTCGAAAAACCGTTTAGATGCCTATGCAGCCGGTATAAATTATTATTTATCAAAAAATCCTGAAGTAAAACCGAAACTCATTAAAAAATTTGAACCGTGGTACCCTTTATTATGGACCGATGGAAGTATTGGGGCCATTAGCGTGGCAGATTTACAAATGAGTGAGTTAAAGGCATTTTATGGGAACGAAAAAAATGTGGGTGCTATAAAACTAAATGAAGATTACCAGCAAACCGGTTCGAATGGATTTGCTATAGCCCCCAATTTGAGCAAATCCAAAAATGCAATGTTGTATATTAATCCACATACAACTTTCTATTTTAGACCTGAAGTACATGTAAAAAGCAATGAAGGATTAAATGCCTATGGAGCCGTAACTTGGGGTCAGTTTTTTGTTTATCAGGGTTTTAATGAATATTGTGGTTGGATGCACACCTCCTCAAATGCCGACGTGGCGGATACTTATTTGGAAAAAATAGTTAAACAAAGTGATGGTTACTTTTATGAATACGAAGGTAAACTAAGGAAAGTTACTTCTAAAAAGGTGGAAATTAAATACCTGAAGGACGGTAAGAATTTAGTTCGAATTTTTGAAGTATATTTTACACACCATGGGCCAATAATGGCAAAAAGAGGTGAAAACTGGGTGAGTTTGAAATCCTATAACCGAGCACAAAAAAGTCTGGAACAAAGCTGGCTAAGAACCAAAGCTAAAGGTTTTGAAGATTACAAAAAGGCCATGGACTTGAAAGCTAACACTTCGAATAATACCGTTTTTGCAGATAAATATGGAAATATAGCTTATTGGCATGGCAATTATATGCCGATAAGAGACAATTCTTTGAATTGGGCAAAACCTCAAGATGGAACTAAGGCCTCCACAGAATACAAAGGTTTGCACAGCGTAAACCAAGTGGTCCATATATATAATCCTAAAAATGGATGGATTCAAAACTGTAATTCTACTCCATTTACTGCCTCAGCCGAAAACAGCCCAAAACGAACAAATTACCCTGACTATATGGCTCCTGATGGAGAAAACTTTCGAGGCGTAAATGCGACGAGGCTATTAGAAAAAGTAGAAAAAATAAATCTCGAAGAACTCATAACACTTGGCTACGATAATTATCTACCTGCCTTTGAGGTACTTATTCCGAGTTTGAGAAAAATAAAAACACAAGATGTAGTTTTAAAAGAAGCTATACAGCTACTCCTTAGTTGGGATTATCGAACTTCCTCCCATTCTATAGAGACAACTTTGGCTATAGAATGGGCACAGAAGCTTAGTTCTTCAATCAGAAAAATATATGTGGACCAAGGTGAAAACGATCAAGTAACCACCACCAAAAGATTTGCTGAAGTGGCCACTGAAAATGAACTATTGGAGCCTTTGGAAAAAACTATTCACGAATTAACCGAGAAACATGGTACTTGGAAAGTAAAATGGGGAGATATAAATAGGTTTCAAAGACTCAATGGCAAGGTTACGACCGAATTTGACGATAATTCACCTAGTACTCCGGTTGGAAATGCTTCTGCACTTTGGGGAAGTTTGCCTTCATTTAATAGTAGATATTATCCAAATTCCAAGAAGAGATATGGATACAGTGGAAATAGCTTTGTTTGTGCAGTGGAATTTGGCGATAAGGTAAAAGCCAAATCTGTTTTGGCAGGCGGAAATAGTGGTGATAAAAACTCCAAGCACTTTAATGATCAAGGCGAAATGTATTCTAAAGGAGTTTTTAAAGACATACTTTTTTACAAAGAGGATATTCTAAAAAATGCGGTTAGGACTTATCAGCCTGGCTTTTGATTGGTTATTGGTTATTGGTTATTGGTTATTGGTTATTGGTTATTGGTTATTGGTTATTGGTTATTGGTTATTGGTTATTGGTTATTGGAAAGTCTTTTTCTTGATAATGCGTTCCCTGAATGAAAGTTTTATTCACCCATAATGGTCAAAACCAATTTCCTTCCCGAATCATGGTTTCGGTGTTCACAGAGATAAATACCTTGCCATGTGCCTAAATTTAGTTTTCCGTTGGTAATCGGAATCATCACTTGGCAACCGAGCGTCGAACTTTTTAGGTGAGCGGGCATATCATCATCACCCTCGTAATCATGCTGATAATAAGTAACTCGCTCTGGAAAAAGAACATTAAAATGCCTTTCAAAATCACCCCGAACGGTTGGGTCACAATTTTCGTTAATGGTCAAACTTGCTGAAGTGTGTTTTATAAATACTTGTAAAAAGCCGATTTTGATATTTTTAATTTCATCCAACTCTTTCAGAATTTTATCCGTAATGAGATGAAACCCTCGGTGGAAGGCGGGAAGTTTTATTTCTTTTTGAAATAACATAATTAGATTGTGTTAGTTTATTTCAAATAAAGCCCAAATTGCTGAAACTCCGAAATAATATTAATAATTTTAGCAAGCGTTTTACCTTAAATGAAGATATTAACTAACATAAATACCCGAAAAAAGGCCAAGATTTTATGCTTGGTGGGTGTTTTTTTTATTAACATTTCTCATGCTCAGTTGATTGTGGCTTCAAAAACATTGGTTTGTCCAAATGAACCTACCCAACTCAAAATAAACGACAAAGCACTCAATCCATTTGATTTTTGTGTGACCAAACTCAACGAAAGATTTGGCTTGCATTATTTTAAAACTTGTCGACAAGTAACCGTTGAAGATGCCGTCATAATGGCCAAAATGATGAACGGCCACCTTGCAACTGCCTCTGATGAACAGAAAAATAGCTTTCTTTTTAATCTTCTGCCCAACGATATTCACTGGATAGGCTTCATTCAAAATCCAAAAGCCAAAAATTTCAATGACCCTCCAAACCCTGCCTCTGGTTGGGAATGGATGAGTAAGGCCTCTTTTGCCAGGGCCTTTTGGGTAGACGGAGAGCCCAATAATGATGAGTTAAATAACCCTGGAATGCACACCATACAAGGCTGCAGAAGAGATCCGCTATGGTGCGATGAATCCGGTGACAAAAAATATGTTGGATTAATAGAGAGTAAAACCAATATAATTCCTCCGATAATTTCACCAAAAATCAGATGGGAAACAGGTGAAACCACCCAAGAAATTATCGTGAGACCAAGTCAAAGCAAATATTACAAGGTGAGCATTGACTATGGAGTTTATACCATCACAGATTCAATTTTGATTGAAACGCCATATGCGAAAACAAACTTTTCGAAACCTGGTGGCTGTAATCCTTATAAATGGAAACCTGAATTGGAAACTAACGCAGCTCTATCTGACCTTAATATCCTGTGGACTTTTGGAGATTCAAGTATGGTTAATGTAAAAAATCCTGATTTCATTGTATACAATGAAGGGTTTATGTCAGGTACTGTAAAAGTTCTATCAAATGCATGTGGTAGTGAGCTTTTGAACAAATCGGAAAGGTTTGAACTTTTTCCGATGAAAGACCAAGAAATGATCATAACCGAGGTACAACTGAATCAGGAAATTATAATGACACCAAAAAATGAGGGGCCATTTATCTATAACTGGTCGCCCCAAACTAATCTTTCTGAAGCCAACATTTTTTCACCCATGTTTACTGCTACAAATGAAATTACTTACCAGCTGAACATTAAGGATGATTTTGGCTGTACGGCAAAAGAGAGCTTTAAGTTCACTATTGACCCCGATTTGTTGATTTTTGTACCTGACATTTTCACACCAAATGATGATAATCTCAACAATACATTTAACTTCTTTTTAGTAGATGGTTTTTATGGGAAAATAAAGAAGTTAGAAATTTTTAACAATTTGGGCGAAATTGTACACAGCAACGAAACTGAGGAGTTGTCTTGGGATGGAAAAATAAAGGAGAGAAACGCACCAAACGGTCAATACTTATTTGTAATCACCTACCAAATTGGTGATAAAACCTACAAAAAAAACGGCAAGGTTATGATTTCCAGATAATTTCAAGCCGAAAACTCCAAAATGGCTTCTACAAACTCCACAGGCTTCGTGGCATGTACCCAATGATTTGCTCCTTCGATAGTTAATAATTCAGCATTCACAAAAGACAATTTAAAATCCTCAAAATCAGCATCGGTTACATAACTTGACTCAGAACCTCTAATTAGCAAAGTTGGTTTTTCTACTCTTTTATCTAAAACTATCTCACCACCAATTTGGTAAATCTCTCTACTTATTACTGGGATGTTAATTCTCCAATCAAAACCACTCTCTTCTGTTCTGTAAAGGTTTTTTAGAATAAATTGCTTTTCCCCTAAGTCAGAGACGTAGCTGGAGAATATATCTTCGGCATCTTTTCTACTGGAAATTTTACTTAAATCGATTGCTTCAAGACCAGCCAAAATATGGTCGTGGTGGGTTGGATAAAACCTTGGGGCGATATCTACAATAATTAATTTGGAGAAATTGGTATAAGTTCGAGCAAAAGTCATGACCGTTTTACCGCCCATGGAATGTCCCATGATGATTGGATTTATTATTTTATTTTCATCCAAATATTCATTCAAATCAGCAGCCATCACTTCATAATTAAACACCTCACTTCGTGGCGATTGTCCATGATTTCTTGCATCTAAAATATGAACTTCAAAACCAGATTCTGCTATTTTTTTACAAACAGTAAAAAGATTGTCTGAAGAACCAAAAACACCATGTAGCACAACAAAAGGTTGCCCTTCTCCTACTTTTCTCGAAAACAAATACATAAAATATAATTCTATTAAAAAACAAAAATAACACATCGCATCGGGCAAATCCTTGATTTTTAAATCATTTATTGGACCTTTCGTCACAAATATATTGTAAGAGCCATAATTTTTTAGGAAGATTTGTGTGATAAGTGTTCCCAAATAATTCTAAAATAATGCCTTTTGTTGATTGGTTTAAAAACTTATTTTCAAAAAATAAGTCCGAAAATTCAGAAATAATTGAGATGCCTGGCTCAGACATCGTACAGACCGAATTGGTGGCTTTCCCCAAACAAAACATTCAAGAACTGATAAATGATGAGGAGGAGTATCCATATTGGTTAAGTAATGAGGACGCCCTTAGAGACGAAGGCGTCATTTTTGGTCTTTCGGAAACCAAACCTGAAGAAAAACTCAAGATAATTGATTCTATTTTTAATAAAAAAGCTTCTGGTTTGAAACAAAAAAAGGATGAGCTTTCGGAAAGAATTGGCGAGTTAAATCTTTTTATTGAAAAACAAAATGAGGAAATTCAGGCGATAGATCAAAAATCAAAAATAGCCAACGAACAAGAATCCAAAGAAGAAAATCTTTTCAGAGTTTCCGTAGGATTACTTTTATCTATCGGTATGTGTGTTGGCAACTACTTTTTAATTGATGAAGGTCTTAAAAATTCATTCCCTGAAAATCACCAATGGATAGCTTGGGGTGTGTTTCTGACAGGCATGTTTAGTCTTTACAATCCTACAGCCGTAATCCATAATGACGACAATTTGACTTGGAAAAGACTTTTGGAGGAATTCGGAATGCCATTAGCAGCCTCCATTTTTGTGTTTGTACAGGTTTATGAAGCCATGCCATTATTCAAATCTTTGGCATTTCTACTTTTTACTTTTTTTGCATTTATGATTTCAGGCAAAATTCTTTTGGGCAGTATCGCTAGACTCAAATATGAATTACGGGCTTTGAATCAAAACCTAAACATTAAAGGTGACAAGAAAAAAGTAAACACTGTTTGGAAAGTGCAGAAGGATGAAATAAACCACGAAATAGAAAAAATCAGAATAGAAAAATGGAAAATTTTGCCTGATTTAAACGAAATAGAGGCTCAAATGGCAAAAATTAATGCCGAAAAAGAAGCCATCACCAATGTGTTTTTGAGCGAGTATAATCTGGCCAAGAACTACAAACAGAAATTGAATAACAGTCAAATCAAAAATATTTTAGGAGAATGAAACCAAACGGAGAGGATTTTGAAAAAGGATTTGAAAACGGAATAGATAACGTAGAAAGAGCCAATTATGAGGGTTTTTTGTCCAGCGAAGTAAGCCTCGATTGGTTACTGGGCAATAAAGAGATTATTACGCAGGATTTAGATGAAACCAAACTTTCGCTCGAAAACTCAAGGTTGGAAAAACTAGAAATCTTGAAACAAAAGCAAGAAATCTTGACAGAATATGAAGAGCAAAACCATTTGACCGCTCAGCTTGAGAATGAAATTGCAGAAAAAAAGAACAGAATAGCTGAAATAAAAGAACTCAAAAAGCAAAACCAGTCACCTTATCCAATGTTGGCTGGTATCATTTATTTGGCGGCTGGTATCACCTTCATTTTCGGAGATTTAATTATCTCTCACGAAATTGTGGCTTATGCCCTTAATATCCGAAATACTTTCGAGGCCTGGGCATTTGCGTTTGGTTTGGCCGGAGTTTCAATATTATTAAAACCTGCCTATGAGCGACTTATAGAACAACCCTACCTAACACAAGTCAACACTTCCTCGAAAAAAGCACATGGATATTTTCAACTTGTTTTAGTTATAATATCTATCGGAACATTGTCAATCTTGGGATGGTTTAGATACGAAGCCTACAAAACGGATAAACTAAAGGAGGCGATAAACAGAGAAATTAAGTCTCTACAGCTCGAAGCCACACCATTGATTTCTGGTGGCCAGACCGTTGAAAATCCTATATTAACACAAAAAATAGAACAAAAACTCAGAGAATATGATGCTTTGAATCAGCAATTGGTGAACAGTCCTTGGGCTTTATTGTCATTTGTTTTGAGTGGGGTTTTGTTCGCCATAGCGGGAGCCATTTGTTTAGGAATTGCCTTTCCAGTTTTGCAGGTTTATTGGAAACGCTGGTTGCAGTATAATCCAGTAATAAACAGTGCGAATCGACAAATTAGGAAAAAAACCAAGGCTTTGAACGAAATAAAGAAACCGTGGTTTAAGGGTAAATCATTGTTGGATTTAGCAGATCAAAAACTAGAGTTACTGCCTAATTTAGAAGAACTTAACAATAAAAAAGCAAAACTTGAGAATGATCTTTTGGCTATAAATGAAAAAATTAAATTGGCTATAGAATCTGCTCGTGTAAGTACATACAACGAAGGTTATGAAAGTGGAAACACCAACCGCGATAACCTTTCAGCCGAAGACTTGGAAAATTACAGGAAACATATTCTTGAAAAAATAAAACAAAACAGAGAGGATTCGAGCGATAGAACCCCACGAACATTCAAAACGAACGGATTACGCCCGCACCAAGCTCTAAGAAAAGCCATTACCAATTCTTTTAATGAAAATTGAATTTGATTTTTGGATTAATTAGCCAATTTTGCAAGAAAAAAGAAAGTTTTGGTAAACATTGTTAAAATTGGAGGGAATGTTATTGATAATCCCGAAAAGTTAAAGTCATTTTTAGGCGAATTCTCGAAAATAAAAGGTCCTAAAATACTGATTCATGGAGGTGGAAAAATAGCTACAAAAATAGCTAAAGACTTAGGCATAGAAACCAAAATGGTGGAAGGCCGCCGGATAACAGACCAAGCCATGAGAGATGTGGTGACAATGGTATATGGCGGTTTGGTTAACAAACAAATAGTAGCTCGACTACAAGCCAATAATTGTAATTCAATTGGCCTAACTGGAGCTGATGGAAAATCGATTCTAGCTCAAAAACGCTCTGTACAGACCATAGATTATGGTTTTGTAGGTGATATTTTGGAGGTTAATTCTGCTTTTATCAAGTTGCTTTTAGATGCAGAAATAGTTCCAGTTTTTGCACCGCTTACTTTTGATATGAATGGTGACATGCTCAATACCAACGCCGACACACAAGCTTCGGCTGTTGCAGTGGGGCTTTCGTCCCTATCAAAAATTAACTTGGTCTATTGTTTTGAGAAAAAAGGGGTTTTATCTGACCCAGAAAATGAAGATTCGGTTATAAGTGAATTAAATCCTGAAAATTATGAATCTTTCAAAATCCAAGGTGTTATTTATGAAGGTATGATTCCAAAACTCGACAATGCATTTGCTGCATTGAAAAGTGGCGTTAGTCAAGTGACGATTTGCCACGCTGACCAACTAAAAATGGCTTTGGAAACTGGAAATGCTGGAACAAAAATAACCTTATAAAACTTGGAAAACGACAGACTTTTAAAAACCGAAATAGCCAACGCACTTTCTCACGGAATTGGAGTTATTTTAACTTTGGCATTTGGCCCCCTGCTAGTTACCATGGCTCAAAATAAAGGAGTTACGAACTTAGGGTTAGGTACAGCGGCGTACACTTTGGGTTTGTTTATGGTTTTTAGTTTTTCTACTTTATATCATGCCATTTTTTATCCAGTTGCCAAAAGAGCCCTTCGGGTTTTAGATCACATCAGCATTTTCTTTTTGATTGGCGGCACTTACATTCCATTTATCATACTATTTACAGATTCTGCGACAGCAAGGCTATTTTTAATTGTCCAGTGGTCTCTTATAGCTTTGGGAATCATCAAAAAAGTATTTTACACAGGCAGATTCCGACTCCTATCAAGCCTTATTTACATCTTTATAGGTTGCATGATTTTCTTATTCGACAGTGGTTTTTGGGGAAGAATACCGGCTGTGCCTTTCTATTTTTTGGTGGCGGGTGGATTGAGTTATTTGGTGGGCGTAGTGTTCTATCAAAATCAAAACATTCCCTATAATCACTTCATTTGGCACCTATTTGTACTTTTTGCTGCAATTTTTCATTTTGTGGCGGTTTATTTGGTGGTGAGTTAAAGTTCATTTTTGGACTACTTTCCTTTACGCATATTCAACAAAAAACCACCTAGTGTTTTTAAGCCATCTTCAATTATATCAGAATTTTCGATTTGAATTTTCAAAAACACATTGCCATTTTTATCCTTTTCAATGATATTATCCAAAAGCTCCTGGGTCGCCTTTGGATTCTTTAATGTTTCCATCAAATTACTAAGAAATGAAATCCCTTGATTTACTAAATCAGTAGATTTATCCGAATTTTCCACATCAAAAATATCATCATCACCTAAAAGTCCATTTTCTATTTTTTCAACATCAATTTCTTTTGATTCGGACGGAATTTCGAATTCAGTATTAGATTCAATTTCAAAATCTAGGGCCGTTGATAATTCATCAGTTAAGGTCTCCAAAGAATCCATAAATCCTTTAAACTGCTCATTATCAAGAAATATTGTGTCTTCACCACCATCCAAAACTCCACTTGCCATGAAAGATTTGAATTTCAAAACGTCCAGCATTTTGTGTTCTATCGTACCCGTCGAAACGAGATTTATAATGGTTACATTTCGGTTTTGTCCTAATCTATAAACACGACCAATTCTTTGCTCAAGTACAGCTGGATTCCACGGGATATCCAGATTTATGACCAAGGAGGCCGACTGAAGATTGAGGCCTACTCCACCGGTATCCGTTGAAAGAAAAATCCTAGAGTTGGGATTTTCTTTAAAATTTGTCAATAATTTTTCTCTTTTCTGACTTGGAATTCCGCCATGTAAGTATTCATATTCAATACCTTTTTTGTCAAATTCAGCCGCCACTAGACGTGTCATTCGCTCCCATTGACTAAACACAACCACCTTACTGTCATTGGTTTCGAGAAATTCTTCTACGATATTCATTAATTCGTCCACCTTGGTGTCTTTCCGAGTTCTTTGGTCGATAATGAAAGTACTATCACAGACCATTCTCATTCTACTCAACGACAAAATCAATTTTTGTCTATCCACTTCGTTCAGGAAACCAAACTTCCGCCATTTGCTCACCAACTTACTAACCACCTGTTGCATTTCATCATGAATTTCTCTTTGTTCAAAAGTCATCGGAACAAATAGATTCTTATCCATTCTTTCTGGCAGTTCCTTCAATACTTCGGCTTTGGTTCGCCTAATAAGAGTATCTGCCAGCGTCAATTTTATTTCGTTTAAATACTGATAACCAATCACTTTACCTGATTCAACATCTTTTAATTGATACCTCTCTACAAATTGATAAAGCGGTCCGAGCTGATAAACATCGATAAACTGCATGATGGAATACAGTTCTTCCAACCTGTTTTCGAGTGGTGTGCCAGTTAATACCACCGAATAATTAGAATTGAGTCTTTTTACACTTTTCGAAACCTTGGTTTTCCAGTTTTTTATCCTTTGGGCTTCATCCAAAATCACAAAATCGAATTCTAGCGTTTCGTTTATAAAATCTATATCTTGAGCAATATAGTTATAGCTAGTAATCTGATAATAAGCACCATTATTCGAATATTGCTCTCTCCTTTTTTGGTTACTGCCTTCAATTATTTGTACCGAACTGTGGGTAAACCGCTCAATTTCGGACTTCCATTGGTATTTTAGTGAAGTTGGACAAATAATAAGCACGCTGTTGGTTTGTAAGACCTTCTTATAAATCTCAGCCACCGCAATCGCCTGAATGGTTTTGCCTAAGCCCATGTCATCAGCCATAAGACTTCTACCAGCTCTTGCTGCAAACTTTACACCTTCCTGTTGAAATGGAAATAGCTGAACTTTGAGAGCCCCATCTATGTCAGAGAATTTCGAATTTTTCTTGAAAAAATCTCCCAGTTTAATCCTTCTCGTTATGTTCTCTCTAATTTTGATAACATAAGTCAAGGCATCATCATAACATATAAAAGAACTATTTATCTCTTTTGCTTCTTTAAGAATTTTCTCGAAAATTGGAAAAGTCGTGGCTAAAAGTTCGAAGTTATCTGAGAAATATTTCTTTCTAAAAACCTCATATTGAGATGTATTATCGGTTCCAATCTTGAGTTTTACCTGGCGGCCACCCACATAATCTAAATAAATGCTCGAATATGTACCAATGAATACCTCGTTCTGGAGTTTAGAAACGTCATGATTTGTCTCAATAAACTTAATGGTAGCCGCAATGTGCTTACAAATGCCTAGTCGATTGGTTTTAAAATCTAGACAATTACAGAAGTTTCTCTTGTAATCAAAATCTCTAATCGATACTTTGTAATTATTGATAGTGTGTGGGTTATATACCAAATAGTCAGAGAAAATGGGTTGCTGCCCTATGTTAGAAATCACAAAAGGATTTTCTTCACCAAACTGTTTCCTAAGTCTCCATTGCCATTGTTCAACAGACAAACGAATAGGTTTTTTGTAGTATGGAATACGCAATTCTGCATTATTCTCAGAATCTGACTCATTGGCTGACGTCGACTTCTTTTTCAATTTTGGGGTTTAAAAATTTACTCAAAAATAAGAAACAAACGAACGGCTAACCAATATAAAACCTACTTTCTCACATAGGTATGTCCAAAACCATCATATACTTCGTCAAAAAGGAAAAGGCTGTCATTCTTGATGGTATAAGACATGTTCATAGCGTCTTCGTTAGGAAATACAATCATAGGTACAAGCTCCGTAGAAGTGATTGACTTGGCATTTTTAAGCTCATAAAGTGCAGAAATAGTCGTTTTCCCGCTTTGAATCAGAGAAAAATTACCTTTTGAGTCGAAAATCATTTGACGTTGATCACTTTCCGATGGCTTGATTGTCAAACCAGCAATACCACCTTGAGAAACCACCCATTGCCAATTGCCAACGATGCTCGAATTAACATTTTCAGCTTCACAACCCATTACCAACAAACAAATTAATATAGCAACAATCCTCATAATAATAGCTTTTAAATTCAAAAGTAAGATTCTTTTAACTGAAAATAGGTTGTAAGCTTCATTGAATTTATTTTTGTAAAAAGTTTATTAAATGAAAAGTTCAGAAATCGAACATTTAAGCGAATTTGCCATTGGTTTCTTAAAAAAACTGATTGAAACACCTTCTTTGAGCAAACAAGAAAATCAAACACTTGAACTCTTTAAAGAACTTTTCACAGAAAAAAATATCCCTTTTGAAACTATAAAAAATAATATCTGGGCAAAAAATAAGTATTTCGATGCTTCGAAACCAACGATATTGCTCAATTCTCACCATGACACTGTAAAGCCAAATGCTTCCTACTCCAGAAATCCATATAAGGCTGAAATTGTCGATGGAAAACTTTACGGATTAGGAAGTAATGATGCTGGTGGGCCATTGGTCTCTCTGTTGGCAACTTTCTTTTACTTTTATGAAAATTCAGAACTGGCTTATAATCTGATATTTGCGGCCTCGGCAGAAGAAGAAATTTCAGGAAAAGATGGTATTGAAAATTTGATAAAATCTCTTCCAAAAATCGACTTAGGCATTGTGGGTGAACCTACCCTTATGAATATGGCGGTTGCTGAAAAAGGTTTGATGGTATTGGACTGCAAAGCAATCGGCGTTGCTGGACATGCAGCCAGAGACGAAGGCAAAAACGCTATTTATGAAGCCTTTAATGACATAAACTGGTTTAGAAACTTCCAATTTCAGAAAATATCTGAGAGTTTGGGACCCATTAAAATGTCGGTAACTGTAATAAATGCAGGAACTCAACACAATGTCGTGCCTGACGAATGCTCGTTTGTGGTGGATGTACGTGCGACGGATGCTTATAGTTTAGAAGAAACCTTAGAAATAATCAAGCAAAATGTAAGATGCGAGGTTACGCCAAGAAGTGTAAGGCTCAATCCCTCAGGTATTTCGCTTGAACACCCTATAGTAAAAAAAGGAATGGCTTTAGACATGAAACCTTATGGCTCACCGACACTCTCCGACCAAGCTTTAATGCCATTTACAAGCATTAAAATCGGTCCAGGAGATTCTGCTCGCTCACATACTGCTGATGAATATATTTTTGTGGAAGAGATTTATGAGGGGATTACGGGTTATGTGGAGTTGTTGAGTGGGGTGAGAATTTGATAGTTTTAATATTTTGAATAATTAATTGAACACTCACTAAAATAATTCCCTCCTCACCTTGAACACCGCAATCCTTAAAAAAGCCGCCAATTATTGTGTTTATCAGGAACGAACACAAGCTGAAGTCCGAAAGCGACTGCAGGAGTGGAAAGTTTGGGGTGACGAAGCCGAAGAGATAATTGCCTATTTGATAACCGAGAATTATCTGAACGAAGAACGATTTGCTAAGGCTTTTGCTGGAGGGAAATTTAGGGTTAAAAAATGGGGAAGACTCAAAATAAAAGCTGAACTTAAAGCTAGGAAAATGAGTAAATTTATCATGGAAGCGGCCATGAAAGAGATACCAAATGA
Source organism: Leadbetterella sp. (assembly GCA_021740125.1). GTDB lineage: Bacteria > Bacteroidota > Bacteroidia > Cytophagales > Spirosomataceae > Leadbetterella. The sequence continues at coordinate 10,263 of JAIPAJ010000025.1, read as the reverse complement.
CGATTATTTTACTACTGTAACGCAACTCATCGAAAAAAAACTTCACGATTTAAGAACGGAAAGCAACTATATAAAACGCAAACAAAAAACATTCAACTATTTGATTTCCAAAGGATATGAGTCCAACATAATTCTTGAAATATTGAAAGATTTGGAGAAGAAAACCTCATAGCATCGGTTCTTTTTTAAAATGCCTAATCATCTGTCCATAATCCATTTTGTTCAATAAACCATACACACACATATAGATCCGCTTCGATTTGGTTTCGAAAGTTTTGGCCGATTCCACCCAGTTAGAATAATATCTTTGGTGGCCTTTGGGATAGGAATTAAAAAACTCCAAAGCTTCGGGTTCGAATTCGAGAGAATTTAATAAATCTACCGAAATAGGCAATTCATCAGTTTCTTCTTCTAAAGCTATTTTTAGTTTGTCCCCAACCTGCTTTTTTAAAACTTTTCTCATTTCGGCATTGAGAGGCAAAATATAGTTCCCTTCTCCGATCGGCACCAATGCAACCTGATGGATGCTTAAATCATCTAGTTTGCCTTTTACTCTATAAGTCGTTTTGGTTTTAGGTTTTATTTTTTCTGCAATATCAAGTGAAACTTCCACGAATGTCCAGCCCGTTTTTTCACCATTTTTGGCATATTTTATTATTTCAGCTTCAAATTCAACCATAAACAAAATGTATTTTTCTGAGTTAGAAAGTTAATCCTAAAAGAGATAATGAGCTTTTCATCCGAAAAATAGTCAATATTTGGTGAATTAGAAATCAACAAATCTGTATTTTACCATTTAAAACTTTAATTTTCCGCTAAATTATTTTTTGATTTCTCTAAAAAGATGCCAACCTAACTTTGTTTTGTAGATTTGTAATTTAACATTCAATTAGAAATAAAATGCTTCAGTTCTTAAAATATGTTTTGGCCACGATAATCGGAATATTCTTATTCTCGTTGCTTTCTTTGTTTTTACTTATCGGAATTGGCTCGATGATGTCGAGCAGCGAAGATGAAACTTCAGTCAAGTCAAATTCAATTTTGCAACTTGACCTCAATACGCAAATATCAGAAAACTCAACCAAAGAAGATCCTTTTTCAGAAATTTTTAGCAATGGTGAAATGAAAACAGGTCTGATTGATCTCAAAGCAGCTATTGCCAATGCCAAACTGGATCCGAATATCAAAGGAATCAGTATAAAATTAGAATATCCTGTTGCTGGCTTTGCCGAGATTGAAGAGATTAGAAATGCATTAATTGACTTCAAAAAATCAGGCAAATTTGTGTACACATACGCAGAAATAATGACCGAGAAGGCCGTTTATCTTTCATCTGTTGCCACAAAAAGCTATCTGAATCCTGCTGGTGGAATAGAATTTAATGGCTTGGATGCAGAGATAACTTTTATGAAAGGCCTTTTTGACAAAATCGGTGTTAAACCAGTGATTTTCAGAGTAGGTCAGTTTAAAAGTTTTGTTGAGCCCTATATCAGAACAGACATGAGCCCAGAAAACAAAATGCAAGTTTCGGAATACTTGGGTTCAATATCCAAACACATTTATTCTAAAATGGCAGCTGAAAAAGGGATGACAAAAGCAGAAATAGACGTAGTGCTGAACAAGGCTTTGATTCAAGAACCTCAAGATGCAGTAAAATACAAAATATTGACTAATGTGGGATATGAGGATGAGTACGATGCAGCTTTGAAAAAAGCAACAGGAATTAAAGAATCTGCTAAGCTTAGTTTTATTAAACTTGGTAGCTACAAAAAAGCCAAAAAATATGTAAAAGAGGGGTCGAGAGACAACAGAATTGCTGTAATTGTAGCTGAAGGTGATATCAATTCGGGTGAAGGCGGTTCAGGATCAATTGGATCAGAAACTTTCTTAAAAGAGCTGAGAAAAGCGAAAAATGACAAAAAAATTAAGGCTATCGTATTAAGAATCAACTCACCTGGCGGTAGTGCTTTGGCTTCTGATGTAATGTGGCGAGAGATACAATTAACTAAAAAAGTAAAACCAGTAATAGCCTCAATGGGTAGCGTAGCTGCCTCTGGCGGATATTATATGGCAATGGGTTGTGACACGATTGTGGCACTTCCAACTACCATCACTGGGTCTATAGGTATATTTGGTATGTTATTCAATGCCCAAGAATTGATGAATAACAAACTTGGAATTACTTTCGATGGCGTTAAAACGCATGAATTTGCTGATTCGCCGTCGTTAACAAGAGAAATGTCAGATGCAGAGAAAATGTTGATTCAAAACTCAGTGAACAAGGGCTATGAGAAATTTACTTCAAAAGCAGCAGCAGGAAGAAAAATGTCAATAGAAAAACTTAAAGAAGTTGCCGGAGGACGTGTTTGGACAGGTGTTCAAGCAAAAAATGTAGGCTTGGTGGATGTTTTGGGTGGACTTGACGATGCCATTGCCATTGCCGCCAAAAAAGTAAAACTCAAAACTGGCGATTACCAGGTAAAGTATTATCCTTATCCGAAATCAGAATTTGAACAGATAATGGAGAAATTTGGCAAAAGCCAAGAGGATGCTAAACTAAAGGAATATCTAGGTGTTTTTGCCCCAATGGCTAAAGAAATAAAATATCTTCAAAATATGGAAAGGCTACAGGCCAAACTTCCGTATAGTTTAGAAATAAAATAATCTGACCGTCATTTATTAACCTTAAAAAAGCTCAAGTTTCCTTGGGCTTTTTTATTTTGCCTATTTTTTTAGGAATCTACGAATACCCACAAATCAAAAAAGTGTGAATATTACAAAAATCAAATAGAATCTTGTAAGACCTTTTCATTTGAAAATCAACAATTTTGCCGAAATAAGCATTGGAGAAAATGAAAACCCAAGATTTCATATCTGAAGAAAATTCACATTTAGAGAAATTCCGAAAAATTGTACAGGACAGCATAGAGGCCGAGGAACTCATTGTTTACAATCTTCTTCACCCACCTACTGAGACGCTCAGCGATGGTCAAAAAATATCTGATAAAGTAGCAAAATTCGGTGGCAGCTGGCGGTTTATTATCACATTTGCTATACTACTAAGCATCTGGATTATATTTAACACATTTATTACTCTTAAATTCCGCTTTGACCCTTACCCTTTCATTCTAATGAACCTAATTCTGTCTTCTATTGCGGCCCTTCAGGCTCCAATAATAATGATGAGCCAAAATAGACAAGAAGAAAAAGACCGTATGATGAACGAAAACGATTATCTAATAAATCTTAAAGCCGAAATGCAAATCAGAAGTTTACACCAAAAGATGGATTTACTGCTAGAGGAACAAATAAAAACGCTATTTGAATCTCAAAAAACACAGTTGGATATGCTGAAAACCATAAATACCAAAATAGCCAACATGTGAATTTTGTAAATTTATATCTGAATAATGTAACAAAGGACAAGCCGTTTCAATCGACTTTTGTGGTTGTAAATACCGCAGTAATGGTAACCTGTCAATGGGAATTGACATTTTCTAAAATAAGCAATATAATGCTATTAACATGTACACCCAAAAATGTATTGGAGTTTGGATGGATGAGTTTTCAGCTCACCTGATTGAATTTGCAAAATTAAGAGTAGAAACCGTCATAGTGAGGGCTAAAATCAAGGAAAAAGAGAAGTTCTTGCAAGCAAGAGAGGATTTTATAGATGATCATAACTTACGAGAGAATTTCTTCAAAAAGATAGCTGAGCCATTGAGTTCTTATGAAACAATATTGCTTTTTGGGCCAAATGAAGAGAAGATTTCTTTTGAAAAATATTTAAAATCCAGTACCGTTTTCGAAGAAAAAAACATAGCTATCCAAACAGCAGAAAAGATGACCGATAACCACAAACACGCCTTTGTAAACAAATATTTTAAAACATTATCTCCGCAAAAAGTATGAAAAAAATAACACTATTCTTAACCTTACTGGTCTTTTCTTTCTCCTGTAAGTCCACAAAAATAGCGAGTAGTTGGAAAGAACCAGGCAAAGAAGTTGACCTCAAAAAACTTAACAAGATATTGGTGGTGGCCATGCTAAAAAACGAAAACAGCAGACACCAAGCCGAAACAGAAATACTAGAGTTTCTGGACGGGAAAGGCGTAGCATCCTTTGATTATCTGAAAACTGACTTCGACAAATCCAACGAAGAAGCCCTTCGTGAAAAAATAAAGAAAGATGGATTTGACGGAGCCATAACCATGCGATTGCTCGATGTGGAGCGAGAAAGGACTTACACACTTAGTTATATCGGACCAAACGGCTGGAATCCCATAACTTTCCAAAACTATTATTACCGAAATTGGCCCAGCAATCAAGGGCCTGGGTATTTCTTAACTACCAAAACATTTGTAGTCGAAATTGCCATTTTCTCCATCATCGAGGATAAAATAATCTGGACCAGTGAAACTCAAACCGTAAATCCGGACGGCGTGGATAAAATGACCAAAGAGATAAGTAAAGTATTGTATAAAAGAATGGTAAAAGAAGGGTTTCTAAAGCGATAAGGGTAAATCAAGCTTTAAAAATGAGAATTATACAAATAAATAAAAGAACAATAACAGATAAAACAAAATATGCAATTGGTGCACAATGTTTTAGATAGTATAAGAGTTATGGATAGGCATATTAAAACCAATATAAAATGCTCATCAATTATTTTTTTTTCTCGATTCTTTTAAACATATTTACTACTGAACCAGCCACCACTAAAAGTAAGAATCTTGAACTATTTGAGGCTTGTGAAATCTCTGAAGTGATAGATTTTCAAACATTCAATGAATCCATAAAAGGTTTTGAGAAGTTCCATCCAAAGAAGTCAATCATTACTATAATTGATTTTAGTTTACCGTCAACTAAGGAAAGGTTTTTTGTGATAGACCTATCAAAAAAGAAATTACTTTTTAAATCTTTGGTGGCCCACGGTAAAAAGTCTGGAGATGTGATGGCCAAGTCTTTTTCGAATAAGTTGGAGTCACACCAGAGTAGTCTTGGATTTTACATGGTCGGAAGTATCATTCATAGTCCTAAACATGGTAAGGCACTCTTGCTAAATGGATTAGATAAAGGAGTAAATGACAATGCACTTAAAAGAGAAATAATAATTCATGGAGCCGAGTACGTAAGTACGGCTTTTGTTCAGCGTCACGGTTATTTAGGGCGAAGTTTCGGCTGCCCCGCCTTGCCAAACGACATAATTCCGCAGGTTGTACCTGTATTAGCCAATGGAAGTTTACTTTACATACATTCTAAATCTTAAAACAGAGAAATCTTTTCTTAAACAGAAAAACGTCTTTTCTAAGTTATTCACATTTACTTTTTTAATCTGCCTGCTTTTCTCTTTTGCTTTGACGAGTTGCGGCAAAAACAAAACTGCTAAAAAAGGAATTTTGCCTGACACAAGCATATATTCAAGCCAGAACTTTAGTGAGAAAATACTCGATAGCACCATTTTAGCTGACTTCTATCACCAATATCATACAGAAGACTCACTCCAAACGCAGATCACCGAATTCTACAAAAGGAGAAACTACCAGTATGCTTGGTTTGACAAAAATGGAATTACAGAGGCTTGCCATATATTTTATAATCAACTACAAAATTATAGTTCTGACTTTAATGATCAATCCATCAACACAAAACTCATAGATTCAGTAATAAATATTGCCCATAAAGAAGATAAAAACACCATATTACCCGAAAGTGAAACCCACAAAATAGAGTTTTTACTCACTTCAAATTTCTTCAGATATGCCGAAAAGTCCTTCGGAGGTATTTCCAAAAACACCTATGACCTTGAATGGTTTATACCTCGAAAAAAGAAAAATTTTCAGAGTTTATTGGATAATATAATTTCAATCTCAAAAAACACAAACTTACAATATCCAGTAAATCAATACTATAAAACGCTTACAATTGAACTTAGAAAATATAAAGCCATTGAAAAATCAGGTGGATTTCCAGAAATAACAACCCTGAAAAAACAAATATCTGTGGGCGAATCCGACTCTTGTTTAGTGAATTTGAAAAAATATCTGCTCATCACTGGTGATCTCAAGACAAAAGATGCCACGATGATTTTTGACGAAAATCTAAAAACAGCCATAATAAGTTTCCAAAACAGATTTGGCCTAACAGAATCAGGAATATTAAACAAAGCCACCTTAAACGAGCTCAACACTCCAATAAAAGAACGAATACAACAGATAATGATAAATTTAGAAAGATTGAGGTGGCTTCCTGAAGAAATGGAACCCAATTTTTTAATGGTCAATATCCCAGAATTCAAATTACATATTTTTGAAAATGGCAAACCCATCAGCGAAAGCAAAGTTGTGGTGGGCAAAATGGCCACTAAAACGAGTATCTTTAAAGGGCAACTTTCAACAGTTGTCCTCAATCCTTACTGGGGACTTCCAAATAGCATCGTCAAAAACGAAGTGTTGCCGAAAATACAGAGAAACGTTTCCTATTTGAGTAGAAATAACATTGAAGTTTTCAGTAAAAATTCAATTATAGATCCAAGAACCGTGAATTGGAGCCAATTTAAAAACCATGTTCCTTATAATTTTAGACAAAAACCTGGAAAGAATAATTCTCTGGGCAAAATCAAATTCCTTTTTCCCAATAATTATAATATTTATCTTCACGATACACCTTCAAAAAGTTTATTTGCAGAAACCAATAGATCATTTAGTCATGGATGTATTCGGGTCGAAAATCCTAAAAACTTAGCCGAATATATTCTTCGTAATGACACACAATGGAACATTGAGTATATTGAAAAAATACTAAAAACTGACATTGAAAAAAGAATTACAGTAAAGCCAACGATTCCAGTTTACTTGCTATATCTTACGTCGTGGGTGGATCATAGAGGCAAACTAAATTTTAGAAAAGATATTTACCTTCACGACAAAAAACTGGCATCCGAAATTTTTGCGAAGGAAAAATAAAAATACTCAACGTTTCAAGATTAGCATGAAAAAAGAATTACCACTAGCAGCCCAAGGCATAAAAGGCCTCAATCCCAAAGAGGTATTGGTTTCAAGAGAAAAAAACGGAAAAAATCTCCTGGACTTCAAGAAAGAGAACAGCATTTTAAGTGTGATTAGGAGACTGGCTCAAGATCCTATGCTAATTATACTTCTTGTGGCTTCTATCATTTATTTTATTAGTGATAAAACAGCCGATGCCATATTTTTAGCCTCCGCAATACTGTTTCAGGTAAGTATTTCTTTTTTCCAGGATGCCCGAAGTACAAATGCCCTAGAAAAACTAAAGGAATTTATCGTTGCCAAAAGTAAAGTTATTAGAAATGGCAAAGTAGAAGAAATTAAAAGTGAAGATTTGGTTTTAGGAGATGTGATCATCATAGAAGAAGGAATGTCCATTCCGGCAGATGCCACCATCATTCATTCCAATGATTTTATGGTAAATGAATCCATCCTAACCGGAGAATCGCTCGCTGTTGAAAAAAATAAGGAAAACAATCAGGTATTTAAAGGCACAAGTGTAGTAGGTGGATTGGGAATTGCCCAAATAACTGCCATTGGTAACGAAACTTCTTTAGGGAAAATAGGGAAAAGTCTTGAAGGCATAAAGGAAGAAAAAACACCTTTAGAAAATCAAATTTCGAATTTTGTAAAAAAAATGGCATTTCTTGGCGGTATAGTCTTTTTTGTAGTTTGGGCCATCAACTATTATAATACCAGAGAAATCCTAAACAGTTTATTACAATCTTTGACCTTGGCCATGAGCATTTTGCCTGAAGAAATCCCTGTGGCATTTACCACTTTCATGGCTTTGGGTGCATGGCGACTGATGAAAAGTGGAATTGTGGTAAAGCAAATGAAAACGGTGGAAACGCTGGGCAGTGCTACCGTCATTTGTACAGACAAAACGGGTACGCTAACAGAAAACATCATGGATTTAGCAAAATTGTATGATTTTGAATCAAATATAATTTTTGAAACGAACCAGACGCTAACGGAAACCAACAAAAATCTTATTCGAACGGCTATGTTTGCATCTGAACCAATTCCATTTGATCCCATGGAAGTGGCATTACACAATGCTTACAAAATTGTAGCCGAGAATGACGAAAGACCGAACTTCAAGATCATTAAAGAATATCCATTGGGAGGCACTCCTCCAATGATGACCCATGTTTTTGAAAATAAATCTGGCGAAATTATCATTGCTACCAAAGGCTCTCCCGAGGCCATCATCCATGTTTGTGACTTAAGCGAAGAAGACAAACTCAAAATTGAAAATTCCATTGATGTACTCACTTTAGGAGGCTTTAGAGTGCTTGGAGTTGCCGAAGCCAATACACAAAACAAGAATTTCCCCAAAAGTCAACAGGAATTTAAATTCGATTTCAAAGGCATTTTGGCATTCTATGATCCACCCAAAAAGAATATAAACAAAGTCCTGAGTCATTTCTATGAATCGGGCATAAAAGTAAAAATAATTACAGGCGACAGTGACGCAACGACCATTTCTATAGCCAAGCAAATTGGATTTAGAGGCTTAGAAAGCCACATTTCTGGCAAGGAGTTAATGTTACTTTCGGATAAAGAATTTGATAAAAAAGTAATGGACGTCAACATATTCACGAGAATGTTTCCTGAAGCTAAATTACGAATAATCAATTCTTTAAAAAAACAAAACGAAGTAGTAGCCATGACTGGCGATGGAGTAAATGACGGCCCAGCACTCAAATCAGCACACATAGGTATAGCCATGGGCAAAAAAGGCTCCGAATTGGCTAAAGACGCAGCTTCATTGATTTTGATGAACGACGATTTATCTAAAATGGTCAAAGCTGTTTCTGTAGGCAGGAAAATATATACCAATCTCAAAAAAGCAATACAGTATATTATCTCGATTCACATTCCCATTATTCTTACGGTTTTTATTCCATTGGCATTGGGCTGGATCTATCCCAATATATTTTCACCTGTCCACGTCATTTTCTTGGAATTGATAATGGGCCCTACTTGCTCCATCATTTATGAAAATGAGCCTATTGAAAAAAACACAATGAAATTAAAACCAAGACCGCTCGGCGATACCTTCTTTAGCTGGAAAGAACTGACTACGAGTATCGTGCAAGGCTTGGCTATTACTATAGGCACCCTAGGAACTTACCAATATGCCATTAGTCAAAACTTAAACGAACGCAGCACCAGGGCCATGGTTTTTACTACACTTATTATTGCTAATGTTGTTTTGACTTTGGTCAATCGCTCTTTTTATTATTCAATTATTACCACATTCAAGTACAAAAACAACTTGGTGCTGCTCATAATAGCCATTACCTTGGGCATAACTTCTCTTATTTTATTTATAAAACCATTCTCCAAATTCTTCGAATTTGAAAGCCTCAGTTTCTACCAATTAAGTTTTTGTTTGATAGTTGGTTCATTAAGTGTAATTTGGTACGAAGGTGTTAAACTTTGGAAAAGGAAAACATCAAAAAATCTTAACTAATATGACCTTAAATCTTAATTCTATCCTTAAAAAACTGCTTATTTTGGTATTGATGGTAGCAGTTTTGATTCTTGCCAAAGGTTTTTTGATGCCGTTGGTGATAGGTGGCATATTGGCAACTCTTTTTTTGCCTTTTTGCAACTGGATGCAACGGATTGGTTTAGGGAGAATTCTTGCCATTTTTATTAGTTTACTTGCATTACTTTTAGTTTTCGGAGCAATCATAGCTATGCTTTCTTGGAAAATATCCGAACTCTTTAAAGATTATGATTTACTTAAATATCAGTCTATTAAAACTTTTAATGAGATTCAGACCTATTTTTTTGAGCATTTTGGCATTACATTAGAAAAACAATCAGAAATATTTAAAAGCGAAAAACCCTCACTTTCTGGACTAATGCAATTAACAGTGGGGTCTTTAAAATATATTTTGACGAATATTATTTTAGTGCTGGCTTACTTTTTATTCTTATTGTATTCCAGAGCCCATATTAAACAGTTTTTCTTGAAACTAACGAAAGACAAACAGCATGAAGAAATGGAGCAAATATTAAAAAGTACCACCCAGGTTTCTCAACAGTACTTATTAGGTTTAGCCAAAATGATTGCTTGTTTATGGATTCTTTATAGTATTGGATTCAGCCTACTCGGCGTAAAAAATGCCGTATTTTTTGCCATTTTATGTGGATTATTAGAAATTATCCCATTCATTGGAAATATTACAGGCACTACCCTAACCGTACTCATAACGGCCCT
>JAIPAJ010000267.1 GCA_021740125.1 Leadbetterella sp. | reverse complement strand
GTAACTTTGTTTTTGAGCTGATCCACGACCTCAAATCGGCTGTCGACACCAAAAACCTCGTGCCCCATTGTGGTTAATCTAATGGCTAATGTTGAACCAAAATTACCTAAACCAACTACGATATATTTCATAAAAAAATATTTTACATTACTTGAACACTGTCTTTTGGATATCTGTAAGAATCACAATCGACCTTTTTGAATATTCCGAAAAGCATTGTAAATAGACCTACTCTACCCAAAAACATACAAACTATTAATACCAATTTACTTCCATCCGATATTGATGGTGTAAGATTTAAAGACAAACCCACTGTACCCTAAGCCGAAAAACATTCAAAAGCCACCATGTGTAGCGGAATTTGTGGATCAAAAATGGACATTAGAAAAATAGCGACACCTAAAATCATAAAGGATGTAAATATGACCACAAATGCTCGTTGGACTGAACTTTGTGATATTTCTCTGCGAAACAATTCAATTCTTGTTTTTCCTTTGGCCAAGGCCACAACGTTAGATACCGCCAAGGTAAAAGTAGTTACCTTAATACCACCACCTGTGGAACTAGGTGCTGCTCCTATCCACATCAGCAGAAGATACAAAAGAATGGTACTTTGCATCAGATTTCCCATATTTACTGTATTAAATCCAGCCGTTCGAGGTGTAACAGAGCCAAAAAAGGAACCTGAAAATTTCCCATAGAAAGAAGTATGTTCTGCAAGGGTATTGTTTTTTTCAAGAAAATAAAATGCAATAGTACCTATGGCCAATAGCACGAAAGTACTACTTAAGACTAAGCGACTATGAACCGAAAGACTTTTGGCCTGAAAACTGAACCTTTCCCCAAAAAATAATAGTTTCAAAGTACTTTTGGTGTAGTATTTCATGGCATTATAAATTTCAATAACCACAGGAAAACCGATACCCCCAAAAATAATGAGCCATGAAATGACATTTTGAAGATTATAATTTTTCCTCAAGTTCACATTATACAATCCATCTGCAATATTGGAAAAACCTGCGTTGCAAAATGCTGAGATGGCATGAAAAAACGAGAAATACCAATAATCATAGTTTGTACCTGGATAAGTACCTGCCGTAAAAAAAAATATCAGAATAGCACCCAGGAACTCGACTAAAAGTGTAAAAAACAATATTTTTTTCAATATCGAAAACAAAGAACTTGGTTCATCTGTCTCAATTATATTACTCAATATCAAATGATTACGTAAAGACATTCCACCTCTAAATAAAATAGCAAAGAAGTTGGTAAAAGTCATTAAACCAAGACCGCCGATTTGAATCAAAACCAAAAGAATATCTTGCCCAAGACCTGTAAATTTTGTGGGAACGTCAACTGTGGCTAATCCAGTAACACATACTGCACTAGTAGCCGTAAAAAGCGAATCTATCAAACTCAGATTTCCGTTGGTCGCCTTCGGTATCAACAACATAGCAGTTCCCCAAAAAATTAAGAAACTAAAGGATATAGTAAAAAGAATGGAAGGGCTCAACAATGAATTTTTGACTTCGGTAGAAACCGACAAAAAACGAAGAAAAAAGAAAGAAGCAATTAATAAATAAAGAAAATACTCACTACCGAAAATCGCATTTTGATTTTTGAAAATATTAAAAACAAAAAACACGAAGAAAATAACAAAATCAGAAATATGTTTCCTTTCAAAAATTATTTTCTTGGTACTTAAAATAATCTTTAATGTCCATTTGAATAGGAAAAATAACATAAGTAGTTTGGGAATTTGTCTCAAAACACTATTTACCCAATCCACCGCGTACTGCTCTTTAGGAAAACCGATTTGATAAATAACCAACGAAAAGCCAAAAGCCAAGGTTAAGAAAATTAATCTATTCGTCCTCCTTACTACGGCCTCTTTGACCCTAAAAAATCTATCTTCGTAGTCAACCCACTTTTCTTTTAAGCCCAAACTTTAATTTTTTACTTTTTTAGATGCCAAAGGTAAACATGGGATTCTAATTACCAAACCTTTGAGCCGAAAATCCATTTAAATCCATTTCTGTTTTTTTGCCCAATATTTGCTGAGCTATGAGCTTACCTGAGGCCGGAGCTAAGCTAATTCCCATCATGGCATGCCCAGTATTTATGAACAGATTTTTATAGGCTCCCGAATGTCCAATGTACGGCAAGCCGTCTGGAGAACAAGGCCTAAAACCATACCAAACTTCTTCTTTTTTTGGCACATCGAGTGCATAATCTGGAAAAAACTCAGGTACCGATTTTATGACTCCTCTCACTCTATTCATATTAATTGTACTGTCTAAGCCGCCGATTTCCATAGTGCCGCCAAATCTTACAAACCTACCAGACATCGGCGTTATAGCTACTCTGGCTTCAACCAAAATGTTTGGAATAAATATCTCTTTATTAGGCACTTGTGATTTACTTACACTATAGCCTTTTCCTGCTTGCATGGGCAAATTCAGTCTTAACATTTTTCCTAATATACCAGACCAAGAACCTGCCGCCAAAACTACATTTCCTACTTCCAGCATCTCTTTTTGTTCATCATTCAGTATCTCCAATGTAGTAATTTCATCACCAACAGTCTGAATATTGATCAACTCAGAATTATGCTTTATCACAACTCCCTTATCTACCAAATATTTTTTTAAACTTTCAATCAGTTCTGTTGGGTTCAAATGTGCATCTCCTGGAAAATAAACGGCACCCGCTACTTCAGGGCGTATTTCTGGTTCTAATTTATGTATTGATTTTTTATCTAAAACCTTAGCCACAATTCCTATTTTGTTTGCCAACTCGGCCACATGAGCTTCCTCATCTAAGGTATTTTGCTTTTTACAATACATAATTAAGCCTTTCTCCTCATAAGAATACTTGAGTTTATGGGCTAAATCATGGTAAAGTAATTTTGAAATCAGGCCTAAATCCCTCAAAAGTGGTACAGAGCTATCCACATGCTTTTGATTTGAATTTTTGTAAAACTGTAGTCCCCATTTCAATAATTCGAGTGAAATTCGGGGTTTAACATAAAACGGACTCTCACTATCAAGCATCCATTTAAGTCCTTTTTCAATCATCCCAGGAGAAGCCAGGGGAATAAAGTGACTCGGAACCACCATACCTGCATTGCCAAATGAACAGCCTTCGTTACCTGAAGATTTATCAATGACAACCACTTTCTCACCCGATTCGAGCAAGTAATAAGCAGAAAACAAACCTATTATTCCTCCACCTATTATTGCTATTGGTTTCTGAACCATAAAAACTTGTATTTTTTATGAAATAAACATTCCATTTTCAAAAGAAAAACATTTCCAGAAAATAGAGTAAAATTGAAATCAAATCACCTGAAAACCAAAGGCATAGGGATCGTCTTCGGCATCTATAGTAATTACATTTTCGCCATAAATCCTGGCCCAACCTTCTATGCTCGGATAAATCGCATCAAAATCACCCACTTTGGTTCTGCCTTCTATCCTACCCACAAATTTGCTTCCTATAATGCTTTCGTGTACAAATTCCTCTCCTTCTTTTAGTTTTCCTTTGGCAGCCCACTGAGCCATTCTTGCTGAAGTACCTGTGCCACATGGTGATCTATCTATGGCTTTGTCGCCATAAAAAACGGCATTGCGAGCAGTAGATTTTTCATCCATAACCGCACCCGTCCAAAGAATATGACTTAGACCATTTATTGAATCATTTTCAGGATGAACAAATGTGTGCTGCTCATTGAGTCTCTCTCTTAGCACTCTCGACCAAGCAATTAACTGATCGGCTTTGAAAAATTCTAGGCCGGGGAAGTTTTGTTGGACATCCACAATGGCGTAAAAATTGCCACCATAAGAAACATCTACTGTGAGCGTTCCCAAATCAGGACATTCAACGCTCAGGTTTTCTTTATATAAAAAAGAAGCTACGTTGATCAGCCTTACAGACTTCACTTTACCATTTTCTGATTTATATGAAATGTCTACCAACCCTGCCGGTGCTTCCATCTTTACTTTCCCCTCAACTTTTGGCTTTATTAAACCCTTTTCTATACCAATCGTAATAGTGCCGATTGTGCCATGACCGCACATGGGTAAGCAACCGCTTGTCTCTATGAACAATACGCCCACATCATTCTGTGGGTCGCTAGGTGCATACAAAATACTCCCAGACATCATATCGTGCCCTCTTGGCTCAAACATGAGTCCTTTTCTTATCCAGTCAAATTCTTTTAAGAAATGTTGCCTTTTTTCAGACATATTATCACCTACCAAAACTGGTCCGCCGCTTGAGACCAGCCGCACGGGATTGCCACAAGTATGGGCATCGAAACAATGAAATACGTTTTCCATCAAAGCTTAAATTTGAGGTAAAACTGGTCTTACTTTTAGTGCTTTTTCAATGACATCAAGTACTGCTTGACGTTCTTCGCCTACCAAAGGCAACCTCGGCTCACGAACCATTTCAGTTCCCATTCCAACCGCCGTTTCGGCCAGTTTGATATTTTGAACGAATTTATTACCAATATCTAAATGTAAAAGAGGGAAAAACCAACGGTAAATTTCACGAGCTTCTTGAATTCTGCCTTGCTTAACAAGTTCGTAAATGACCACAGTCTCTCTCGGAAATCCACAAACCAACCCAGCAACCCAGCCATCAGCACCCATTACAAGACTCTCAAAGGCTAGGTCGTCCACACCACTCAATATCTTAAATCTACCTCCAAACTCATTAATAATGTCTGTCATATATCTGATATCTCCCGTTGATTCTTTCATAGACTCAAAGTGTTGATTTTGAGCCAAATCCCTAAACATTGGAATCGACAAAAATGTCTTATAGGCCACAGGATTGTTATAGGCCATCACTGGCAAATCTGTGGCATCGGCAACTTTGTGTAGGTAATGCAAGGTTTCTCTATCATCTGAAGCATATCTCATGGGTGGCAACATCATAAAACCATCCCCACCAGCTTGTTCTACAGTTTTCACAAAACTTATAGCCTCGGAGGTTACGCATTCGGCTACGGTCATGATTAATGGCACTCTGCCAGC
>JAIPAJ010000266.1 GCA_021740125.1 Leadbetterella sp. | reverse complement strand
CCCAATTCAAAGAATTATTAGATTACTACAATTAATTCTTCGTAAGTAACAAATGTTACAAATATAACATGACTTGGCTCATATTTTTGTATTTCAAATTCTTAGATTCTATCTAGCCAATGTCCGAAATACAATTAAACAAATCAGTCAAAAAATTAAGCAGAAATCTGAAAATAATTAGCGGATTGTTGATAATGACGTCTTTTCTGCTTTTTGGTGTGGCTTTTATAAGGCTTTTTGGTTTTACAAATTTACAAACTAGTGAGCCTGCTTCTCCTGAAAAACAAGCAACAAAAATAGATACCAATTTTGTAGGTCTATGGACTGCCCCAGCTGAATGGAGAATGATGAAATTAGAACCAGAAGAGAAGAAACTAATTCAATATGGCAAAAAATTGATTTCTCATACATCAGAATATTTAGGGCCAAAAGGCAGTATAGCCCAAATTTCTAACGGAATGAACTGTCAAAACTGCCATATAAATGCTGGAACTCAACCATGGGGCAACAATTATTTTGCCGTTGAGGCCACTTACCCCAAATTTAGAGAACGTTCTGGTGTCATAGAAAATCAAGTAAAACGTGTTAACGACTGTTTTGAAAGGAGCCTCAACGGTAAAGCAATTGACTCAAGTAGCAGAGAAATGAAAGCAATATTGGCCTATATAAAATGGCTAGGATCTGATGTTTCACCAAAAACAACGCCTAAAGGATCTGGTATTTTTAAAATAAAAAGTCTTAAAAGACCTAGTGATCCAGAAAAAGGCCAAATTGTTTATGAGGCAAAGTGCCAATCGTGTCACCAAGCCGATGGTGAAGGAATAAGGGCAGAAGATGGAAAAAGTTATACTTATCCGCCACTTTGGGGCAAAAATAGTTATAATCAAGGTGCTGGATTGTATAGAATTTCTAATTTCGCTGGGTATGTAAAATATAATATGCCATTGGGTGTAACCTATGAAAAACCCCAACTAACCGATGAGGAAGCTTGGGATTTGGGAGCGTTTGTAAATTCTCAACCCAGGCCAGCCAAAGACTTGAGCAAAGATTGGCCAAATATAGCTGGCAAGCCTTTTGATCACCCGTTTGGCCCTTACGCAGATCCATTTCCTGAAAAACAACATAAATACGGGCCATTCAAACCCATAAAAGACTGGAAGGAAGCCTACAAGAAATCAAATAAATGATTCTGGTTTTAACCAAAAAAAAATAACAAGATTTTTCAATAACCCGAACATCATAGCTCAATAATAAATATTAAAAAATGCAATCAAGAAGAAAATTCTTACAATCAGGACTATTGGCAACTGCTGCAGCTACCACTCCAACAGCATTAATGGCCAAAAAAGAAACCAATTCTTCGGAAGACCAAAATATGGGCATGGCTAAAACGGGTACTATTACCTTTTTGCAAACCACAGATGTGCATTGCCAGTTACACAGCCATGATGAATTATTTTGGGAGGAAAACAAACTTACTTTTCGAAAAACGGGTGGCTATGCACACATGGCTACTGCTTTGGATGTTTTGAAAAAAGAAAACCCAGAAAACACCATCACCATTGACACAGGAGACATGTTTCAGGGAAGTTTGCTATCTGTAAAAACCTCAGGACAGGCGTTTGTGCCTCTTTTGAATGCACTGAATTATGATTTATATCTACCAGGCAACTGGGAAGTTGTATATTACAAAAAAAACATGCAAAAGCTTTTAGGTGGACTTTTAGCACCGAAAGTTTGTGCCAACATCTATCACGATTTGGGCGAGGGTAAACAAGGGGAATTGATATTTCAACCTTATCAAATCTTCCATAAATTGGGTATAAAAATCGGTTTTTTAGGGTACACTGATCCTTTGGTGCCACTTCGTCAGTCGCCATTGTATAGCAAGGGGATTATTTATACCAAACCTGAGGATAATCTAAAAGAGTATATTACCCTACTCAAAGAGCAAGAACAGTGTGATTTCGTAATTATACTTTCGCATTTGGGACTTTCTCAACAAATAGCACTTGGAAATCACCCAGACTGCAAAGGTGTTGATTATATTTTTGGAGCAGATACGCACGAGCGAGTACGAAAACCCATTCAAGCGGAATATACCAGAATAGTAGAACCTGGTGCATTTGGATCTTTTATTGGAAGATTAGACCTTAAAGTGGAAAATGGAAAAATTGTAAATGAAAACTATCAACTTATAGAAGTTGATCCTAAAAAATATCCAGCAAAAAAAGAGATTGTACATCTCGTTAATGAATTAGAAAAGCCTTATCAAGCAGAAATTAATCGGTTAATAGGTTACAGTACGGTGCCCCTTTACAGAAACTTTGTGGTAGAAAATACCATAGACACCATGATAGTGGATGCACTCAAATGGAAAGTCAATGCTGATATAGTCCTTTCAAACGGATTCAGATTTTGTCCTCCTAGAACTTTTGGATCAGACGGAAAAGTGGCAATTACAGAAGGATACTTGTATGATATGCTTCCTGTAGATGCCACAATTAAAACAGCCAAAGCCACTGGTCAGCAAATAATGGATTGGCTTGAAAAAGAACTTCAAAATGTATTTGCACAAGATGCCTCTAAGCGTTTTGGAGGCTGGTTAATTCGATTTAAAGGTATGCAAGTAGAGTTTAAAGCTTTTGAAAGAGTTGGACAAAGAGTGCAAAAAGTTACCGTTGGCAATCAACCATTAGATTTAAACAAAACCTACGCTCTGTGTGCATGTGACCGAGACGGCGATCCTGAAGACATGCTTTGTAGAATGAAGGGGGTAAAAGAAAGTAAAATAACGTCTTACACGCTGCATAGCATGATGAAAGAATACTTACAAAAATTCTCTCCAGTAACGCCCACACTTAGGCAAGACGCGAAGATCTTGGACGCTCCACAAGAGCTATTAAGCCAAGTATCGGGGATCGATTATCAATTTGTGTAGCAATTATTAAACAACATCATCAAACATTCGAGGCTGTATTTGACCTAAAAAAAGGTTGAAATACAGCTTTGTTTTTTACAGGAAGAAACTTCGGAATTAATTGTAAGTGAATAACTCCTAATGTAACAATTATCACGAAAATAGCCTATTCTGGCCTATACTTTTGCATCCAGATGGAATCAGATTATGAGAAGAATCATATTTTTTTATGTTGTTTGGTCATTTTTTAACGCTAGCACTATTGCTCAAGGCATTCATGCACACCATGAAGTAGAGAAAGACACCAACACTTTGAATCACTTTTTCAAAAAAGGCAGATTTTATGGTCATGCCAGATCCTACATGTCGGCCACATTGAATGAAGGAGTTTTGAGGGATTATCATGCATGGGGCATTGGTGCGGGCATTGGGTACCAAACTCCTGTGTTTTTTAAACATTTTCAAGTTGGACTTAGCGGTTTTTTTATGTTTAATCTTAAATCTTCTGACTTAGAAAAATTAGATGAAAAAACGAATTTGCAAAACCGATACGAAGTTGGACTTTTTGATATCGAAAGGCCCAATGATCATGAAGATTTAGATAGATTGGAGGAACTTTTTGTAAAGTCACATTTAGGCAAAAATTCAAATCTGACGGTAGGTAGGCAAATACCTCTGACCCCCTTTATTAATCCTCAGGACGGTAGAATGAGGCCCACCTTGGTAGAGGCAGCTGTTTTAGAATTAAAAGAATGGAAATACCTCAACCTACACGCCCAATACATTTGGAGAATTTCCCCCAGATCTACCGTAAGATGGTTTGAAACAGGAGAAAGTATCGGAATTTATCCTGTCGGCGTGGGTATAGATGGAAAACCTTCTGCCTATAAAGGTTATATAGAATCAGCAGGCATAGGAATCGTTGGTTTAAACTTTCAAAAAAAACAGTGGTCTCTACAGTTTTGGAACACTTATATAGAAAACATACTAAATACGCGTATGTCCAAAATAGAGTGGAAATCTAAAACTATCGGAAATAAAAACTGGTTCTTAGGTGGGCAAATTATTCGGCAAACCACCATCGGAAACGGTGGAAATGAAGACCCAACCAAAGCTTATACTCAAAAAAACAGCGTCTCAAACGTGTTTTCTGCTCGTATTGGACAACAATCCACAAGATTTGACTGGTACTTAAACGGAACCCGAATAACCGCCAAAGGTCGATACCTGATGCCCAGAGAATGGGGCAGAGAAACTTTTTATACATTTTTGCCTAGAGAGAGAAACGAGGGTTTTGGAGATTTAACAGCCATCACCGTGAACACCTATTTCAAACCTGAAAAACACATCAAACTCGAACTCAGCGGAGGTTATTTTCAGCTTCCTGATGTAAAAAACTTCGCTCTAAACAAGTACGGCATGCCTACTTATTCTCAAGTGAACTTAGGAATCACCTATCAATTCGACAAATACCTGAAAGGACTCAATGCCTTGCTTCTGGTGGTCAGAAAAGATGAAATAGGAGAAATTTACCAAAATGATCGCTTCATATTCAATAAAGTAAATATGACGCATTTAAACTTAATCATTAATTATCATTACTAAAATTAAAATCAAATGGAACAATTTTTTGAAGCTATTCTCAAACCTTGGCCCTGGTATGTGGCCGGACCACTGATCGGCCTTACCGTGCCCACCCTACTATTGATTGGCAACAAATCATTCGGTATTTCATCATCTTTGCGACATGTATGTGCGGCCTGTATTCCTGCCAACATACCTTTTTTTAAGTACGATTGGAAAAAAGAAATTTGGAATCTTGTATTCGTTTTAGGAGTATTCGTTGGAGGAATTCTAGCTACAAATTTCCTTGCAAACCCAATCACTTTTGTCCTTTCAAATGCAACAATTACCGACCTAAAGGCCTTGGGTATTCAAGATTTCTCAGGTCTTATGCCAGCTGATTTATTCTCACTTGAAACATTATTTACGGCAAAAGGCTTCATATTCTTTATTCTTGGTGGTTTTTTGGTAGGATTTGGCACCCGGTATGCGGGCGGTTGTACTTCTGGCCACGCAATCATGGGACTATCTAACTTACAAATTCCATCTCTCATTGCTACCTGTTGCTTTATG
>JAIPAJ010000265.1 GCA_021740125.1 Leadbetterella sp. | reverse complement strand
CCTTTTTTTATGCACTTTTTCAGAAAAAATGAAACTCAAAAATCTATATTTAACTTCATCAATAGCCAATAGCCAATAGCCAATAGCCAATAGCCAATAACCCCCTTCGAGATCTATCGGCCGCAATTTTATCCTGATTATTATCTGAATTTCATTGTGCTCAGTGAACCAATAACAAATAACCAGTCAACCAATAACCACACTTCGGCTCCGCTCAGTGTTCGCAGTTATGAATTTGCCGAAACCATTCAACCAGTAACCATTCAACCAATAACCAATTAACCAATTACCAAAACTCTACTCTTCATAATAATATCCAAAAATAATTCCCATTTCATCTTCTGAAGTAAATCCAAATCTAATCGTTTGGTCAGTGTAATTGTTGTAGGTGATTCTGGATGTTAGTCCTTCTCCAGCTTTGAGTGCAATAGGATTTGCAAAATCAATTTTGGCTGGGTGTTCCCAGTTGGTTGAAGTGTAAATTATTTCTCCATTTCGGGTACCGCCTTTTATAAGAATTTCAAATTTCTCACCCAGTTTGTGTGTGTGCGAAAATAAGGTTACAATTCTTACGTTTTTGTCAAATTTAAAATCTCTGGTAGCCACTGTAGTTTTTTTAGGTGGTAAAACAAAAGTCGAATTCCCCAAATCAAGCACTTTCAA
Source organism: Leadbetterella sp. (assembly GCA_021740125.1). Lineage (GTDB taxonomy): Bacteria > Bacteroidota > Bacteroidia > Cytophagales > Spirosomataceae > Leadbetterella. Next base: position 4,418 of record JAIPAJ010000265.1, on the reverse strand, counting down.
AGTCTTTTTTACTTTTTCTTTAGCAACGGTATACAAATTCATATACACCTCACCATTGTAGGCTTTAGCACCTTTGTTGAAATAATGTGAATTTACATCGAAAATCATATTGGCAGGTAACTCCACAGCAGTTCCTTCTGGAAAATTAAAAGTCATGTTACTTTCACTACCGCCGAAGTAGAAAACATGATTGCCAATTTGTTGTAATGTGGTATAATTAAAGGATAAGTCTTTATTCCTCAGATCTCTAATTTCATTAAGGGCAGGTAAACTTTGTTTATTTCTAAAGCCATACAAAATAAAATGGTGGCTTCCTGGGTGCATTTTTAGCTGAAATTTGTTGACAAATATACTTTCAGTGTTATTTAGCGTTTTATAAACAAAAATCTCTCTTTCAAAATACGGATATATCTCAAATGGATCCAATTTAACTTGATATCCTTGTCCGTCGGCTGGTGCTTCCAATGCATCAAATTTTTTCAGCACTGGTGTAGTATCTTTTAATAGGCTGACTTCTGCAACATTACCTGTTTTCGGAGCACCTGCTTCTATCCACCTTCTGATGTATTCTATTTGTCCTGTGAACAGCATTTCTTTGCCCAGTGGCATAATACTTCCAAAGTTTTTATTGCTCTTGTGAGATGTTTCGAAAAGTAATTTTTGGTAAAGCAAACTGTTATCAGCATCAAATGGGATCACTCTTTTTAGGTTTTCTTCTTTGGCAGTCGGGTTTTTTGTGATTGCATTTACAAGATTTTCATAAGCCTTTCCTTCAGTCAGAATTAACCCATGTTGAGGAAATGTTCCATCGGTCTCACTTAAGTGACAACCCGAAACTGCACAAGATTTATTTAAAATTTCACTTTGAATGTTATCAAAAGAACTCGCGGTTTCGAGATCCACTTCATTGTTATTACATCCAAAAATCAAGAACAAAGTTCCCAAAAATGCACCACCAACTATTCCAAAATATTTCATAAGCTTCAGATAATTTCATAAAAATAACAATCTATTTGTCTAATTATACAAATACACGGACAGATTGTTGCGAAATAAACGCTGTTTATACATTAATGAATACTTCCGTATTAGATTTTATTATATTTATGTGGACATTTACACCATTATGTTAAAAGTAATAATTTTAGACGACGAGTCAAAAGCCATCCAAAGTTTGGAGTGGGAGCTTAAAAGTTTCTGCCCCAACGTACATGTATTAGCTACATTTACAAACCCTTTTGAAGCCAAAGATTTTATCCTTAACAATTCAATTGATTGCATTTTTCTCGATATAGATATGCCACAAATGGATGGATTTCGTTTTCTTGAATTCTTCCCACAGCGTGAGTTTGCAGTAGTTATCACCACCGCCTACGACCAGTATGGCATCCAAGCATTAAAAATGCAAGCACTGGATTATTTACTAAAACCGATAGATTCAGATGATTTAATTAAATCTATTGAAAAAATTAGAGCCCATAAAAACTCAACAAATATCAAGGATATACTTGAGGATATGTTACTCAATATTAATACTTTACAGTCTGTTAATGCTCGAAAAATAAATATAAGTTGTGATGGAAAGATTTACTTTTTAGAACCCAACGAGATACTTTTTTGCGAAAGTGATGGCAATTATTGCAATGTGTTTTTAGAAAATGGTCAAAAACTTTTTTTAACTCAAATACTTAAACTTATTGAAGAGAAGTTACCAAAGAATATTTTTTACAGAGTTCACAATTCTTTTGTGGTTAATCTCAATAAAGTGAGGGAATATCAAAAAAATGAAGGCTATTTAGTTTTAACCAATGGTAAGCATATTCCAGTTTCCCGAACCAAAAAAGGGCTTTTTCTTGATAAATAAATGAAGAAATTTTTACTGTTTTTATGCCTTCTGAGTTCTGTTGTTTCAATTTCCTCTTTTGCACAACAAAAGATTTTGGAGGTTGCAGATAAACTTAAATCGCAAGCTAATCTAGATCTGATCCAGATAGATAATGCCCTTGGTGATTATAAAAGGGATTCTTTATCTATGAAAACACTTTCAGAAATAAGAGATTTTCCAATAGTAAGAATTTTTGGCTTAAACGCATTGGGGGTCCTTGCAAGAAATACCTCTAGATACCAAGAATCTATTAGACTTCATCTTAAAGCCCTTAGGTTATCGGAGGAAATAAAAAACCAAGAATCTATTATCAATAGTCTTAATATGCTTGGGGTATCCTACAGAAGGCTTGATGAAGTTCGCTTGGCACTTGATTTTCATAAGCAGGCTTTGAGTATCGCAGAAAAAGTAAAAGTTAAATCTGAAAGTATTTTGCGTAACACTGCTGTGTCGCTAAATAGTATAGGTAATATTTATTTGACTCTTAAACAATATGATCTAGCAGAGCAGCAATTTATCAAATCCTTAGAAATAGAGAAAACGCTTGAGAATAAATTGGGTCTGGCCATAAATTATCAAAACCTAGGTATTATCAAAGAAGCTCAGAATAAACTTGATGAAGCACTTGTAAGGTATAGATTGTCCTTGGATTACAACAATCAGATTGATTCAAAACTTGGGAAAATTATCTGTCAAAATTCGATTGGTCAGATCCTCATAAAACAAAACAAACCAAAAGAAGGACTGAAAAGGATTCTTCCGACCATAGTTGAAGCCGAAAAATTAGGAGATAAATATTATATTACAATGGCCAAAATCAATTCAGGGTGGGCATTGAGTATTTTGAAAGACTACCCAAGTGCCGAAGAAAATTTAGAGAGTGGGCTTCAGATGGCTGTTGCTAATAATTTCAATTCATCTGCATCTGAAGCATATGCTCATCTTGCATTTTTATATGAATCTATGGGTGAGTTTTCGAAGGCTCTAGAAAATTTAAAAAAGAAGCAATTGTTTAGTGAGAAAATTCTGAACGAAGAGAATCTAAGATATACCGCTGAATTGATAGTCAAATACGATAATGAGAAAAAAGAGAGCCAAATTACACTTTTGGAAAAAGAGAATGAGATAGTAAAATATAAATTGCTGGAAAATCAAAAAATAATGATTTTTGCAGGGATTCTGTTGCTTTTGTTGGGGGGGTTTTTATTTATATGGTACAGGAAATATCAACTCGATAATGAAAAAAAGGTATTAATGTTGGAACAACAAATGATGAGATCACAGATGAACCCTCATTTTTTATTCAATTCTTTGAATTCAATAAAGTTGTATATCATCAACAATGAAAAAGAAAATGCCGTTTATTATTTGAATAAATTTTCTAAACTCATAAGAACTATCCTATCCAACTCTAGAGAAAAAGAGATAACTTTAAAGGAAGAACTGGAAACCATGGAACTTTATATAAATATCGAAAGTATTCGTTTCTCAGAAAAAATTAATTATGAGGTTATAATTGAAGAAGGTATCGATACACAGCAAATTAAAATTCCATCGATGATTTTGCAGCCTTTTATTGAAAATGCCATTTGGCATGGTTTGTCCAATAAAGTAGGGGATAAGTTCTTGAAGATTTATATCAGTGGCAAAGTTAAAGGTTCGATATCTTTTGAAATAGTGGATAATGGAATTGGCCGACAAAAAGCTCAAGAAATTAATGAAAATAAGGTTTCCAAACAAAAATCAATAGGTTTGAAACTCACCAAAGAACGACTTGATAATTTTGCCAAAAATATCAATAAAGAAATAGTGATGGAGTTTGAGGATATGTTTGATATGAATAATGAACCTCTGGGAACTAAGGCCATTATTGTAATTCCTATAAAATAAAAAAGGAGAAACCATTTAGTTTCTCCTTTGTGTCAGATTGAATTAAATCAGATTAATTCAAAGACTTTATTAATTTTTCATTCAAAGCTACATAATCAGGATTATTACCTTTGGTAGCCAATTCTAAAGATTTTTTTGCGGTAGCTATTGCACCAGCTTTATCTCCAGCTTTTGCTTGAATTTTTGCTTTCAAATGAGCAATCCAGTAAGCATCTGGTTGAGCGTCAACAGCTCTGTTTGCCCATGCCAATGCTTTAGTTAGATCTTTGCCGTTATCGAAATAGTAAGAAGCAGCTGCGAAATAAGGTTTGCTATCCACATTCATAGCTTTGTCTATTTCAGCCATGATTTTAGTGTCTATATCTGCAACGATTGGAAACTCAACTTCAGTATTTTCCCAGATTATGCTCATGTTTACACTATTTGAAGTTTGAGCTCCAAACAAAATCATAAAACTTTCAACATTCATTGGTAAAGTAGAAGCTTTTGCGATAAATCTTGTTACTTCGTTTTCTGCTTTGTAATTGAATACACTTGTTTCAGGTTTTGCAAGAATGATTTCCCATTCAGTTTTTCCCGGAACCGACAATAATGAATATTTTCCAGCTTTTACGGCTTTTCCACCTACAGTTACATCTTCACC
>JAIPAJ010000264.1 GCA_021740125.1 Leadbetterella sp. | reverse complement strand
GAATTGGAAGTTTGGTAGATTGAGAAATGGCAAAAATCAATGGGATAACAATAACAAAACCAGCATTGTAGAATAGAGGAAGTCCAATAATAAAACCAGCGAGTGCCAATCCCCACGTGAGGTATTTATCCTTGAAAACAGACACAATTTTGTTGGTAATCTGTTCAGATGCACCACTGGAGGCCACTAGTTTACCCAGCATAGCTCCAAAGCCTATTATGAGGGTTAGCTCACCTAAAGTACCGCCAACTCCATTTTGTATGGCCTTAGATAGAACTGGGACTTCTATTTGATTTGCCAATCCAAGACCTATGGCAACCAAAATGAACGAAATGAAAGTGTCGAGCTTAACAACAGATACCAGCAGTATCAATACCAAAATGGCAACGAGTGTAAGTATTAAAGGCATTTTTTTAATTAGGGTTGAAATAGGGAGACAATAATAAAGAAAACCTTTGATATTATTGAGATTGTGCCCAAAAAAAAGAGGAGCAAAGGCTCCTCTTTTAGATTTTGTATTAAATATTTTTAAGACTTAATTTTAATTTTTTGTCCAACCTTTACAGTATTGCCTTGAATATTATTCCATTTTTTTATGTCAGAAATAGTCACACCATCATATCGTTGAGAGATGTTCCAAAGCGTATCTCCAGGTCTTACCGTGTATGTAGCTGATTTTTTTATAGTTTCTGAAGAAGTTTTGGCAGTAATACTGTTGGCCTTAACTTTTTGTTTGACGTCTACATATATTACCAATCTTTCCCCAGCGTTTACTTGAGACGAACGCTTATTATTCCATTTTTTGATATCTTTCATGTTGACATCATATTTCATGGCTATTTTGTTCAAAAATTCACCTCTTTTCACTTTGTGAATTTTCTTCACTTGTTTGGTGATATTTTTGTATTTCACAGGTATTTCTTCTTGATCTTCATCAGAAGCGGTCGAATCACTAATATTTGGAGTAGAAGTTTTTCTTCCAATCACAATTGTACCATCATCAGTGGTCGTTACACCGCTACCTGAAGCTAACATTGTTGGGTTTTCAGAATTGGTATTCTCGATGATAATTGGTAGTTCTCCTTTTCTGCTAGCAGAGTCCAAGATTGCCAATTTGTTTTCGTTGAAATAAGCAATCTTGTTAGCAGGCAAAGTTAACTCATATCCATTTGGCATAGCTGGTAGAATATTCCCTTTGATGTGAGGATTTAATCTTTTTATTTCTGCAAGATCTATCTGACCTAAATCCGCCAAAACGCTTAAATCCACATATTTTTCCAAGATGACTTTCTCCACCTGAACTCTTTTCTTTATGACGGACGGCGTGATGCCATGAAGGTGTCCATAATTCATCAAATAAGCCAATGCAATAAATTGTGGTACATAAGCTCTGGTGTCAGGGTGAATGTGTGGATGTAGATCCCAATAATTTGATAGGCCAGTAGAACGCATTGTTCTTCCTATTCTTCCAGGGCCAGTATTATATGAGGCTAATGCCAAGTCCCAATCATTGAATCTTTTATAAAGTTGCTTTAAATATCTGCAAGCAGCATCCGTTGATTTTTCTATGTGCATCCGTTCATCCACATATTCGTTGATGGTAAGTCCCATTTCCTTGCCCGTAAATGACATAAACTGCCAAAGACCGACTGCCTTGCTTCGTGATACTGCTTTAGGATTAAGTCCTGATTCTAACAAAGACAAATATTTCAATTCCTCTGGCATTCCGTTTTGTCTAAGTGAATTTTCAAATATTGGGAAATAAATTTCTTTTTCCTCCATCATGTGTTTAGAAAAACTAGGTCTTCTGATCAGAAAGAAATCGAGGTATTTTTTTACACTTTCATTGTAAACCAAGGGCATGGTTTTTTCTATAGCCTTAAGTCTCTGCTCAACAATCTGAGGGTCCTCTATTAAAACTTTATATTCTTTTTTGTCTCTTTCGTCAAAGACAATGAGCTCATAGGGATATATGATTTTTGGCACTTCTACCACAGTTGTATCCTTGATTACTTGATCTTCAAGTATCACTGAATTTATTTGGGCATTAGAGGCAAAATTTAAACCAGCAACAAGAGAAAAGGTCAAAAGAATTTTTGAGATTTTCATATTCATAAAATGAGTTTTCACAATAATTAATAAACTAAACGAGACTTTTTAGGAAAGCAATACTTCAAAAATAGTAATTATTTCCTAAAAAAAATTAATAAAAGTTAAAAAAAACTTATTAGGAGTGTGATTAAGCTATTTTTTGAACATTTAAAGCGAATTCCAACATCTTTTTTTCCCCAAATTCAGAGCCAAGTATCTGGAAACCAATGGGCAGGCCATAAGAATTTTTCCCATTGGGTATGGATATTGATGGCATTCCCACCACATTGGCATGAACAGTGAATATATCTGCCAAAAACATCTCCATGGGGTCACTATTTTTTACCCCAATTTTAAATGCTGGAGTCGGTGTTGTTGGAGAAACTATAAAGTCTACTCTTTCAAAGAAACTCTCCGTTTCTTGTTTTACCAAATTCCTTACTCGCTGTGCCTTAGTGTAATAGGCATCATAATAATCTGCACTCAGTATAAAAGAACCAAGCATAATTCTTTTCTTAACTTCTTTGCCAAATCCTTCGCCTCTAGTTTTTTTATACAAATCCTCTAGATTTGCAACATTGGAAGTTCGATATCCATATCTAATACCATCATACCTTGAAAGATTTGAACTTGCTTCGGCCATGGTCAAAATATAGTAAGTTGGAAGTAAATATTTCATTTTGGGAAATACAAGCGGAACTAACGTATGACCAGCTTTTTTTAGATTTTCGAGCTTGTTCATTGTGTTCTTCTTAACTTCATCATCTATGCCATCTGAGTTTATTGCATCTTCAAAATAACCGATGTTGTATTTCTTTTCAGAGGTAGAAACTGAACTGTAATCTTCGACAGGCAATTGTGAAACAGTACTGTCATATTGATCGCTTCCTGCCATTACCTCAAGCAAAAGTGCGGCATCTTCAATAGAATTCGAAATTGGACCAATGCAATCAAAAGATGAAGCATAAGCGGCTAATCCCCATCTTGAAATTCTAGAATATGTTGGTTTTAAGCCTACTACCCCGCAAAATCCAGCTGGCTGACGAACTGAGCCGCCAGTGTCGGATCCAATAGAGGCGTGACAAAGTGAAGCTTGAACAGCAACGGCAGAAGCACCTGAAGAACCTCCTGGAACCCGCGTTTTATCAGCAAAATTTAGTGTTGGGCCAAAGGCAGAGTTTTCGTTTGAAGAACCCATCGCAAATTCGTCGCAGTTTTGCCTTCCAATGATTATTGCATCTTCATCAATCAGTCGTTGAATGGCCGTGGCTGTGAATTGTGATTTAAAACCGTTTAGTATTTTACTTCCAGATTGCAATCCATGATTCTTATAAGCCAGTACGTCTTTGATGCCAATTACCATTCCAGCAAGTTTGCCTGCGGTGCCGTTCATGATTTTTTCTTGAACAATATCAGCTTGACACAAAGCTTCTTCAGCATAGACTTCGAGAAAAACATTAAGGTCTTTATGGGTTTCAATGCTATCTATGAACTCCTTAACTGTAGCAGGAACAGTGGTTTGATTGATTATAAGTGCTTTGCGATATTGGGCATAGGTTTGATATGTCACGTCTTGATCCTGTTAAAAATAAAAAACAACAGGTTCAATTTTTAAAATTGAATCTGTTGTTCAAAAAAATGTCATCTAGGCTATTAATCTTCTGAATTTGCCGCTTTTTCAATATTTTCTTTTACGTCTTTTGTAGCATCTTTAAACTCACGGATACCTTTTCCAAGTCCACGAGCTAATTCCGGCAATTTTTTCGCACCAAAAAATAATAAAATAACAAAAACTATAACGAAAATTTCAGTACCGCCTAAATTTCCTAAAAACAATAATGTTGCTAATTCCATGCTTGTAAATAATTGATGTACAAATTTAATAAATTAACTATATAAAAAAACTTTTTATTTTATCAATGGTGCTAAATCGACCTATTGTATCGCTCAAAACTCTGTTTTTGTCAAGAAATATCTCTATTTAATAGCCATGTCTCAAATTTCTCAATTTCCTCGGACACACTATTGAAAACAAACGTCATTAAAGCAATATCATCTCCAAATCCGAGCATAGGAATAAAGTCAGGTATTAAGTCCAAAGGTGACAAGAAGTACACAAAAGCCGTAATTATGATCACTACATTTTTTAAGTCAATGGCTCTGTATTCACCTGTCGCATAAAACTTTAAGAGTTTACCTAAAACTATAACTTTAGAAGTAATAGACTGCAAAACCGTGCTTTTACCTTCTGCTTGAATCTTATTTAGGACACCTTTCAATAAAGTTAATATTCCAACGGTATTTTTAGAAATTCTGGAAGCTTTTTTTAAGGAAGTATTGTAAAAAACAGAGTCTAATATTTTTTCTAAAATGTTGCCTGTGTTCATTGTTATTTGCTGTAAAAGAATACTTTTTAAAACCACCACAAATTAAACCATTCTTTTGTAATATTAGACGAAAAAATATTAAAAATGAAAATGATATAATTGGCAAATATTAAAATTATACAATATTTTTGTTAAAATTTTTAAAACAAATAGGGTTTACCTAAAAATAGTTAAAATCACATGAAAGTTACAGTAATAGGTGCTGGTGCTGTGGGGGCTACTGCAGCCGACAATATCGCCAGAAAACAAATAGCGTCGGAAGTTGTCATTTTGGACATTAAAGAGGGTTTTGCGGAAGGTAAAGCGATGGACTTAGCTCAAACTGCCTCTATTGAGGGTTTTGATACAAAACTGGTTGGTGTAACAAACGATTACCAAAGAACTGCCAAGTCGGATGTGATTGTTGTTACTTCAGGTTTGCCTCGAAAGCCAGGTATGACACGTGAGGAGTTGATTGGTATCAATGCAGGCATTGTTAGAACTGTTGTTACTAATGCTTTGGCTGTTTCTCCGAAGGCCATTATCCTTATTGTTTCTAACCCAATGGATACCATGACCTACCTTACTTATCAGATTGCTGCTGAAATGGGTATTTCTAAAAGAAAAGTTATC
>JAIPAJ010000263.1 GCA_021740125.1 Leadbetterella sp. | reverse complement strand
CCCGCTATGCAATACAGTGAAATATACCTGTCCAGAAAAAGCAATATGTCATTTGTGCTCAAAAGCGGTAAAAGTGTGGATTTGAGCCTTGAATACATTCAAACCGCTATAGAGAGTTACCGAGAAATGAACGATTTTATGATTCAGCGTTCTCAAGACGGCTATATCACCAAATTGACAATTCCTGTGGCTCGGCAACAACTGTTAGAAATAGCCTCAGAACCACTTGAAATGATTTCTTTGCCCTACTTCAAAAATCCAACGAAGTCAGAAGAACTTGTATTTTCAAGGCCACCGTTTTTTAAAAGCAGAAGTTTTATTCAAGATGAGATATATCATATTTTGGGGAGGTAGAGTGGATTTTTGTCGGTATTGAGGCTTCTTTCAAAGATCTTCGGACTTTACTGGGGAACGCAAACAAAAATTAGTGTCATATGCCGACATCGTTGAATCTGAATTTTCAAAAAAGCCTAATTTCCAATACAAAAAACCACAAAAAGTGGCAAAGGAATTTAATCTTAATCATTACCTTTATTTTAAGGGAAAATCTTTGAAACCTTTTCTTGAAAAAACTTAGACTGATTTAAAATCTTTTTTAATTCGTTTTTCCAATAAATTGAGATTTAAATATTTGAAAAAAAATCCAGATTTTGCCCAATAACCTTAAAAAACCATGATGAAATCAATACCATTTTTACTATTTTTATTTATTTCAACCTTTGTTTTTGCTCAAAAGATCAAGCCAAACATCATTGTGATTTATGCGGATGATTTGGGCTACGGTGATGTTTCTGCGTATAAAAAAGGGACATTGTTAACTCCAAACATAGATAAATTGGCCAATGGTGGCATCCGATTTACGAATGGATATGCTACCTCTGCCACCTGCACGCCCAGCCGATTGGCTTTGCTCACAGGCAATTATCCTTGGAAAAACGATAAGGCAAAGGTTTTGCCCGGCGATGCTCCTTTGTTGATTGATACCTCCTTGATAACCGTACCAAAAATGTTGAAAAAGTCAGGTTATCAGACGGCGGTAGTCGGAAAATGGCATTTGGGAATTGGTAAAGGTGCAATCGACTGGAACAAGGAACTTTCGTTTAGTCCAAATGATGTTGGTTTTGATTATTCGTACATCATGGCAGCTACCACGGACAGAGTGCCTACGGTTTATATTGAAAACAGAAAAGTGGTTGGAATTGAAGAAAGCGACCCAATTTTCGTGAATTATGATAAAAACTTTGCGGGCGAACCCACTGCAATATCCAATCCTGAACTGATGTCGCGTCAAAAATGGCACCATGGGCATAATTACAGCGTACATTTTGGCATTCCCCGAATAGGCTATCAAAAAGGAGGTAAAACGGCACTTTGGAACGATGAAGAAATGTCGGATGTATTTCTCGAAAAATCTTTGAATTTTATAGAAAACAATAAAAAACAGCCATTTTTTCTTTACTATGCATTACATCAGCCCCATGTACCTCGTACGCCTCACCCGCGTTTTGTTGGTAAATCGGGTATGGGACCTCGTGGCGATGTCATTCTCGAAGCTGATTGGTGCGTGGGCGAAATCTTAAAAAAATTAGAAGCCGAAGGCATAGATAAAAATACCTTGATTATCTTCTCCAGCGACAACGGCCCAGTTTTGAATGATGGTTATTATGATGAGGCAGTCGAAAAATTAGGAAATCATACACCCGCGGGTGGGCTACGTGGTGGTAAATATAGCCTGTACGAGGCCGGAACAAGGGTTCCATTTTTGGCCTATTGGAAGGGTACCATAAAGCCACAGATTTCAGATGCTTTGGTTTGTCAGATGGATTTTTTAGCTTCATTTGCGGCTATGGTGGGTCAACAAGTGCCATTAACAGATAGTCAGAACATGCTAAATGCATTTTTGGGGAAAACAAAAAAAGGGAGGAGCAATTTGGTTATCGAATCTTCAACAAGACTGGCGTTTCGAAGTGGCGAATGGGTGATGATTCCGCCCTACAAAGGTGCTGCAGTTGCCAAAGAAGTAAATGTAGAATTGGGTAATTCGATAGATTATCAATTGTTTAATCTGAAATCTGACCTAGGCCAGAAGAACAATTTAGCTAAATCTAATCCCAAAAAAGTTGAACAAATGGTCAAAGATATAAAGCAAATTGTGGTTGACAAATACAATTTCAATGCACATCCATTGGAATTAAAGTAAATAACTAAAGTTTCGGTGCAAAAAACAGTCACTATTTATATACTTTGTGTGCCTTGCCAGGCGGGCATTCTTTTTTGCGGAACGCCACACCGTGGAAAAAAAGAATCAAAAAAAACACTTTCTGGCCAATGATCCAGACTAGCCGTCCGCCTGTAAAATTTCGATTTTGACATTTTTCAATCTAATAATATTTAAGTATCGAAATTTTTCAACGGACTGCCCAGAAAAAATTAGGTACAATTTGTATTTATTTTGAAATTTGCAATGTATTGATATTTAGCATATTGTAAAAAAAAAGAATATTGTATATTCGTGAATATAAACACTTTATCTTTGCTCCTAAACTTTAGTAAATATCACTCTGATTTGAATAATAAAACCTAATCTGTTTACAATGAAGAAAATTTTAGTATTCACCGCTATCGGATTATTGTTGCTTGGTCAAATATCTTTCAAGAAACCTGATATTCAGCCCAATGTGATTCTGTTTTTTATAGACGACATGGGTGCGATGGACTTGGGTTGTTATGGCAATGTATTTAATCAGACCCCCAATATTGATAAATTGTCTCAAAATGGTGTGCGGTTTAGCAATGCTTATTCTGCTTGCACAGTTTGCTCCCCTTCAAGAGCTGCCCTGATGACAGGGAAATATCCCGCTAGATTGCATATCACTGATTGGATAGCGGGACATGTCAAAAAGAATCCAAAATTATTGATTCCTGATTGGCAACAATTTTTGCCTCAATCTGAAAAAACAACAGCAGAATACTTAAAAGAAAACGGCTATTCGACTTGGCATATTGGTAAATGGCATCTGGGCGAAGGAGAACAATACTATCCTAAAAATCAGGGTTTTGATTTAAATATCGGTGGTTCAAATTGGGGACATCCTAAAAAAGGTTTTTTTGCTCCTTATCAAATGCCCAATCTCGAAGAAGGTCCCCAGGGCGAGTATCTTACCGACAGATTAGCCACCGAAGCTATAAAACTCATCGAAAATCATGACCCAAGCAAGCCTTTTTATTTAAATTATTGGGATTATGCGGTCCATACGCCTGTGCAGGCAAAAGCCGAGAAAATCGAAAAATACAAAAAGCAAGTCACCACACCCGATAAGCAGAAAAATCCTACTTATGCGGCCATGATAGAAAGTTTGGATGAAAATATCGGCAGAATAATGGAGGCTTTGAACAAGAAGAAATTGCTCGAAAACACCCTCATCATCTTTGCTGCAGACAATGGTACATTAATGAATATTGCCACAAGCAAGCCATTGCGAGAGGGCAAAGGCTGGTGTTATGAAGGCGGAACTCGCACGCCGCTTTTAATGTATTGGAAAGGAAAAATTGAAGGGGGCAAAGTGATTGACGAACCTGCTATCACCATGGATTTGATGCTGACGATTTTGGATTTTACTCATATCAAACCAACAGAAAAGCTAGATGGGAAATCATTAAAACCTGTGCTTTTCGAAAACAAAAACTATGAAAGACCGCTCTTTTGGCACTATCCGCACTATCATGAAGGCAACAATCCATACAGTGCCGTGCGATTAGGCGATTGGAAATTGATAGAATTTTTCGAGGATAAAAAAACAGAATTGTACAACTTAAAAGAAGATATTGGCGAAACGGTAAATTTGGCATCAAGCCATTCAAAAAAAGCCGAAGAACTACAAAAGTTATTGCATAAATGGAGGAAATCGGTTGATGCTCAGCTACCTACGCCTAATCCTGATTATATTTCGGTTGGTAAATAATATATAATCAAAGTTTTAATTTTTTTTGGAGGTGGTATTGATTTAACCCTCAATACAAAAAATATTTGCTTAATGTGAGCGAAAATCGGTTTTTACTCTTTATAAATATTCTCTTAATTATTGATAATTAGTTGCTTGAATTAATTTCCATATCATATTGAATAAAAAGAGTGCAAGATTTGCCAAACAAACCTTACACTATTTCTCCTTTCTAAAGGGATAAAAGAACCAAACCATTTATAGCAAAAGTTCTAATCCATTCCTACTTATTAAGTGCTAAAAAAGCCAAAACTCAGACCTGATTTACTCCCAAACCGCCCCATAATTGGCTTCCCAAAGCTTTTTGTTGATTTCTACCAATCGTTCGTTCTTTAGCTTTAGTCCTTTTTCTTTAAAGGCTTGCCATTGTGGGTCCATTTGGTTTCTTAAGTCTAACGAGGGCTGATTGAGGCGATACCAATCATTTTCGGTCTGGTTGATGAGATAGAGATAATCTGAGGTAAATTTATTCGGAAAGTTCTCTACGTCATCATAGGCTTTTGACTTACGTTGTACCAAGGCCTCATCCCAAGTTTTGAGGTCTTTTACCAAAGAATCTACAGCCGCAATCAATTTCGAATCCGCGGCTTTTTTGGTAAGTGTGCTTTTTAATTTGCTCAATTGTAGCTGTTTTTTATACAACTCATTGATCATTTCATGCATTTCTTTGATGTTTCCATGCATTTGTGCCATGGCTTTCAAATAGTCTGCTTTATCGATATTGGTGTCCTTTAAATCAGGATGCGAAAGCAATTCAGCTTGAGTTTTTAGCGTGTCTTTATCGATTATCATTTGAATTTGATACTTGCCTTCGGCTACTTTATAGCCGCGGTAGCTTCCTTCGATATATACATCAGGTATACCGGGCAAAGTATTCGTACGCATATCCCACACAAACCTGTTTAAGCCCTTGTTTTTTGGAAGTTTGGGCTCAGCACTTGGGCCTCCATCGTATCTTTTATAGTCTGGATTGGCCCCCGAGCTCAAGGTCCTTAGCGTTTTTCCATTGATATCATGTATGTCTAGGCTTATTTTCTTTACCGAATCTGTTTTTGATACATAATACTTTAACACCAAGCCCGTAGCAGGGTTGATACCAGC
>JAIPAJ010000262.1 GCA_021740125.1 Leadbetterella sp. | reverse complement strand
TGTTAATATAATATTCAAAATGTGTGAGGATTAATCGCCTTCATCTGACTCCCCGTTTTTCAGCGTATAATTAATAACCAATTCACAATACGTTTCTAGTGTTTCCAGGAGTTGTTTTGCTTCTTCATTAGACATATGGGGACGTACGATTTTAATTTTCTCCAAAATTTCATTTCTAGTTTTCGTCATTGGTTCATATTTTATTTTACAATTGATAAATGCAATTTATGAAAGTTAGACAAGGATGGCAACATACACTTTATTCTATATAGCTTAATTCGGATAGGTTATCCAGCAGATACCTTTACATGCCTTAAAACCTAAATTGTGGCGAATAACACGCTTCAACGAAGTACGAGCTGCAATTTATTTGGAAAAGGATGGAATTCGGAAACCAAATTTTATTACAGACTAAAGTAGTATTCCTTCATCTTTCCAGCCATCAATTTTCTCCGTTCTTTTAAGAATTCATCATAATGATCTAAAGTCATCGTGAATATAGATTCAGGAACGCAATTGGCTTGTAAGTTTTGGTGTAATTCACCCAATGAAGAAATGCCACCATATTTTAAAGTGCCACCATGACATTGTCCCAGAACTTCAGAAAAGTAGGCATCAGGTGCTTTATTTCCAACTGCAATATTTACCTCTTGTTGCATATAGACATAGTTTGCGATTTGATTGTATTTCCCTCTCTCCATTCCGTTTTTCTTCAAAAAATCTCTTGGGAAAATATGGTGGATATCACCTCTATATGTTATGAGATCTCCAACTGTAATTTCTTTTGAGAGGAAACCTTTATCATTTGCTTTTGCTTGACTTGCTAGATAAACTAAAAAGTATGGACTACTGCTCACAGAGGAATCTAAACTTTGAACCAGTGAAGCATTCCAGAATGCATCTGATAAGTCTGCTTCTTCTACTTCCTGCAAAAATTGGTCGAAAGGTTTATTGGCAATTTGTTTACTATCATAATCGATACTTGATTCTGCGGAACCCGAATAACGTCCAGTTAATAATGATAAGACAAACCAACGGCGAACATACTTTTCAATTTTTGCAGGATTTTCTCCTTTCTCACGAAGCTTTAGAAATAGGATATATGAAAATTTTAAGTTTTATTGAGCAATTCAAACGAGAAGATAAATGAATAAAATAAACAACTAAGCAAATTTGCTTAAACCTGTAATTTGGTACTCTGTTAATAGGGGTTGATACAAGCTCATTTGTTTAATTATTTTTAACAACCTTAGGAGATTGACAATGAAACTGGTTGTAATCCCCTTCAACAATAAATCAGAATACTATAAAAAATTAGTTATTTCAGGAATATCGCTTGACTAAAATTATCGAAAAGTTTGGTGTTTAGTTCTAGATGTCTGATTATTTCATAAATTCGAATTATGAATCAAGACTTTATTGAAATTCTTAGAAAAAATGTTGTCACTTACAAGGGTGATCATCAATTAATAATTAGGAAAGCTCCGGAATTATATGCTTTAGCTGTTAAATTACTTAATGATGTTAAGATTACTAAAGCGATAAGGTTGAAACTTTTATGTGCTATAGGCTATTTTGTTATTCCAAATGATATTTACCCAGAGGATGAACATGGACCTATTGGCTATGTTGAGGATATTATGTTGCTAATCTATATTTTTCGGGAAATTAATAACACTAAAGGTAAACTCCCTCTGTTAAGAAATTGGGATGGTAATGAAGAAGAGTTGATTTTATTACTTGGTCATGATTTTGAGGAACTTAAAGCAGCATTCCCTATGCTTTTCGAGGAAGTGATAAAATTTACAGGGGTTTAGTTCTAAAAAAATAGCTGCTGAACCGATTTTTTTTTCGAGTGCTAATCAATGAAAGGCAGCTCACTCTGAGTATTGCTACTATCAACCTTTGACCCCATTCTTTTTTTATCAACTGGTGCTTCTACAACTGGCGCTTCAATAGCAGGTAACGGTTCTTCCGCAATTGGTTCTTCCGTAACTGATTCTCCCGTAATTGGTTCTTCCACAATTGGTGCTTCCTTAACTGGTTCTTCCTCAACTGGTTTTTCAATAGCAGGCACTATTTTTTCAACAGCAACTTCAGGTGACTCTGTGATAGCGGATACTGATTCTTTAACCGTATTTTGTTCTTCAGCAACAGGGGCTTCTTTAACAGCAGGTAATAGTTTTTTAACTTCAGGAGCTGGAACCTCTGTGTTAGCAGATGAAGATTCTTTAACCGTATTTTGTTCTTCAACAACAGGGGCTTCTGCAGCAGTAACTGGTGCATCGTCAACTGGTACTTCCTTAACCGGTGCTTCTGCAAGATATTCTTCAATAGGAGGAACTGATGCTTCAACTGTATATTGTTCTTCAACAACCGGTACTTCCTTAACTATTAGGGATTCTTTAACAGCAGGAACTGGTTCTTCCCTAACTGGTTCTTCCCTAACTGGTTCTTCAATAGCAGGCACTATTTTTTCAATAGCAACTTCAGGTGACTCTGTAATAGCGGATACTGATTCTTTAACCGTATCTTGTTCTTCAACAACAGGGGCTTCATTAGCAGCAGGTAATATTTTTTTAACTTCAGGAACTGGGGACTCTATGTTAGCAGGGGCTGATTCTGAAGTGTCTTTTTTGGTTTCAGATATTTTACCCTTTGTATGGCTTTGTTGTTTTTTATTACCGTAATAATCTCCTAAGAGTTGCAAATCTTGCCAATCACAATGATTTTTTGAACTAATAAAACTTAAATTTTCATTTGCAAACATTATATCTTCGGCTATTTTTAAAGACGAACAATTAATAGCAATTAATAAAAAAGCTGTTTCTTCTTCTTCAGAAAAATAAATCTCACCTAAGAACTGATTAACACTTTCAATTATAGTAAGAAATGATTTTTTTTTCTCGTGCAATAAAAAATAATAGAATAAATAATATGATATAACTTTTAATTGTTTAATATGACCTTTAAATAAAAATTCATTTGAATTTGATTTAAATCCCTCTATTAAATTATTAATATCGGAGTCGGAAAAGATTTCATTGAAAAATTTAAATTTCTTTTTCGCATTGATTTCTTTAAGGGTTTTTATAAATTTAGTTTCTCGCAATTTTCTTATTTCTCTTAATTTTGGACCATGCCCATAATGAAGAACAAAAACTCCAATCGCATGAAGTAAAAACCCAAAGGCATTTTCTCTTTGGAAATGACTACCCTGTTCATATAACATTAGTGATTCATAAACATGTTTATAATCATTTTCCTTAATTTGAATGTCTATTTTGCCTTTAAGTTGTTTATCTATTTTTGCTTGTATTATATGAAATAGTAAATCTTCAGGTATTAGCAAATTTCCATCACTTGTAAAACGATGTTTTTGACAAAGCTCAAAGTTTCTCATCGAATCAATTTGCATCTTTACATCCAAATATTCTTTGTAAAATTCTTCGAAATTATACTTCGAAGGATCAGTCCATTGTAATGAATCAGAAAATTTTCTTTTGTATCCCAAGAAAGCAATTTCAGTAATAGGGATAAGTTCAAGCGTATTGTGTATATGAACGATTAGAAGGCCATCTTTAATTTCTTTATCATCCTTTCTCTCAATTTTTATTACGATATAATCTTCATCGTAATCTAACTGAGGAGCTTTGAGTAAAGTTTCTTTAAGTTGATTAGGTTCAGAAAATAAACGCTGAAATGGAATGCCCTTTAATTCAAGGTTGTTGATTAAGGAAACAAACTCTGATTTTTGGAGTACGCAAAAATGCTCTAACATAAAATTCATTAATTATAAATCTAAATAATCTGTTTCATTTTCAGTGTCAATGTCAACGGAAACACAAGCAGCTCTAATAGCGTCGACACAAGCCATGGATTCTCCTGAATAACTTAAACACAATTTCTTATTTGAACGTGTTATAGCAACCATTAAGGGCTTTGGAAGAAAGAAGGAAAATTTTTCATGCCTTGAACTACTTAAAAACGGAATGAATACATTATCAAAATCCATTCCTTTGGCACTATGATAAGTCATTAATACAACATTATGATGTTCCTTTGCATGTCTAAATGAGCCCTCTTTATTTCCAACATACTCGAGCCGAATATCATTTTCAGAAAAGATTCTATTTATTTCATTATAATTTTTATTTCTTAAATATCCCTGAATCTCTTGAGTTATGCTTACTTCATTTAATTCTAAGATTTTTTTACAAAAATCTTTAACCCAACGATGGAGAGGTAATAATATTGCTGTCAATTCTATATCCTCTGCATAACTCAAGGCATTGTCAAAAACATATTTAACCTCCTCACTTTCATCTTGAGCATTAGCCAAAATAACATCTTCATCTCGTGTGTGGCCAAAACGTGTGCCTAGCAATTTCTCTTCTAATTCGGGCATAATTAACTTAGCTACTCTGAGAATTGAGGGGGTTATTCGCCATAATGTTACTAATAGTTTTTCTTGAGGTTGAACAACTCTTGTAATTATATCTGGGGTTAATGTAGGCTCCTTATCTTTGGGGTCTTTATCATAAATTGACTGATTGTCATCCCCCCCTAAATAAATATGATTTGTTCGGCTTCTTATTACATTATTTAAATCAGACAAACATAAATCCTGAACTTCATCAATTAAAATAAAATCATAACGAATTGGATTTGAACTCCTTATATTTTCCTTAAATTTATACTTCGTGACAAAATCGATTTGTCCATTTATCGCACAACAAGAGTTTATTTCATTTGAAGCACGATTCGATAGGCCACACTCTTCAATTCCTAACTTAAACATTTCAAGTAACGCATGTGTGAAGGAAATAATGCAACATTTCGCATTAGGATTATCCTCGTATATTTTTCTTAACTTATGTACTAAAACTACTGACTTACCTGTTCCAGCAAACCCGTTTATAAAGTATTTTTGATTAGCAATATCATCGACAATTTCTCGTTGATCAGGATCAAGATTTTGATAAGGAATAAACCAAGGCATATTATTTCTTTTTTGATATTTTTTCTGACAAACTCATAAGATTTTCTCTATTATAAAACCCGTTATCTTTTTTTTGAAGATCTGCTTCTTTTTGTAGAATCTCATGATATAAGGTATTTTCACCCAATTCCCATGCACAACTCGAAAACCAAGAGTA
>JAIPAJ010000261.1 GCA_021740125.1 Leadbetterella sp. | reverse complement strand
AGAATACTTCGATTTTATCTTGTTTGAAGGTCATTTTTACTATTCGTATCAGCATATTTCTTTAAATTTTTATTCCTTTTGATAATTCTCTTTTTATGCATTTTTAGCTAGATATGCCTTGCATTCATACTTTGACCATATTAAAAAGCTTCTGAAATCCGATTTAACTTTTTTTAAGACTAAATGTAATTCTCAAAATATTTTTATGTGCAACCTTTGCAAAATTATTTTGTCTATTGATATAAAAAATACAAACTATATGAAAAAAGTAATAATGATGGGTGTTGCCTCCATGGCATTTTTTGGAGCTTTGGCACAAACCAAAGAGGTTAGAAAGGAAATCAAAACAGAGGTGATGGATTCAGACAAGCCTGGCAAAAAGAAGGTGAGAATAGAAAAAAACGTGAATGGCAAAATCGAAATCACAGAGAAAGAGATTGATTTTAAAGATGGAGATTCTAAAGTGATGATCCTTGATGAGCAATTAGACTCCATAATTGTGGATGGAAAAGATGGCGAAAAAAGAGTTAAAGTTATCGTGAGGGGTAATGGAGATGATGATTTTGAATGGTCAGAAGACGAGGACGTATTCAGAGGTTATGGTAGGATGCCTTACAAAAGCAAAAGTTTTCCAAAAGGAAGAATACAAGAGTTTAATTTCGAAATGGATAGACTCTCTGACCATTTGGCCGAAATTCCTCACAAATTCAGAAACTTTGATCTGGAGGTTTTTGATGACCGCATGAAAAAAGTCATGGAGCCTTCAACGATAAGAAGTGTAGATGTATTTACCAATAAGCCCGAAACCAACGTTTTGAATATCAGGTTTTTTGCCCCAAAGTCTGGTGATGTAAACATTACGGTTTTAGACCTTCAAGGAAATGTAAAAGCAAAAGAAGAAGCCAAGAACTTTGAAGGAGAATATGTTGGCCAAATAAAGCTTGGTAAAGGTGCCAAAGGTATTTATTTCGTGATTGTTTCGCAGGGAGAGGATGGAATAAGTAGAAAAGTGAAGATTGACTGATTTTTGTTATAATTCATAAACCTCCTTAGTGAAAGCTTTGGAGGTTTTTTTTGTTATTTTTATGTTCTGAAATAAATATTATTATTGATAAAATAGAACTAATAATACATTCAGAATAAAATATAATTTCAGAAATAATTGAAAATAATTTTTAATTAAAAACCCAACTGTAAGATTGGGTTTTTAGTTTGATTACTTTCCGAAAAGTCTCGCGAAAAATCCTTTTGCTTTGGCTGCAACTTGGGTTACGGCTTCTTCAGCTTCTCCAGCCAATTCGTTGGCTTTTTCTTTTGCTTTGTTAAGAGCTTCTTCTGCATCTTCCTTCAAATCTCCCAATTTCTCAGCAGCTTCGCTTTTGAATTCAGCAACACTTTCAGCATTTACAAACTCTGTAACTTTTGCTTTAGCTGCGTTAAATGCCTCTGTAGCTTCTTCAGCAATATTTCCAGCCATAGCTTTTGCATCTGCCAATTTCTCAGCTGCTTCGGCTTTTATTTTTTCAGTATCAATTAATTCACTTACTTTCTCTTTTGCTGTATTAAATGCTTCAGTTGCTTCTTCAGCTAGCTCAGTCATTTTTTCTTTAGCTTCCGCCAATTTTTCTGTGGCTTCTTCTTTCAAATTCGCTACTACTTCAGCAGTATCTTCTTTGATGTCCGCAATTTTCTCAGCAGCTGCATCTTTAACTTCTGCAATTTTCTCAGCAGCGGCATCTGATACCTCAGCAATTTTTTCAGTAGTAGTGTTTTCTACTTGGTCTGCTGCTTGGTCAACGATTTCTTTCTTATTCTCTTCCATTGTTTTTTGGTTTATTGTTTATTTATGCAAAAGTAATCAAATTCAAATTAAGTATTTCAATCTAATCACCTCTTTTTCAGTTAAAAATCTCCAATTTCCTCTTGGTAAATCTTTCTTTGTCAAACCTGCATAAGTGGTCCTGTCGAGTTTCGTTACTTCATATCCCAGTGATTCAAAAATTCTTCTCACGATTCTATTTTTTCCACTATGAATTTCTATGCCTACCACTTGGCGATCTGGTGTAATTACAGACAAATCATCTGCTTTAATCATTCCATCTTCCAACTCTACACCTTCAAGAATTTTATCAAAGTCTTCTTGTTCGATTTTTTTATCCAATTCTGCCTGATATATTTTTCTCATGGCATTGGAAGGATGCGAAAGTTTTTCGGCCAATTCTCCATCGTTGGTCATAAGTAAAAGCCCCGTAGTGGCTCTGTCTAATCTACCGACGGGATAAATACGCTCTGGACAGGCCTTTTGGACTAAATCCATTACGGTTTTGCGACCTTCTGGGTCGTCTGTTGTGGTTAAGAAATCTTTGGGTTTGTTCAATAACACATACACCAATTTCTCTCTGTTTAATATTTTTCTGCCATATTTTACCACATCGGTTGGCTGTACTTGGTAGCCCATTTCAGTTATAACTTCGCCGTTTACAGTAATTTGTCCACTTGCTATAAACTCGTCAGCATCTCTTCTTGAGCAAAGCCCCGCATTGGCCAAGTATCTATTCAGACGTATGGTGGGCGTAAAAGTCTCACTACTTTCCACTTTGGTTCTAACTTTTGGTGGAAGTTTACTTTTCAATGCATCCTCTTCATAATTCGGTCGGATGGCCTGCTTTGCGTTTTTGTTATTGCCGTAGTTTGACTTGCTAATTTCAGGCTTAGAAGTATTTTCTTTCCTATCAAATGCCTTTCTTTCGAAATTAGGTCTTTCGTTTCTGTTATCAAAACCACCCCTATTTTCTTCTCTTGGTTTGTAGCCAGTTTCTGGTCTTTCGCTTCTACCGCCAAATTCTCTTTTATGAAAAGCTTCTGAACGTTTTTCAGTTTTTGGGAAAAGATCGTCTTTGCGTGGAAATCTACTTTCTGTAGAGCCAGAAGTTGGTTTTCCATAAGTATTTGGCTTAAATTCTTTTTTGGGAAATCTATCCGTTGAGCGTCCCGTATCTGGTCTGGCATCTTTTCTTGGGGCATTTCGGTCAGGATATCGGTTTCCTAAGTTTTCAACGTCTCTTTTCGTAAATCTTTCTGATGGACCTTCTGGTTTGCCGTAAGTACTTGATTTAAAATCTCTTTTTGGGAATCTGTCATTTCCACTTTCAGGTTTGCCGTAAGTATTTGGCTTGAATTCTTTTTTAGGAAATCTATCATTTCCTGGTTCTGACTTGCTGAAATTGTTGGGTTTAAATTCTCTTTTTGGGAATTGGTCATTTCCGCCTGTGGATTTCGAAAAACCATCTTTTTTAGGAAAAGGCTTTTCAAAACTTCTTTTTTCTGGGTTAAAACCACCTTCTTTCCTTTTGAAATCTGGTTTGCCAAACGAGCTTTTGCTCGAATCTCTGTCGCTGTTGCGATCTTCTGTTATTCTTTTTCTCATGTCTTTTGCAATATCACTACTGTAATTTTGTACAAAGGTAATTTAAACCACTGATATACTTTAACTTAGCCTTGTATATTTATATTTAATCTTGAATATGTCAATTACCGTTTGTCCATGCCTATATCCAATCTCATACTTTCTGCCTTGGTTTATCCGATTTTTATTTCGCAAATCACTGTGAAGACTATTTTTGAGGTATTATATTTATTTATCTAAACTTTTTAACAAAACAAATATGTATTCACTTATCGCCATTACGCTTTTAATTGTTGTGGTCATCATGATGGCCGTCAAAGTTGTACCTCAACAAAACGCCTTCATAGCGGAGAGATTGGGCAAATACAACGGAATTCTTCAGCCAGGTATCAATTTTATCATCCCGTTTTTTGATAGAATAGCCTACAAGCATAGCCTGAAAGAGCAAGCTTATGACATTCACGAGCAGATTTGTATCACCCGCGACAACGTTCAAGTGCGGGTAGACGGTGTTATTTTCCTTCAAGTGGTAGACCCACAAAAGGCATCTTACGGTATTAATGACTACGTTTTTGCGGTTACTCAGTTGGCTCAAACTACTATGCGTAGTGAAATTGGCAAAATAGACCTCGACAAGACTTTTGTAGAAAGAATGGTTATAAATCTTGCTGTGGTGGCTGCTATTGACGAGGCAGCTATTGGTTGGGGTGTAAAAGTACTTCGTTATGAAATTAAGAATATTTCGCCTCCAACTACGGTATTGCAAGCCATGGAAAAGCAAATGCAAGCTGAAAGAGAGAAACGTTCAGTTATTCTAGAATCGGAAGGTAAAAAGCAGTTTGCGATAAACGTAGCTCAAGGTGAAAGAGAAAGAGTGGTTTTGGAGTCAGAGGCTCAAATGCAACAACAAAAAAACAAAGCCGAAGGTGAGGCAAATGCCATCAGAGCTGTGGCCGAAGCAACTGCAGATTCAATCAGACTGGTGGCGGATTCTATTCAATCAAAAGGTGGTATGCAAGCAGTTCAGCTTAAAGTAGCTGAGAATTATATTGAACAGTTTGGCAAGTTGGCCAAAACGACCAATACGATGATATTGCCTTCAAACCTTGCCGATGTTTCGAGCATTATAGCGACAGCCATGAACGTAATCAAACAAGAAAATACCAAATAAAATGGAAATATCGGGTATAAATATCTGGGTGATAATAGGAGTAGTGCTGCTCATTTTAGAAATTTTTACTACTTCATTTTACGCCATATTTTTCGGAATTGGAGCATTGGTGACTGCCTTGTTTGTTTATTTGGGCTTGGCAGAAGAACTTCCAACTCAAGTAATCATATTTGCTTTGAGTTCGATTGTAAGTCTATTATTTTTTAGGAAAAGAATACTAGAGCTTTTTACCAAAAACAGTTCGGAATTTAAAGAAATCATAGACGAATTTGCCAAGGTTTCCAAAGAAATTCCTTTAAATGGAGAAGGGAAGGTTTTTTATAGAGGGTCTGATTGGATTGCCTACCAGGCTGATGGTAAGTCGATTGAAGAAGGCACGAAGGTGCTGATAAAAAAGATAGATGGTATTAAGTTAATTGTGGAGGAGGTTTAAATTATTTTTATAGAGCCTTACCTTTCACACTTAAGTGTAAAAAAAGAAATCTTCCAAAGTTTAGATTTTGGAAGATTTTTTTTGATTTAAGAAGTTTATAAGTAATATACGTACTAATTTTTATTAGCCAAATAGTACTCAATTACTGGAATGACCGATACTTTTCGTCTTCTA
>JAIPAJ010000024.1 GCA_021740125.1 Leadbetterella sp. | reverse complement strand
TATGCTTTTAAATTTTTAATCATTTGACTAGAATTAGTCGAGTATAGAAATTTCTGTATTTTTGGCATCTGCAGAAGGCTTGTCTACAATTTCATTTATTTGCTGAATTACTTCAAAAAACGTTTTCAATTGCTCTTTCGATAATGTTTCACTCAGTTTATTGTTGAATTGAATTACACCCAATCTCGCAAAACTCCTTTTTTCTTTGCCCAAATCCGTTAAAAATACATTTACAAATCGCTTATCGATGGGGTCTGTCTCTCTGTAAATCCAACCTTTTTCTTCCAAAGATTTCAGCATTCTCGTGAGGCTTCTTGGCTCCATACCTATCGAAGGTCCAATTTTTGTAGCAGGAGTACCCTTTTCTAAGTCGATATTAAGCAAAACATAGCCAATAGACATTGTCATATCTTCGCTTGCCGCATATATATTGTACATGCGTGATATACCGTGCCAAACCCACTTTATATGAAAGTCTAAGGTTTTTTCTTTTTTCATCTTGCCCAAAGAATTCTAATCAATAGTTTTGCAAAACTAAGCATTTTTGATGTTATGCAAGCATACTATCCAGATTTTGTCTTTAAAATTTGCACTAAAATGGCCAAGTAGAGACTTTCGTTTCAGAATCAAAAACGATGGTTTTTTTCTGAGATGGGTAGATAATGTTCACTAGATTGGTCTGATCTTCAAACATTTCTTGCATTATGGTATTGTATAGTGTGAAATTTTTCAATTGTTTACAGTCAAATATTTCAAGGTAAATCCAAGTAGCATCAGCCTCTTTTTCTTTTCCATAAAATTTTCCAAATTTCACTTCTTTTTCAGGCGAAATCAGTGCGAGGTTTTTTCTGATGTATTGCTCAATGAGCGGATCCACGATAGCTTCGGGGTCTTCAATTTTTATAAGTTTTCCCTTGTTAAAATTGGTGAGTGTTAGTTCTAAATCATCTGTAAAAACTCGCACAGATAATTCTAAAGAACTCGTTTTTGGATTAAAATTAATTTCTGTGAGTGAAGTATGAAAATCATGCTTAGGACTCCAATTTGTGTTTAAAAAACAGAATATGAGCAGAATCCTAAGCATTATTTTTAGAATATCAGTTTTATGGTATCGTTAAACAATACATATACCATCAATGCCAATAAAATGAATGTGCCGATTTGTTGTGTACGCTCCATAAACTTCTCTGATGGTTTACGACCACTGATCATTTCATACAGCAAGACTATCACGTGTCCACCATCCAAGGCAGGTATTGGTAGGGCATTCATAAAAGCCAATGCCATTGAAAGCAATCCTGTAAGTCCCCAGAACTTTTCCCAGTCCCATTTTGGAGAAAACATTTGAGCCAATCCTACAGGACCGGTAAGTGCATTTTTCGGAGAAATATGTCCTTTGAAAATTCTTGCAAAACCATTGATTTGTTGCGGAATAACTCCAAGAGCTTCAGTAGAGCCTACTTTGAAGGCCTCTGGTAAAGAGTATTTTGCTTTCGTAGACGCCAAAAGGCTTTTAGGATAAAATCCAATTGCCGAATCTGGGGTAACTACTGGATGAATGTGAAGGATTGTTCCTTTTCTTTCAATCTCCAAGTCAACTTTTTTGTTGGCTGATTTTTTTATCAAAGGCTGAATCTGTTGATAAAAAGTAATTGGCTTACCATTGAAGCTTAATATTTTATCACCACCCCTCAAGCCTGACTTTTCAGCTGGCATTCCTTTAGTAACTCTATCTACTTCAAATGGTATGATGGGATCTATGAAATAATTCTTTTGAGCAACTTTATCTATAAGCTCGTTTGGAATCGGAATTTCTAAGGTTGTACTGTCTCTGAGTACCGTAAAAAGCGTATTTTCATTGGTGATAGAACCTCTTAATTCACTAAGTGTTGCGTAATCTTTACCATTTATTTTAGTGATTTTGTCACCAGTTTTTAATCCAATTTTTTCAGCTATAGGGTAGGCAAATATTCCTCTTTTGTTTATTTCCTCTCTTGTATAATCTTCATCTCCCCAAACGTATTTTACACCCGAAAAAATCAATATACCTAAAATAACATTAACAATAATACCGCCCAACATTACAAAAAGTCTTTGCCAAGCTGGTTTAGATCTGAATTCCCAAGGCTCAGGGGTTGAAGATAGTTGAGAAGCATCTTTGGTTTCGTCTATCATGCCTGCGATATCCACATATCCGCCCAATGGAAACCAACCAAGACCGTATTCTGTATCGCCTTTTTTCTTTTTCCACAGAGCAAAGTTCAGGACATTTGGAAGCGGAAACAGGAAGTCAAAGAAAATATAAAATTTATTGACTCTGATATTGAAGATTCTTGCAAATATAAAATGCCCAAATTCGTGTAGTCCTACTAAAATCGTGAGTGCCAGCAAAAGCTGAGCGGCCATAATTAATCCTTCCATATTGTTTGGCTAAGCCTGATAGTTTGTCTTTTGTATCTAAAATGCAAAAATCGGTATAAATTTCAAATTAAATAATATAAACGAGCAAAAATCGGAGAATTTACATAGAAATAATACATAAAAAAACACCCACACCGGAAACCGACGTGGGTGTCTCGCTACTAAATCCACACAACTTTGATGCAAAGTTAATAAAACTATTGAATTCAGCTAAAGATTTTTGTAATATTTTTAAGCTTCTTGGCTGCTAATACTTGCTCCCAAAAACTCTCTATTTAGTCTGGCAATATTGTCAAGAGAAATTTCTTTTGGACATTCAGCGGCACAAGCTCCTGTATTGGTACATGCACCAAATCCTTCGGCATCCATTTGTGCCACCATGTTAAGTGCTCTTGATTCTCTTTCTGGCTGGCCTTGGGGTAATAAAGCCAATTGAGAAACTTTTGCTGAAACAAATAGCATAGCAGAAGCGTTTTTACAAGCCGCCACACAGGCTCCGCAACCAATACAAGCAGCTGCAGCAAAGGCCATGTCGGCTTTGTCTTTACCAATTGCCAAGTTGTTTGCGTCTTGAGCATTACCCGTATTTACAGACACAAAACCTCCTGAAGCAATGATCCTGTCAAACGCTGTTCGATCTACTACCAAGTCTTTTATAACAGGAAATGCTGCTGACCTCCATGGTTCCACAACGATAGTATCGCCATCTTTGAAGGTTCTCATGTGTAACTGACAGGTAGTTACTCCCTCCAATGGACCGTGCGGTTGGCCATTGATATACATCGAGCACATCCCACAGATACCTTCACGGCAATCATGGTCAAATGCTATCGGTTCTTTGTTTTCCTGTACAAGTTTCTCGTTTAAAACGTCAAACATCTCTAAAAATGACATGTCTGGCGAAACTTGATCAACTTTATATGTTTCTAAATTACCCGAAGTTTTGGCGTTTTTTTGTTTCCAAACTTTCAGATTAATGGTCATATTACCTGTGCTCATAATTCAAAAAAAATTGAAATAATTATTTATAGTTACGTTGAGCTATTTTAATATTCTCATATTTAAGCTCTTCTTTGTGCAGCTCCCACTGGCTCTCGCCTTTGTGTTCCCATGCAGCTACATACATAAAGTTTTCGTCGTCACGCATTGCTTCGCCGCCATCTTCTTGGTATTCTTCTCTAAAGTGGCCTCCGCACGATTCATTTCTGTTCAAAGCATCGATACACATTAGTTCACCCAATTCGATAAAGTCAGCCACACGGCCAGCTTTGTCAAGCTCTGGGTTGAAACCATCTATTTCTCCTAAAACCCTCAAATCACTCCAGAATTCTTTTTTCAAGGCTTGAATTTCAGCAATAGCTTCGGTTAAACCTTTTTCATTTCTTGCCATTCCGCATTTTTCCCACATGATTTTTCCTAATCTTTTGTGGAACGATTCTGGCGATTGCTTGCCTTTGATATTAATTAATTTCTCAATTCTTTCACGCGTTGCTTTCTCTGCTTCCACAAATGCCTCGTGATCAGTTGAAATCGATTTGGTTTTGATTTCAGCCGATAAATACGAACCAATCGTATAAGGAATCACAAAGTATCCATCAGACAATCCTTGCATTAGGGCCGAAGCTCCCAAACGGTTGGCTCCGTGGTCGGAGAAGTTGGCTTCTCCTAAACAATAAAGGCCTGGAACAGTAGTCATTAAGTTATAATCTACCCAAACTCCACCCATGGTATAGTGTACTGCAGGATATATCATCATTGGCACTTCGTAGGGGTCTTCGCCTGTAATTTGCTTATACATGTCAAACAAGTTACCGTATTCTTCTTTTACGACTTCTTTTCCAAGACGAATCAAAGTGTCTAAATCCGGGTTTTCGATACCCAATTTAGTGGCTTCTGCTCTACCGTATTTGTTAATTAAATTCGATTTGAAATCTAGATATACAGCCATTTTAGTTACTCCTACACCATATCCAGCATCACATCTTTCTTTGGCAGCACGTGATGCGATGTCTCTTGGTACCAAATTACCAAAGGCAGGATAACGACGCTCCAAGTAATAATCTCTTTCTTCTTCTGGTATATCGTTGGCTGCACGTTTATCGTCTTTTTGTTTTGGAACCCATATACGGCCGTCGTTACGAAGCGACTCAGACATCAAAGTCAATTTCGATTGATGATCGCCAGAAACAGGAATACAAGTAGGGTGTATTTGTGTAAAACATGGATTGGCAAATAAAGCTCCTTGTTTGTGTGCTTTCCAAGCCGCTGTTACATTACTTCCCATGGCGTTTGTAGAAAGATAAAATACATTTCCGTATCCACCCGTACAAAGTAATACAGCGTGTCCGAAATGTCTTTCTAACTCACCAGTTATAAGATTTCTTGCTATAATTCCTCTAGCCTTGCCGTCTATTTTAACTACATCAAGCATTTCATGGCGAGAATAATTGATAACAGAACCTTTGCCTATTTGTCTCTCAAGGGCAGAATAAGCTCCCAAAAGTAGCTGCTGACCAGTTTGTCCAGCTGCATAGAACGTACGTTGAACTTGCGTACCACCAAACGAACGGTTACGTAACATGCCGCCGTAATCACGAGCAAATGGTACACCTTGAGCGACACATTGATCTATTATACTGGCTGAAACTTCTGCCAAACGATGAACATTTCCTTCTCTTGCACGGTAGTCGCCACCTTTAATGGTATCGTAAAACAATCTATAAGTAGAGTCGCCGTCGTTTTGATAATTTTTGGCTGCATTTATGCCTCCTTGAGCTGCAATGGAGTGAGCTCTTCGAGGAGAATCTTGAAAACAGAATGTTTTTACTTTGTAGCCCATTTCAGCCAAAGATGCTGCCGCAGAAGCACCTGCAAGGCCTGTTCCCACCACTATAATTTCAAGACTACGCTTGTTGGCTGGGTTTACCAATGGTACAGAAGATTTATATTTCGTCCACTTTTCACCTATTGGGCCCTCAGGCACCTTAGCGTCCAATTTTATTGTTGCCATTTTTTTATAATTAAACTAAAATTATTTAAAAAAATAAAAATAAAGGGGCATTGCTGCGTATCCAGTTGGAATAAGTACCGCAAACACCCAAACACCTAAACCTTTTACAAGTGGAGTGTATTTAGGATGACTCCAGCCCAAAGTTTGAAATGCACTTTGAAAGCCGTGAAATAAGTGAAAAGCAACAGCAAACATTGAAAGTACATAAAACAATACTAACAAAATGTTTTGAAAAGAGAAAGAGACAACGTTGTATAAATCTTTAACAATTACTGTCTTTGTTCCTGCTTCCTCGTTAAAAGTTTCCACTTTTTTGGTTTCTTGAGTATAACCAATTTCCATCGGAGTTGTTTCAATATTTCCTGAAGCAATCTGCTCGGTATATTTTACATAAGGCAAAGCTTCGTTGTGATATCTGTACCAAAAGTCACTCATGTGAACAACCAAGTAAACC
The DNA here is from genome assembly GCA_021740125.1 of Leadbetterella sp. Lineage (GTDB taxonomy): Bacteria > Bacteroidota > Bacteroidia > Cytophagales > Spirosomataceae > Leadbetterella. The sequence goes on along the minus strand of JAIPAJ010000024.1, from coordinate 21,172 downwards.
AAAAGGATTGTACCTAGGATGGCCATATTGCGACTAAATACGCTTGATGAGTTTTTTACTACAGCATACCCAATCGGACGAGCCTGACGGTTTTTGTAGGTAATGTAAAGCCCCCAAAAAGCATGGAAAAGTATCAATGCATAGTTTACATAAGATACAACTTTAATCAGTGGGAATGTGGTCATAAAGACAGCATAATTGTTAAATGCATAACCACCGTCATTTTTGAATAATTGTAGGTTACCTATTAAATGCACCACCAAAAAAGTACAAAGAAACAAGCCAGTAAGAGCCATCAGTAGTTTTTTACCTATGGAGCTTGTTAAAGTTTTTGTTAACCAAGACATGTTATATTTTTAAAATTTAATTAATAGTAAATACTTAGAAAAATCCAATTTACTTTCGAGCTTCAAATCTAACTCTGAAACCGTTTAGAATCAATATAAATACTAAAATTTATTGGTAAAATGATGTTGATTTTCTGTAAAAATTTAGATTTATTTTTTGATACTTAAACACATTTTGATTAGTAATGTTTTTGGAAATTATTGTTAAACAAAAAACCTTCAAGATTTTTCTTGAAGGTTTTGATTTATTTTATCATTTCAAATCCACAAAAAGCTTGGAGTGCTTTAGGTACTTTTATACCTTCGGAGGTTTGGTTGTTTTCTAATATTGCTGCCAAGATTCTTGGTAAGGCCAATGCTGAACCATTTAAGGTATGTAAAAGCCTGGTTTTACCATCAACTTTATACCTTAGTTTGAGTCTGTTGGCTTGGTACGTTTCAAAATTAGAAACCGAGCTGACTTCTAACCAACGCTCTTGAGCCGCTGAGAAAACTTCAAAATCGAAGGTTAGAGCAGAAGTGAAGCTCATATCGCCCCCGCACAAACGAAGAATTCTGAATGGCAACTCTAGTTTTGTAAGTAAACCTTTTACATGTTCTAACATTTCTTCTAGTGCCTGGTAAGATTCTTCTGGCTTACGAACCTGTACAATTTCTACCTTATCAAATTGATGAAGCCTGTTTAAACCTCTCACATGTGCACCCCAGCTACCCGCTTCTCTACGGAAACAAGGTGTGTAGGCTACGTTTTTTATTGGTAAATCATTGTCATTCAATATAACATCTCTATACATGTTGGTAATAGGCACCTCAGCGGTTGGGATCAAATACAAATCATCGGCGGTTGCATGGTACATTTGACCTTCTTTGTCGGGCAATTGTCCAGTTCCAAATCCTGAGGCAGCATTGATAACTATTGGAGGCTGCACTTCAAAATATCCGGCGGCTTCGGCTTCATTCAAGAAGAAATTTATCAAAGCACGTTGGATTTTTGCTCCTTTGCCTTTGTAAAAAGGGAAACCTGCTCCAGATACTTTGTTACCCAGTTCGAAGTCTATGATGTCATATTTTTTTATTAAGTCCCAATGAGGTTGTGCTTCTGCATGAAGTTTTGGAATTTCACCTTGGGAAAAAATATTTAAGTTTTCTTCTGGTGTTCTTCCGTCTGGTACACTTTCATGCGGCAAATTGGGCATGGTCACCAACACCTCTTGAAGCGATTCTTCCAATTCCTTTAGTCTTTCTTCGAGGTTTTTAGAAGTGGCCTTAAGTACTGCAGTTTTGCCTTTTATGGCTTCTGCATCGTCTTTTTTGCCTTCTTTCATCAAACTACCAATTTCCTTGGCCAAGTTGTTGGATTGAGCCAAAGTATTGTCCAATTCTAGCTGTGTGTCTTTGCGGTTTTGATCCAAAGACAAAACCTGCTCAACAGTTTCAGTGGCATTTTTAAAATACTTTCTCTCCAGACCAGCGATGGTCAGGTCTTTGTTTTCTTTGATGAAATTCAGTTGTAACATAATATTCTTCTATGATAATTTATTTGTCCTAAATGATAATTGAGATGTCCTAAAAGATGAATCAAGAAATAGTCTGTTTTCATTTCATGGCCAAATACATTATCGGGGTATGTTTGGTCGAAAACGGATGAATCTAAACCCAAAATTATATTTTTTACCATTTCGGTGGTTTCTTCCAATGATTTTATAAGAAATCCTTTGGATGTTTTTTCTGAAAACTCCGCTGGTCTATTTCTTACATAACCAGTATTTCCCAGAATAGCTCCAACGTAATTGTTTAGATTTCCCAATATATGTAAACACAAGTTTCCTGCCGAATTGTTGATTCCTTCAGCTTTTATCCAAAGTTTTTCTTCGTTGTTATACGCTTCAATTTCTAATTTAAGTCTAATGAGGTCTTTCTCGAAAACATCTGAGAGGGATTTTTGCATTTTTATTCAAATTTAAACAGCCCTTCGTTTAAAGCTTCTAATGCTGCATTTTTATCTTTTGTATCTACCAAAATAGACATATTGTGTTCTGAAGCACCGTAGGCAATCATTCTCACAGGAATATCTTTCAAGGCGTTCATAACTTTTATGGCTATGCCTGCTTTATCTGCCATGAAATTACCCACAATACAAATAATACTTTGGTTGAAATCATGAGGCTCAAGATCAGCAATTTGATTAAGTTCCTCGGTTATTTTATCGAGATTCTCGCTATTGTCTATCGTTACAGCCACCGAAACCTCAGAAGTGGTTATCATGTCTACCGGTGTTTTGTATTTTTCGAAAACTTCAAACACTTTTCTTAAAAACCCATATGCATTCAGCATTCTGGTAGAATGAATGTAAATGGCTGTGATGTTGTCTTTTGCGGCAATTGCTGTGATTTCAGAGTTATGCGAAACATCCGATTTTATCAAAGTGCCAGGAGCATTTGGCTCCATGGTGTTTTTCAATCTTACAGGAACACCTTTCATTTTGGCGGGAGTTATAGTGCTTGGATGCAGTATTTTGGCACCAAAGTAGGCCAATTCAGCCGCTTCTTCAAAGCTCAACTCACGCACAGGGAATGTTCGCTTCACTATTCTTGGGTCGTTGTTGTGCATGCCGTCTATGTCGGTCCAAATTTGTATTTCTTCAGAAACGGTTGCTCCGCCAATCAAGGAAGCTGTGTAGTCAGAACCGCCACGCTTTAAGTTATCTACTTCTCCACGGGGATTTCTGCATATAAATCCTTGTGTTACAATTATTTGTTTGTCAGTTTGTTTTGACAAAAGATGACCAAGTTTTTCTTCAATCACAGCAAGCTCAGGCTCGTTGTCGGCATCTATTCGCATGAAATCAAGAGCAGGAATCAACACCACGCTGTCGCCCACTTCTTCCATGTAAGTAGCGAACATTTGGGTTGAAAGTATCTCGCCTTGAGCAACTAATTCTTTATCTTGTTTCAGTGTAAACGGACTAATATTCACCAAAGAAGCTATAAAATCAAATTCAGTGTCTATGATTTTTTGGCCTTGGGCTAAGCCCTCTGGTGTAGAGTAAAGTTCTTCAATGAATGTTTGGTAGTGGTTTTTTAGGCTTGAAATGTTTTCCAAAGCCTCAGTATTTTTGTGCTGCTTGATAGCCTCGCCGATAGCCAAGAGGCCGTTTGTGGTACCAGACAATGCCGACAACACCACTATTTTCCTTGTTTTATCTTCTGTAACAAGGTTTCTGATTGATTTCATTCTTTCTGGCTTTCCTACAGAAGTGCCACCAAATTTCCAAACTTGCATATTATATCTTTTTGACTTTGAATTGATTATTTTCGATTAAAGATTAACGATTTTTGAATTAGGATTTAAATCAATCGATTTTCTTAAGATTTAAGATTTTTTTAATTGTGACTTGTTTTTGGAAGTTTCTATGCTTTTTACAAAAATTGATATTAACTCATTGTTTTCTTTAGAGATAGTTGTTAGTTGATTTGAGTTTGGAGTCAATTTGGCTTTTCTTATTATTTCAAGACAAACCCAAGTTTCTCTCAACTCTTTTAAAACAACACTCATCTTGTGAACAAAGTCTTTGCTTGATTCAGCACTTTGAGCTTCGCCATAATTCAATGGACATGAAGTTGCTGACCGTACTAATTGCCCGCCGAGATGGTTTCCTGCTTTACTCGATATTAAACCGTCAACAACGTCAATAGCCAAAACCGAAAAATCAATTAATCTATCTTGAAGTTGAAACCTAGTCATTCTTTAAAATCTAAAATCATTATTCTAAAATCGTTAGTCTTAAATTTTTCATTGGTATTATTTTAAACCCAACATTTTTATAGCTGTAATTGCAGCTTCATCGCCTTTGTTGCCATGTATACCACCAGCTCTGTCTAGGGCTTGCTGATGCGTGTTGGGTGTTAATACCCCAAATATTACGGGTTTATTATACTTCAAAGAAACTTCAGTTAATCCACCAGCCACTGCATGATTGATATAATCATTGTGTTTGGTTTCTCCTTGAATTACACATCCAATTGCTATAACGGCATCTATTTCAGCTTTTTGGGCATATACTTGCGAGCCATAACTTAGTTCAAAACTTCCAGGAACATAAACTTTCAGAATGTTAGATTCTTTTGCACCGTACTTTAGAAGTGTATCTATTGCTCCTTGAGCAAGCGGTTCGGTGATATCATCGTTCCACTCAGCAACGATGACCACGAACTTTTTCCAACTTATGTCGGGCAGGTTTTCTGTTTTGAAAATACTAAGGTTTTTATGAGCAGAAGACATAGTTCTTTATATATTTGATACAAAAAAGGGATAAACCTGATGGCTTATCCCTTTGATTTTTAATATTTTTAATCTCGGTTATTCGCCAATTTCGGTTTCTATTCTCGATTTGTACTTTTTAGCCAATAAGGTTTCTGTGCCAGTAGGATATTTGTTTATGATATCGCCGTAAACTTCAATAGCTTCTTTTGTTTGTTTAGTCTCAGTAAGAGCATTGGCCCATTTCATCATATAACCTGGAGTAGAAAACTTGTTCGGTTTGTGATTTGAAGCTTTTTCATAGTAAGTAATAGCATCTTCCACTTTCTTGGTTTCCATGTAGCAGTCACCTATTAATGAATAAGCCCTAGCTTGTAATACTTGGTCATCAGACGAGAACTTATCCAATCTTTCAATCGCCTCTGCATATTTCGCTTGTTTCATCAAAGCTATTCCAGCATATAGGCTCGCTAATTTACCAGCTTTTGTGCCGCTGTAATTATCAGCCAAAGATAATAAGCCTTCGTTTCCACCTTTACCTTTTAATGCTTGATTAAGCGAGTCTGCCTCGAAAGAGAAAACTGCATCATAAAGTGCAACTTGTGCTTCTTTTTCTTGGGTATCTGTGTAGTATTTGTAACCAAAATAGAGAGCAACAATTGCTATTATTGCACCACCAATGTAAGTAAGTATTTTTGAGTTTTTTTCTAAAAGCCCTTCGTACTTGAAAAATTCTTTTTTCAGTGCGTCAGCATTTTCTATAATTTCTATACCCTTATTGTCTTTATCAGCCATTTTTCTTTTGTTCAAAATTTTTGGAGTGCAAATTTATGAAAAACCTTCATAAAATTTATATAAAAACTCCTAAAAAATGTGCCAAAACGATTTTAGCACAAAAAAAAGACCGAATTGTCGGTCTTTAATTACATATTATATTTTTATTCTCTCAAGAATGGATAATCTTGCTGAACATAAATGTCTTCAAAAGCCTCTTCTGGTTTAGGCCAAGGTGACTCCTCAGCAAATGTCACAGATTCTTCAACTTGAACCTTTATTTTAGCATCGATAGCACTTAGTTCTTCTTCAGTAGCAATTTTCAGAGACAAAATTCTGTCCTTTATCAATTCGATTGGATCTCTTTGTTTCCATTCTGCAACCTCTTCTTTGGTACGATATTTTTGTGGGTCAGACATCGAATGACCTCTGAATCTGTATGTTTTGAATTCCAAAAACGTCGGACCATCACCTTTTCTAGCTCTCTCAGCTGCTCTACCAACTGCTTCATGTACAATTTCAACGTCCATCGCATCAACTGGCTCAGCTGGCATATCATAGGCTTCTGCCAATGTGTAGAGCTCTCTTACGTTTGAGGTTCTTTCTACGGATGTACCCATTGCATATCCGTTATTTTCTACAACAAAAATAGTCGGTATTTTCCAAGTCATGGCCATGTTAAAAGCTTCATGTAAAGCACCTTGACGAGTGGCTCCATCACCAAAATAGCAGATACAAACTTTGCCTGTATTTAAGTATTTCTCAGCAAAACCCAAACCAGCACCCATAGGTATTTGTGCACCTACTATACCATGGCCGCCTACAAAACCCACTTCTTTATCGAAAATGTGCATCGAACCTCCTTTACCTTTGGTGGTACCCGTTACTTTGCCATAAAGCTCTGCCATGATACGCTTAGGGTCAGTACCCAACACCAAGGGATGACCGTGGTCACGGTAAGCAGTGATGTATTTGTCGCCTTTTTCTAATGCTGAAACTGCTCCTGAAGAACACGCTTCTTGACCTATATATAAATGACAAAAACCTCTGATTTTTTGCTGACCATATAATTGACCTGCTTTTTCTTCAAATTTGCGTTGCAACTGCATAGTTTCATACCAAAAGATATATTGTTCTTTTGTATATTTTACTTGAGCTGCCTCTTTCTTTTTGCTGGTTGCCATAAAGTTTTCGCTTAGAATTTTTTGGATTGCAAAAATAAGAATTAAAACTAAATAGAAGGAATATTATTGATAAAATCTATGTCTTTGGCTAAAAGATAGCATTTGTCGGAGATGTTTTTCTCTTCGTGGTTATTTACAGATACGTCTACTTTGCTATAATTGACAATTATTTCAGGATGATGGTTGTGCTTTTCTACTATTTCATACACCTTTTTGGTGAAATTAACTACCTCAGTGTAGTTTTTGAAATTGAATAGTTTGTGAAGCTTTCCTTCAGTAATTTTCCAATTTGAAGCTATTAATTCTGAAGTTTGTTTAATCGTGATTTCCATGGATATTCTTGTTCATTTGAATGACTCTTAATATACTTAACCAAGTTTTTTGTGTATTTGTTTGTGTGTTGTATTTAACTCAATATCAAAATATTTTATTTTTTTATTCTTTCTTAATGCTCAAAAGAATAATGTTGGAATTTGACCAATCCGCATTTCTTCCTCACCTTTGTAGTCAATATGCACTTAGAAAAACTCCAGTTGTCCAATTTTAGAAATTACGAAAACCAATTTTTTGAGTTTTCGGAGGGATTGAACTGTATAGTTGGTAAAAATGGAAGTGGCAAAACCAATCTGCTAGATGCCGTTTATTTTCTGTCGTTGTGTAAAAGTTCTATTCACAGCCAGGATGCTTTGAGTATTAAATTTGAAGAAGATTTTGCACAAATTGAGGGTCGTTTTGGTGAGGAGTTAATCACTTGCTCGATGCAAAGAGGTGGGAAAAAATCATTTTTTTATGACAAAGTACCTTACGAAAAAATCTCCGAACATATTGGGAAATATCCAGTAGTATTGATTGCTCCTGACGATACAGATCTCATCCGTGATGGAAGTGAGACACGAAGAAAACTATTTGATGGCATACTTTCACAAATTGACGCAGATTATTTAAAACTGTATTTGGCATATAATAAATCGCTTGATCAACGCAATAGTCTGTTGAAACAATTTGCAGAGCATAATTATTTCGATGAAGATTTGGTCAAGATTTATTCTGATCAGCTTTTGGTGACAGGAAAAAAGATTTTTGAATTTCGAAATGATTTTACCAAGCAGTTTCTGCCAATCTTTAAAAAGCATTATGACGAACTCTCTGATAATAGAGAAATTGTAGAAATTAACTATAACTCCGAGTGGGCGAATGAAAACTTTGAGGCAATTTTTCTGAAATCCATTGCTAATGATTTGGCAGCTCAACGTACAACAAAAGGAATTCACAAAGACGATTATGAGTTTTGGATGGAGGGAAAGGCCGTGAAAAAATTTGCTTCGCAAGGCCAACGAAAATCCTTTATTATGGCTATCAGAATGGCTCAGTTTGATATTCTTAATCAGATAAAAGGCTTCAAACCTATTCTTTTACTCGACGATATTTTTGATAAGTTAGATGAGAAACGCATCAAAAAGTTAGTTGAAATGATTGACAATAAAGTATTTGGACAGGTTTTTCTGACAGATGCTCGCCCAAACAGAACCAAGGAACTATTGAAAGGTATTGAGGTGAGGTTTTTGGAGATTGGATGAGGATATATAAGGTCGGTTGTATTGATACAACCGACACCCTGAATTTTCTCACAACAATGCCCTATCCAAATGCACATAACCACCATCTACATGAATGAGCTGGCCAGTGGTATGACTAGAGCGATTTGATAATAGAAAAACCACCATATTTGCCAATTCTTCGGCAGTGGTCATGCGTTTTCCTAACGGAATTTTATCCTTTATTTTTTCTAAAGTTTCTTCCGGATTGGGCAAGGTTTTTATCCACTTGTCGTAAAGTGGGGTATAACATTCTGCCACCACCACGGAGTTTACTCGAATGCCATATTTTAACAATTCCACCGCCCATTCTCTAGTCAATGCGTTGCGAGCTCCATTGGCTGCTGCATAGCCTGAAGTGCCCCCTTGACCAGTTTCTGCGGTTTTCGAAGTAACGTTTACGATAGACCCCTTGGTTTCTATCAACGATGGCAGACAATATTTTGCCAATAAATAATAATGGACCACGTTGCGATGCAATGAAGCCATAAAGCCTTCGTAATCACCGTTTTCGAGACCTATTCCGTCGTTTGCTCCTGCATTGTTAACCAAGCCATGTATTTTTCCAAACCTGGCCAAAACGGTATCAACAGCTTTTTTGCACTCATCTGGATTTGATAATTCGGCTTCCACCGTAAATCCAAAGCCTCCAGCCGCTGTTATTTTCTCAATAGCTAATTCGTTATCTTTTGCATTTCTTCCGATAATTACCGGAAATGCACCTTCAAGTGCCAATTGTGACGAAATTGCCTCTCCAATTCCTTTGGCTCCGCCTGTAACAATTATTACTTTTTCTTTGAGATTGAGATTCATTATTGTGACTTATTTTTTTGCCCAATAATCTAAAACCATAACTTTATCAAGATGTGGCATCAAAACTTCTACAAATGCTTTGTGGTCAGGATGAGGCAAATATATGGCTCTGTCTTCTTCACTCTTGAAAGTCACAAAAAATAAGTGAGTAAAGCCGTTATCAAGTCCTTCAGGGCTGTTGTTGGTGCCCCATTCGTAGTCTTTTATTTGCTTGATTTTGTCTTTTAGTCCGTGAAAAGCATCTTCAACTTTTTTAACATCGGCTGCAGATGAGGTGTCCTTGAATTTGAACATTACTACATGTCGTAGTTCTTTTTTTTGTGAAAAACCAGCTGTTGAAATTGCCATAAATAAAGCCGCGAACAAGAATGATTTGAAAGTTAAGGAACTGAAAATTTGCATATTTGGGAATGGTTGAATGTTGTAATTTTTATTATTTCAACAAAAATAGAAATACCTTCCTTTTAATAAAATTAATTGGGAAGAAATAATAAACTTATGTTTGGATTAAAAATTAAATAGAAATAACTATGGCAAAAAAATGAGATCCAAAATGAAATTTGGAGTCCAAAACAGGTCGTTTTAAGACTGAAATTCTTACAAATGCTTCATATAAGTTGCCAAATCCTTATCACCTCTGCCTGAAAGTCCGATTACTACGGTTTCATCTTTTCCTGCACCTAAGTAATTCAGAACTGCCAAAGCGTGGCTCGATTCTATGGCCGGTATAATGCCTTCCAATTTGGTAAGTTCAAATCCTGCTGTCAAAGACTCCTCATCAGTAATTCCGTAGAAGGTAGCCCTTTTGTTTTCCCACAAATGTGCATGAAGTGGCCCGATACCAGGATAATCCAAGCCAGCAGAAATAGAATGTGGCTCTACCACTTGACCATCAAAAGTTTGCATTAGTAAGCTTTTACTTCCATGCAAGATGCCAGGTTTACCAAGAAACGTTGTTGCTGCTGATTTGCCACTTTTTACACCATGTCCTGCGGCTTCAGCAGCTATTATTTTAACAGATGGTTCATCTAAGAAATGATAAAAAGTACCTGCGGCGTTTGATCCACCACCCACACAAGCTATAACATAATCTGGGTTTTCTGATCCTGTTTGCTCAAAAAGCTGGGTTCTAATTTCCTCAGAAATACCCGACTGGAATCTGGCCACCATGTCGGGGTAGGGGTGAGGACCCACTACAGAACCGATGATATAATGCGTATCAGTCGGGTTGTTTATCCAGTGTCTCATGGCTTCATTGGTGGCATCTTTGAGAGTTCTTGATCCACTTTTTGCTGGTCTCACTTCCGCACCGAGCATTTTCATTCGGGCCACATTGGGTGCTTGGCGTTCTATGTCGATTTCACCCATGTACACAATACACTCCAGGCCCATTAACGCACACATGGTGGCGGTGGCCACACCGTGTTGTCCGGCTCCAGTTTCAGCAACGATTTTCTTTTTATTAAGTTTTTTGGCCAATAATATTTGACCAAGGGTATTGTTTACCTTGTGGGCACCGGTATGACAAAGGTCTTCTCTTTTCAGATAAACTTTGGTTTTGTATTTTTCTGAAAGTCTCTCTGCATGAAAAAGCGGTGTAGGGCGACCTACATAATCTTTCAGTAAACGCTGAAATTCTTCTTGAAAACTAGGTTCATACATGATTTGGAGATAGTTTTCACGTAGCTCCTCTACATTTGGATAAAGCATTTCTGGAATAAACGCTCCGCCATAGTTCCCGTAGTATCCTCTTTCATCCACCTGAAACGGTGAGTTTTCTTTTAGACTTTTCATATTCTTATTTTTTCAAAAAGCTCTTTTAAGGCTTCAATATTTTTATTCGCGGGGCTTATTTCAAATTTGCTATTGACGTCAATTCCCGCAAAATTCATATTTCTAATTTTTTTCAAATCCTCCAAGTTTTCTAACGATATCCCACCTGCTAATAGAAAAGGCTTTTCACCAGTATAATTATCTAAAATTTGCCAGTCGAATGTTTTTCCATGGCCGCCGTATCCGCCATCGGCTTTGGTGTCGAATAGAAAATAATCGATAAACGTCTCAAAAGGAGTAGTTTCAGCAAAATCAAAAGAATTATCAATAGAGAATACTTTTATGATTTTTAAACCTTCACTTTTTAATTTTTCACATAAACCAATGGTCTCATTTCCATGTAATTGAACAAAATCTAAATTAAATTCTTTACAAGTTTTTAGTAAAATTTCAAATTTCTCGTTTACAAATACCCCTGTCTTTTTGATATTTTTCGGTAAACTTTTGAGCGTTTTTTTGTCTAAAATATCACCAGTAAACCTTGCTGATTTTTCATAAAAAATAAACCCCATAAAATCTGGTTGCAACTCCGCCAAAGCCAGTATATTCTGACTATCCCGCATTCCGCAAACTTTAATTTTTAGCATTTTGATTTATTTAAAGGCACTGAGGTATTAAGCTAATGAGACAAATGTTTTACATTATTAATTGTACAAATTCCTCTAATGCTTTAGGTGGATTATTTGTTTTCATGAAATTTTCTCCCATCAAAAATCCTTTGTATCCTATTTCTCTCAATTGTTTTACTGTATCTGGATGGCTGATACAACTTTCTGATATTTTTACTTTTTCATTCGGGATAAAATCATAAAGTTCAATCGAGGCATTCACGTTATTTTCTGCAAAATTTTTAAGATTTCGATTATTTACACCCACAATATCCACATTTTGCATCGGGCTTTTGTCTATTTCGGCTTGATCATGAACTTCCAAAAGGACTTCTAAACCTAATTCATGTGCTTTTTTGCTCAATGATTCTATCTCTGAGCTTTCTAAATTAGCTGCGATTAGTAAAATCACATCAGCCCCCCAAGCTTTAGCTTCAAATAGCTGATATTCATCTATCATGAAGTCTTTTCTGAGTAGTGGAGTAGTTGGGTTCTTTTCCCGAGCAATCAATAAATCTTCTTTGAAGCCGCCAAAAAAAACAGTGTCCGTGAGTACACTTATACCTGCTGCTCCAGCTTTTGTGTATCCCAAAGTGGTTTCAGCTATTCCCGCACCTACGTTAATATCTCCTTTTGATGGTGATTTTCTTTTGTATTCCGAAATAATTCCTGTTGAATTCTCTGCTAATAATGCCGATTTTAAAGAAATGGTCTCTCTTTGAAAATAAACCAAACTTTTAAGTTCTTCAAAAGTCACTTTTTCTTTAGCTCGGGCTACTTCAATTTTTTTATTTTCTATTATTTGATCTAAAATCGTCATTTATTATCTTTTCTTTCTGGAAAATTCAAACTACGCTTTTTTTCTTACTCTACTCAAGGTTTCAGGCGAGAGGCCCAAAAACGAGGCAATATATTTTTTTGGTGCTCTTTCATAAATATCCGGAAACATATCCCTGAAAGCATCATTTCGTTTTTGTGCACTCATCATTCTCATAAAACGGACGCGTTCGTCATACATTACCAAATACATTTCTGTCAGAATACGCCCAATGTAATTGGCCTCGGGAACCGTATCATACAACTCTTGCATGGCCTTGTTTGTTATCGAAATCATCTCTGAATCCTCCAAAAGTTCGATAGTTTCTACAGAAGGAACTTTTGGAATGTAACTGTGTGGTATATAGATAAAACCAAATTCGCCCACAAACCATGAAGTAACATCAGTTTTTGTTTTATTTTCTTCTAAGGTATAATATGATCTTACCAGACCTTTTTCTATAAAGTAAAGCCTGTCATTTATATCGCCTGCTTTTACCAGTATATCGCCAGCCTTACCCGTATGGCGAGTAAGTTTTTTGATAAGTAGTTTTTCAGTTTCCTTTTTTATTGGATGAATCGCTTTCAATGATTCCACAAAAGATGTAAACATAAGCTTATATTTTTTTACAAATATAATGCAACCCTAACATAAAAAAATTGCATCTTGAGATTGAAACCGATTATATGGCAAAAATTTTATCACTTTTCGAAACTGAGTACGATTTAGCTAAGGCTCTCATAAAGGGAGACGCTTATGCTCAGCGTATGTTCTATGAAAAGTTTTCACCTAGATTTTTAGCTATTTGTTGCAGATATATTAGTGATCGAATGGCCGCTGAAGACCTGATGGTGGAAAGCATGATGAAGATTTTTAATAAAGTTAGTCAGTTTGGCTTTAAAGGAAGTTTTGAAGGTTGGGCAAAAAGATTAGTAGTGAACGAGGCTTTGATGTATCTCAGAAGTAAAAAAATGCTCGAAGTGGGAATAGATGAGGTAAATGAATCTCTTAATTCTTATGATCAAAGTTTAGATTTTGAGTCCGACGAATTAATGAAACTCATACAATCGCTTCCAAATGGATATAGGACAGTTTTTAATCTTTATGCCATTGAAGGTTATAATCACAACGAAATAGCTGAAATGCTTGGAATTTCAGAAGGAACTTCGAAATCGCAGCTAAGCAGAGCTAGAGCAATTTTGCAAGAACAATTGACAAAAAATGAGAGGTATGGATATATCGTTTAAAAAAAATTGAATATGAATCCTATAGATGATTTTTTTAGGGAAAAACTCGCAAACCAAGAGGTAAAGCCTAGCGATAGGGCTAATCAATTGTTTTTGAGTAAATTAGAAAACAACAAAAAGAGGAGAATTGTGCCTTACAGGTACTTTGCTATGGCCGCTTCGTTGTTTATTGTTTCTTTGGCAGGTGTATATTTTTACAACAAGTCAAAAGTTTCTAATAACACTTTGTCTTCAACCAAGCCAAATTCAGACGAGGCTATCTCTACTTCTGAAATGAATGAAATGGCGAACAAAAAAGAAGAAAAACTGGCAAATTTGGTTCCAACAAGTAAAAATCTTATTCCTGAATTTGAAGAATCTTCTATTCAAAAACCAAATGATATTGTTGCTTTGTCTGTTGTGCCGAGTGAAAGGGCTGATAATGTTGATATTAATGAGCAAAAAGAAATTAATTTAATAGATATTAATTCAAAAATAGGAATTGATTCAAAAACAGTTTTGGCCAATAAGATGGAATTTAAAAGTGATAACTTAGGAGAGACCTTGATTTTTCTAACACCAATATTGGCCTTAAATCAAGTAAATACTTTTGGATTGAATCCTAAAATTTTAGAGAACTCAAATAGTATAGTAACTGCAAGTACTGATGAATATTTCTCAGATGACAAATCGTTAGTAACAAGAGTTTTGGACGAGGTGAAGAATTTGAAAAAGGGCGAAAAAGTTGATTTTAACAAGTTAGGATTCAAGCCTATTGAGGAGTTGGCTTTAGACAAAGAAGGATTTATAGTATCAGAAACAAACCAAATAAAAGACAAAATAAACTGGATAAAAGCAAGATTAAACAACAATTGAAAATTATGAAAAAGTTATTATTAATTACATTACTCACAGGATATCAGGCATTTGCTTTTGGATATCCCAAAGATACCACCATTATTGAATTCAACGATAAGGGCACAAATAACAAGGTGAAAGTTATTACTGGTAACAATAAAACCATTGAGTTGCCCAAGGCTTTGAATTTAGATAATGTCTTGAAAGCTGTTGGTGTAGATTCCAACGAACGTGAGCGTGCTTTGGTTTTGATTTCAAAAGGTGGAGATAAAAGAGATACCCTATTGGTGTTCTCGAAAGAAGGCCAGAGAATCAAAATCATTACCAAAGACATCATTTCTAAAAAAGACACAACCATAAAGGAGACAGAACAACAAATGGAAAGACGAATTGAAAAAGAAGTAGAAGATGAGATCGAGTCTTTTGATGACGATCATGGTGATCACAAAGAGCATGGCAACCACGATAACAAAAAACAAAAAACTCCCAAGGAGAAAAAATTCTTTTCAAAAAGTGACTTTGGGATCTATGTGGGGCTAAATAATTTTGCCCATGCCAATGAATCAAAGTCGCCAAATGAACTCAACAGTCTTCGCACTTGGCAGTCGAGATATGTAGCACTTTCATTGAGGAAAAATGCAACATTGATAAAAGGTAAAAAAATGGATGTTGCGTTTAGTTATGGCCCTGAAATAGCCTGGTATAATTTTATGTTACAAAACAGCAATGTTGCACAAGAAGTTGAAATTGGAGGTAAAACAAAAGTAGAGTTTGTGAAAAATACCAAGGAGACTGAAAAGAGTAAGCTGGTAATGCCTTATGTGAACTTCCCAGTATTGTTAAATTTTGGATTTAAAGAAGATAAGTTTAAAATTGGACTCGGTGGATACGCAGGATATAGAATTGGAGGATACAGTATGGAAAAGTATTCTAGAAGAAGTGAGAACAAGGTAAAAGGTAGTTACGGACTCAACGATTTTGTGTACGGGGTAACCGCCGAAATTGGTAAAAAGAACGGTATGACGCTATTTGTGAGATACGATATGAACAAACTTTTCAAGGAAAACCAAACTAGCTTTAATGATATTCAAGCATTTAGTGTAGGTTTCAGACTTTAGAACTTAATAAAAATAATAAAAAAAGGGCTTTTGGCCCTTTTTTTATTATTAACAGTTTCATTTCTTATTTGAAATTAATCTTAATAAAATGCTGGTTTTGGACAACGCTTGTAAGTTTTTAATATTTTACTATATTCAAAATTGTAAGTTTGGAAAAGTATATAAATCCAATTTCTAGAATTTAGAATGAAAACTTTAATATTTACATTTTAGGAAATGAACCTCAAAAATTCTTTCATTAAATGCATAAGTATTCTAAATCCTCAAAATAAGGCAAATATTGATTTTTTGAAGGGAACGAGAGGTGAAATATGAAATTTTATCAAGAAATTTTTTGTGAAAGTTTTGTGGTTCTAAAAAAAGATTCTACTTTTGCATCTCCTTTCGAAAAGGGTGTGTTCTTTGAGAGTATTTGGGGGTGTACCAGAGTGGCCAAATGGGGCAGACTGTAAATCTGCTAGCTTACGCTTACGGTGGTTCGAATCCATCCGCCCCCACAAATATAAGTGTTTAAGCGGGAGTAGCTCATTTGGTAGAGCGATAGCCTTCCAAGCTATAGGTGGCCGGTTCGAGCCCGGTCTCCCGCTCTGATTCCATAAAGCCTTTGTAGCTCAGTGGTAGAGCACTTCCTTGGTAAGGAAGAGGTCGGCAGTCCGATTCTGCTCAAAGGCTCTATACTGAATTTGGGCTAAGTATTTTCGAATGGAAACGGTTTTCGAGTAATTAGAAATTCTGATTGCTCTTTTTTAGTAAAAACAATTTTGAACAACATAAATTTTATCAAATAAAATGGCAAAAGAAAATTTTGACCGTAGTAAACCTCACGTAAACATCGGTACAATCGGTCACGTTGACCACGGTAAAACTACATTGACAGCTGCTATTACTTCAGTTTTGGCCAACAAAGGTCTAGCTGCGGTTAGAGATTTCTCGTCAATTGATAATGCACCTGAAGAAAAAGAGCGTGGTATTACCATCAATACTTCTCACGTGGAGTATCAAACTGCTAATCGTCACTATGCACACGTTGACTGTCCAGGTCACGCTGACTACGTTAAGAACATGGTAACTGGTGCTGCCCAAATGGACGGAGCCATCATCGTGGTAGCTGCTACTGACGGTCCAATGCCACAAACTCGTGAGCACATCCTTCTTGCTCGTCAGGTAGGTGTTCCTGAGCTTGTAGTATTTATGAACAAAGTTGACTTAGTAGATGATCCAGAATTACTTGAACTAGTAGAAATGGAAATCAGAGAGTTGCTTTCATTCTACAAATTCGACGGAGACAACATTCCAGTAATTCAAGGTTCAGCACTTGGTGGCTTGAACAATGAGCCTGAGTGGGTTGCTAAAATCGAAGAATTGATGGAAGCTGTTGATACATTTATTCCACTTCCAGCTCGTGCAACTGACAAGCCATTCTTGATGCCAGTTGAGGACGTGTTCTCAATCACTGGTCGTGGTACTGTTGCTACAGGTCGTATCGAAACTGGTATCATCAACTCTGGTGAGGCAGTAGATATCCTTGGTATGGGTGCTGAAGGTCTTAAATCAGTAGTAACTGGTGTTGAGATGTTCCGTAAAATCCTTGACAGAGGTGAAGCTGGTGATAACGTAGGTCTTTTGTTGAGAGGTATCGACAAAGAGTCTATCAAAAGAGGTATGGTAATCTGTAAGCCAGGTTCTGTGAAGCCTCATACTAAATTCAAAGCTGAGGTTTACGTTCTTTCTAAAGAAGAAGGTGGACGTCACACGCCATTCTTTAACAAATATCGTCCTCAGTTCTACTTCAGAACTACAGACGTTACTGGAGAGATCTTCCTTCCAGAAAATGTTGAAATGGTTATGCCTGGTGATAACATCACTATTACTGTAAACTTGATCAACGCTATCGCGATGGACAAAGGTCTTCGTTTTGCGATTCGTGAAGGTGGACGTACAGTAGGTGCTGGTCAGGTAACTGAAATCCTTGAGTAATCGATTAGATTAATCATATTATAAGAAGCACTCCATAAATGGGGTGCTTTTTTTGTGCATATATATTTCCTATGTAAGTAAATATTCGTTTATTTTACTTTTCAACCATTAATTAAAAAAACTGAATGAATCGTCGAGAAATTCTCAAATCAACAATAGCTGGTGCTGCTGTTGTTACCACCAGTATGGAAACATTTGCTTTCAACCCTAAGAAAAGCAAGCATAATTTCACATTTTGCTTAAACACCAGTACCATAAGAAAGCAGAACATTGGTTTAATGGCCGAAATCGAAACTGCAGCCAAAGTTGGTTTTGATGGCATAGAAATTTGGATGGGTACCCTGGAGAAGTATGTAAAGGATGGAGGTAAATTGGCAGACGTTAAAAAGAAATCAACTGACTTAGGTATTGTAATTGAAGACTCTATTGGGTTCGCTAAATGGATTGTTGATGACGAAACTGAAAGAGGTAAGGCCATGGAACAGCTTAAGCGAGAAATGGATATGTTGGCTCAGATCGGCTGTAAGCGTATTGCTGCCCCACCTTTTGGAGCAACCACAGGTGCTGACATAGACCTAAGAAAAGCCGCTGAACGATTTCGTAAAGTAGTAGATTTGGGAAAGGAAATGGGGGTGTTACCACAACTCGAACTATGGGGATTTTCAAAAAATCTTCATCTTTTTGGTGAAACTTTGCTTGTAGCTGCCGAAAGTGGACATCCTGATGCCATAATTTTACCAGATGTTTATCATTTATTCAGAGGAGGTTCACCTTTTGAGGCTTTGAGTATGATTGCTGGGAATAAAATGCAGATGTTTCACATGAATGACTTCCCTGCGAATGCCGATAAAAACACGATAACAGATGGTATGCGTGTAATGCCGGGCGATGGAGTGGCTCCTTTCAAGGAAATTTTGGGTATTTTGAATAAAAAAAATACACCAGTAGTACTCTCTTTAGAGATTTTCAACGAAGACGTTTGGAAAATGGATGCTTTGGCGGCTTGTCAGATGGGAATTGATAAGATGCGATCAGTGGTAAATAGCTCTCTTTGATTCTTGCACCCATTAATTTTCAAAAATGAAACATTTTGTCATAGTTTTCTTTATTTTATCTCTAAATGGTTATGGCCAGTCTAACCTTAAATTGGGTAAAAGCCAAATTCTTTTTAATGGCAAAAACTTTGATGGATGGCATCAGTCTTATGATAATCAGGGTGTTGAGAGAGATTTGTTTTCAATTAAAGATCGTCTTATTCACGCATATGCAACCCAAATCGCCCTTTCCACACAAACATTTGGTGGTTTAATAACTGACAATGAGTATAGCAACTATGTTTTGACTTTTGAATACAAATGGGGAGTTAAGAAATTTAAACCTCGTGAAGAAAGTGTAAGGGATGCCGGTGTTTTGTTTCATGTTTTTGGAAATGAAAATATTTGGCCAGCTGGTATTGAGTGCCAAATTCAAGAAGGAGATACTGGCGATTTATGGATTGTGAAAGCCCGAGCTAGTACAACAGTAGACCCTCAGAATAAAAACTTTGATGTTAATGGATTATTAATGACGGCTGGGACACTTTCTTCTGAATATAATCGATTTGCAAGATCTTATTATTGGGAAAAAGAAGGGTGGAACAAGGTAGTCCTTGTGGTGAAAGGGGACAATGCAAAATTTTATATTAATGATCACTTTGTCAATGAGGCGATAGCCATGAAAAAATGGGATGCCAATCTGAATGCTTGGATCCCTCTGACTAAAGGTAAAATTCTACTTCAAGCAGAAGGATCTGAGGTTTTTTATAAAAATGTGTTAATGCAAGAGATAAATGAATAATATTAGTTATCAAATACATCTATTTCACCCAAAATCGTAATTACCTCTTCATCCATAAGTCTGGTGGTTAAACCAGTGGTTTTGGGTAATTCATAATGGAAATAGAATTTCATGGTTTCTATTTTTGATTGTGAAAAATCAGGTTCCAATTCATTTTTTGCCAATGCTTTTTCTGAAGCTAAACCAATTGCTAGCCACTGCCAAGCGATTATAATCGTGCCTGTCAATTCCAAAAACAATGCTGCGTCTGAAAGATACCTTTCTGTATCGCCTGTTTGAGCAATTCCAAAAAGATGCTTAAGTGTTTTGTTGTAAGACTTTAATTCGGAGGCCAATTGGTTTGCGTATTTTCTTAGTTTTTCATGATTTATAGCCTCGGTTATACAATCTATAATCTCACCAGAAATCAATCCCATGGCTTTGCCGTTTGCCAAGCTTACTTTTCTTCCAAGCAAATCTTGCGACTGTATGGCTGTAGTTCCTTCATAAATGGGTGTTATTCTGATGTCCCTATAATATTGTTCAGCTGGAAAATCTTCCGTAAAACCATAGCCGCCGAAGCATTGTAGGGCATCACTGGTGGTTTTTAAACCAGATTCGCAAGGATAGGTTTTGGTTATCGGTGTTAGAATTTCTAATAAAAGTAAATATTTTTCCCTTTCTTCTTCGGTCTCACTGTGATGGGCCAAGTCGTAATATTTGGCAGTTTGTATGACCAACGAAAGCCCACCTTCTACTGCCGCTTTTTGCGAAAATAATAATCGCCTAACATCAGGATGTTGAATTATAGGGATTTGAGGTGCATTTATTTCTGCTTTTTTGTTCAACCTTCGGCTTTGTGGCCTTTCTTTTGCGTATTGTAGAGCAGCTTGATAAGCTGCCGTTGATATCGCCGCTCCGGTAGAACCAACGCCAATTCTGGCTTCGTTCATCATCTGAAACATGTATGAAAGTCCTTTGTTTTCTTCTCCTACTATGTAACCAATACATTTTTCGCCAAACTCTAAGTGCATTGCAGGCACGCCTCTTTGACCAAGTTTGTGGTAAATTCCTACATTATGAATATCATTTCTTTGTCCATTATCTAGAAATTTTGGAATGGCAAATAACGAAATTCCCTTAGTGCCAGCTGGTGCTCCTTTAATACGTCCAATAAAAAGGTGTATAACGTTTTCACAATAGTTGTGGTCGCCGCAGGAGATAAATATTTTTTGGCCATTTATTCTAAATGTACCTTCGCCAAGTGGCTCTGCTGTGCTAATAATATCCGAAAGAGATGAACCTGCTTGTGGCTCAGTTAAACACATCGTTCCCTGAAACCTGCCGTTTAACATTGGTTCTAAATATTTGTTTTTCAGATAGTCTGAGCCAAAGTGAGCTATCAAGCGAGCGGCTCCACTTGTCAAACCAGTGTACATCATACCATTATTTGCCGCCATCAGAATATACCCAGCCACACTATTTATGGCAAATGGAAGCTGCGAACCGCCATCTTTATAATTAAAATCTGCTGAAATTAATCCCGCTTCTCCAACTGCTTTGAGGTATTCCTTAATTGCTGGATGAACAATAACTTCACCATTGATTAACTCAGGTTGATTTTGGTCCACATCTTTGAACACCGGAAACATAATTCGTTCAGCAATACTCTCTGCCGTGTCCAGCACCATTTTTAATGTTTCAGAGTTGTGATCGGCAAAATAGGGCAATTGGGTCAATGTGTCAATTGCATGTACATGCTCCAATAAGAAATTCGTGGTTTGTCGATCAAAGAATTTTGCTGGCATTTTTTTTGATTATTAAGGATTCTGTAAAATAATACAATTCTCTCTAAATTGTAATCTGTTTTTTAGAATTCTTGTTTTCAATCCATTTCCCTCAATTTTCGTATCTTTGTAGGATTAAACCTTATTTATGTCTGAGAAA
>JAIPAJ010000260.1 GCA_021740125.1 Leadbetterella sp. | reverse complement strand
TAAAAAGCCCCAGGGATTTACTCTGGGGCTTTATTTTAAAGTCTTTCATTTACTTGCCACTGT
Organism: Leadbetterella sp.; assembly: GCA_021740125.1. Classification (GTDB taxonomy): domain Bacteria; phylum Bacteroidota; class Bacteroidia; order Cytophagales; family Spirosomataceae; genus Leadbetterella. Next base: position 5,169 of record JAIPAJ010000260.1, on the reverse strand, counting down.
CTTCCTCAATGATTACCGATAAACCTTTCTCCGTTAAGGAGTCTTTAAAAGGCTTTAGTACTCTTTTGGGCGCCGTTTTAACGGTCGCCTTACCTTTCAGGTGAATCAAAAGAGCTAACTGCTCTGCCTGAGCCTCTGAATGATTCAGGACTTGTATAAAACAATCTATGACCCAATTAAACGTATTGTGTTCATCATTAAACACAATTAATCTGGCTACATTACCTGTATTATCGCTATCTAATTCCTCAATCACTTCGGTTAAGATCAGTTCATCGGTATCTGCATGAGAAAACGTCATAGCTATATAATTACAAATTTTGCAAGGTACTTTTAACGGCGTCAAAGTTCGGTAAATCTCCCGCACTTTCCAATACCTCTGCATACTGAATAATTCCATTTTTATCGACAACAAAAGCAGACCTCTTGGCCACTTTTTTCATTCCTAAAACAAAATCTTCATACAGACAACCATAATCTGCAGAAACTGTGCGATTAAAATCTGCCAATAATGGGAAGTTCAAATTTTGTTCTGCTTTAAATTTTTCCAGGGTAAAAAGAGAATCTACCGAAATAGCAATAACTTGGGCATTCAAATTTTTGTAAGACTGGATATCATCTCTGGTATTACACAATTCAGTGGTACATACACCAGTAAATGCAAGGGGAAAGAACAAAATGACTACCGATTGGCCTTGGAAGTCTGAAAGAGATACTTCATTCTTCTCACTTGAGAACAAAGTAAACGAGGGAGCTGTATCACCGATTTTTAACATAGCAGGTTATTTTGGTTTAAAATACTATAATGACATTAATACTAAAATTGTTCATGAAAGAGCCTTTACGTTCCTATCTGGCATTGCATTTTTCAATTATTCTGTTTGGCTTTACAGCCATTTTAGGTGCCGTCATATCTCTATCAGCCCTGCCTCTCGTATGGTGGCGAATACTCTTAACCGTAATCAGCCTTGGATTTTTTGCAAAATTAACATCCGTTTTTAAACAGGTTTCCACAAAAAATATCCTCTTTATCTGCGGAACAGGTGGTATTGTGGGTCTTCATTGGTTAACCTTTTACGGATCTATTAAAGCATCCAATGCGTCTGTTGGCGTTTTAGCTCTGGCCGCAACGCCATTATTTACCGCTTTTCTTGAACCTTTGGTACAGAAGAGAAAGATTAATGTCGTTGAAATCATGCTCTCTCTACTTATTATACCAGGAATGATATTGATTGTGCAAACCTTACCGACAAAATTTTTAGATGGATTTTTGATAGGCCTTTTTTCCGCCTTCCTGGCTTCACTTTTTAGTTCGTTAAATCAAAAATTGACCTTGCTCTCGGACGCGATTACCATAACTTTTCTCGAGCTCGGTAGCGCGCTCATATTGTTAACCATCGCTATTCCCTTTTGGCTAACTTTCAACCCTAAAGAAGCAATAATTCCTCAGGGAACGAACGATTGGATATACATAGCTCTTTTAGCTTTTGTCTGCACCAGCCTGGCCTATTCTCTAACCCTTCATGCTATGAAGCAACTGAGTGCCTTTACCGTTAGCCTTAGTATGACGCTTGAGCCGCTTTATGGCATTGCATTTGCCTGGTTCCTACTTAACGAGAACGAACAATTAACAAACTCCTTTTATTGGGGAAGTTTGCTAATTGTCCTTTCTGTTATAATATATCCTATCTATAAATTCTATAACAACAAACGGATGTAACGCTTACTTACTTTCTTCCGTTGGAGCCACATCTTCTTTTGTCTCCTCTTTTATTTCTTCTTTTACTTCCTCCTTTAGTTCTTCAGGATGATAGTATTTCTCTTCCTCTTGATATGGGCGGGGTCCTATTAATTTTTCGACATCAGATTTATGTAAAACTTCTTTGGACAGCAGCTCTTGAGCTAACATTTCCAATTCCATTTTTTTCTCTGTCAATAAATTTTGAGCCCTTTCATATTGCAGTTGCAATAACTGTCTTACTTCGTCGTCAATCAAAGAAGCTGTTTCGTCAGAATAAGGTTTATGAAAAGAATCATTTTGCATACCGTAAAATGAAACCTGACCTACCTTCTCATTCATACCAAAAATAGAGATCATACTGTACGCCATTTTGGTAACCTGATCGAGGTCATTCTGGGCGCCTGTTGAAATTTTACTGAAAATCAACTTCTCTGCTGCACGGCCTCCAAAAGTCATACATATTCTATCGAGCAATTGCTCAGTTCTGGTTATGTTTTCTTCTTTCGGCAAATACTGAGCAAAGCCTAAGGTTCCAATTCCGCGGGGAACAATAGTCACTTTTACCAACGGAGCTGCATGCTCGAGGTACCAGCCGCAGATAGCATGACCCGCTTCATGGTAAGCAATAATTTTCTTTTCTTCGGGAGAGATTAATTTATTCTTTTTCTCTAATCCACCAATTACACGATCCAATGCATAATTAAAATCATCTAAATCGACGGCTGCTTTGTTTCTTCTTGCAGCTATAAGTGCTGCCTCATTACAAACATTAGCTATATCGGCACCGGCAAAACCTGGCGTCATCTCAGCAAGGATAAAAGGCTTAACATCGTCTGACTTGATAATTGTCTTTAAATGAACCTTGAAAATTGCTTCTCTTCCTTTTAGATCAGGGCGATCTATGCCAATTTGTCTATCAAAACGACCAGGTCTGAGTAAGGCACTATCTAATATATCAGGTCTATTTGTAGCAGCCATCAAGATGACCCCTTTATCAGTAGAGAAACCGTCCATTTCTACTAAAAGCTGATTTAATGTATTTTCGCGCTCATCATTTCCACCCTGCATATTATTTTTTCCACGAGCCCTACCGATAGCATCTATTTCGTCTATAAAAACGATACATGGTGCTTTTTCTCTGGCTTGTTTAAACAAGTCTCTAACTCTTGATGCTCCAACGCCAACAAACATTTCTACGAAATCGGATCCTGAAATTGAAAAGAAAGGCACACTTGCTTCTCCGGCTACTGCCTTAGCTAACAATGTTTTTCCTGTTCCTGGAGGGCCAACCAATAGAACGCCCTTTGGAATTTTTCCACCCAGTGCCGTATATTTTTTTGGTGTTTTCAAGAAATCAACCACCTCCATTACTTCGACCTTAGCTTCATCCAAACCAGCGACATCTGCGAAAGTAACATTAACCTTACTATTTTGGTCAAAAAGCGTTGCCTTTGATTTTCCAATATTGAAAATCTGTCCACCGGGACCGCCACCACCACCGCCAACTCTTTTCATAATAAAAAGCCAGATAGCAATAAGGATGAAAACGGGTAAAACCCAATTTAAAATAGGTCCTATCCAATTTGTTTTGGTAACATAAGCTGGGTGAACCCAATTTTCTCTTGGAATCCCAGCCTTTTCTTGTACTTCTTTCAAAGATGAACTAAAAACCTCTACGTTTCCGATATCTATAAAATAATGGTTCCTATCTGCAGAAAGATTAGACTTTTCTATATCACTGTATTTGGACAAACTGCCCTTTTTGATATAGATAAGCGCTTTCTGATTATTGACCACTTCAATTTTTTCAATATCAGAATCACGTATCATTTGTTCTAAACGATTTTGGGTAAGCTGTTTTTTGTCAGCACCAATCATCGTGAACATATTAATAGCTATGAAAGTAAGAATGAGTACTCCGTAAATCCAAAAACCATTAAAGCGGTTACCGCCATTTTCCGGGCTTGCCGGCTTTTTGTTACTGTCCATGCCAGGAGGCTATTTTATTCTGAAATTAAAATATACACGGGTTCAAACAATCAATTACTATAATCGTTGCAATCCGCAGCTTTAATTGTAAAAAATTTACTATAAATTTTCGTACACCACCGTTTTTGCGTCACTCCACAAGTCTTCCAACGCATAATATTTTCTCATATCAGGGTGGAAAACATGCACGACGGTATTAAAATAATCGACGCAAATCCACAAACTTGATTTTTCCCCCTCAACATGATTGGGTTTGATATCTAAAGTTTCTTTTATATGACGATTAATATTGCTGGCTATAGCTTTTACCTGCGTGTTGGAAGTGCCTTCACAAATAATAAAAAAATCAGTGGGTGCATCATGGAGATGCCTCAAATCCATTTTTACTATATCTATTCCTTTAAGATTTTTGATGCTCTCAATAATCTCATTATTGAGGTTTTCCACCTCTTTATGAAATTTCTTTGGAGACTTTGCAATGGTTGTACTCAAAATGATTAATGTTTTAAAAAATTAAATTGGTAATTTTGAAGCAAGTTAAGAACTTTTAAAATAATAAAACTTGCATTTTAATAAGAATCAAAATATTGGTGATGCCTATCTTTTTTTTAATAGCATACCTTCTACTCACTCTTATGCAATGGAATTGCTTTCCCACAGTTTTCCACAGCACGGAACCGTTATTTCTGCCGATTTCCAGGAAGCGGGAAAAGGTCAGCAAGAAAAAAACTGGTTTAGTGATAAAGGAAAAAATATTTTATTATCCATCATTCTTTTTCCAGATAACATTGCTCCATCAAAACTTTTTCTGATGAACATGGCTGTTAGCTTGGCAGTAAGAAAATCAATTCTCATTGAATATCCTGTGCCTGAAAACATTTATCTGAAATGGCCAAACGATGTTTATATATCCAATAAAAAAGTCGCTGGCATTTTGATAAAAAACAGTCTTAACTTTCATAAAGTTCAAAGTACTATTATTAGCGTTGGATTAAATGTTAATCAGCCGTATTTTCCCGATTTTCTTCCGTCGGCGACCTCCCTGTTTTTAAATACATCAAAAGAAACCAACCGAAAAGAAATCGAAAAAAATCTTTTTGCCGCACTGGAAGAATATTTAACATATATTAATGAACAACCCGATTTACTGGAATTTCAATACCATTCCTGCCTGTTAGGAATGAACAAAGAACATACTTTTCTTATTAAAAAAAATAATGAAACCTTACAAGGAACCATTACTGGCGTTTCTGACAAGGGTGAATTAATAGTAAAATCTTCTTCTGATTACCAGTCATTGTACTTTCAACATGGAGATTTAATTTATCTTTAACATTTTACCCTTTTTACTATTAAAATCGAGGCATGAAAGTTCACGTACTTACTATTGGTGACGAAATTTTGATCGGGCAAATCATAGATACAAATTCTTCGTGGAT
>JAIPAJ010000259.1 GCA_021740125.1 Leadbetterella sp. | reverse complement strand
GGATATGGCCTAAAACTTAGATTTTGTTGCCTTAACTTATATAATTTAGCTATCAAAGCTTGCATTATTGCTGCCAAACAAATGGTTTCGTCTACACGCATCGGCACATCGCAAATCCTGAATTCTATCGTAGGAAAAAATGGATGAAGTCTTAAATCCCACCAAATTTTCTTGCCATTATCTATACAGCCGGTTTTTATCAGTAAATTCAGATAGGAGTCATACTCAGCCGCGGTCTTAAAATGCTCAGGAATGCCAGTGCGAGGGAATTTATCAAAAACTTTAGCACGGTAAGAATGAAACCCTGTGTTTCTGCCACACCAAAAAGGTGAATTTACAGATAATGCAAATATATGAGGCAAAAAATACCTCGCTTGATTCATAATATTGATGGCGTCGTCGCGGTCTTCTATGCCTACATGCACATGCAAACCAAATATCAAATTGCCACGTGCCACATCTCTCATCTCGTCAATCAATTTGTCGTATCTGTCATCCTCTGTAATCAATTGATGTTGCCAATCAGAGAATGGGTGAGTACCGGCCGCTGCAATATGTAAATTCTGTTTTTGTGCCAAATCCAAAAGCATTTTTCGCAGATAAGTGACTTCTTCTCGTGCCTCTTGAATGTTCTCACAAATATTTGTTCCAACCTCCACTACCGCCTGATGCATTTCTTGCTTTATTCGCTCTTGCAAAATAGTTTTCCCACCTTCTACTATTTTTGACATGTGTGATTTCAGCTCTCTAGTTTCAGGGTCAATAGTTTGGAACTCTTCCTCGATTCCCAGCGTAAACAATCCCATTATTTTTTAGGTTTTTTTATGGTTTCTGTTTTTTTTACTTTCGGCGTTTCTGCAGTTTGCATAGAAGAGTTGCTTATAAATGTGCCCCAAGTGCAATTGTTTTGTCCAAATACCTGGCTTTTAGCCTTTTCTATGGCAAAGTTTGCTGCATTTTCAACTACCCATTCAAAGTTTTCCTGCCCCACAGAATTCACGTCGGCATCTGGTGCTGGATTGCAGAAATCTATGGCATAAGGTATTCCATCTCTAATAGCAAACTCTACGGTGTTAAAATCATATCCAAGTGCATGGTTTAATTTTAAAACATAATCAGTAATTAATGCCATCAATTTTTTGTGGGCTTCTCCTTGTGTTTTTGGCTGAGTAGCATAACGCAAATGATGCGGATTGCGAGGTTCGTAAGCCATAATTTGCACGTATTTGCCTCCAATGCAATAACAGCGATAATAATCAGTAAAGATGATTTCTTCTTGCAGCATCATAACTAACTGGCCAGTTTCGTTGTGTTTGTGCCAAAGATCGTCTGGGTTATCCACTCTATAAACACTTTTCCATCCGCCTCCAGAATGAGGTTTCATATAGGCAGGAAATTTTATTTTATCAAACATGTATTGCCAATCAAGGGGCATTTTTAAGTTTCTAAACGACTGATCGCCTGTGTCGTCAGGTCTTTCTTTGGATGGCAGGAGCACGGTATTTGGAACTGGTACCCCCAATTTTATGGCCAAGCAATTGTTAAAATACTTCTCATCGGCACTCCACCAAAATGGATTATTGATCACTGCTGAACCGCAAAGTGCTGCGTTTTTTAAAAATGCCCTATAAAAAGGTACATCTTGACTAATTCTATCTATAATGACGGCATATTCGGATGGAACGCCTTATTCGGCTTTATCAATTAATACGGGTTCAGCAATAATATCTCTGCCTCCAGTTTTTTGATTTACCCTGTCAATAAATGCCCATGGAAACGTATTTTCCATTCCAAAAAGTATTCCGATTTTTTTCATAATATTATTGATTAATTATTGCTGATAAATATTCTGGAAAAGCCTGATTCCAAAGAGGCCAGTCATGACTGGCCCATTTTTTCTCGTCATACCAGTGATTGATATTTTTATTTTTTAAAATTTGTGAAAATCTAAAAGTTTCGTTGCGACATATATCCCAGTCAGAGGTGCCCAGAACTACCTTCATGTGGTCAAATGTCCAAGATTCAGCATTTGGGACAAAATCTACCGGATTATTAAAATATACATTGTCGTCAAAATACCCTTCCATAAATGTTCTGATGTCGTAGGAGCCGCTCATTCCTATTGCAAAATCCACTAAATCAGGCTTTTTGAAGGCCAAATTCATTGCATGATAAGCCCCGAAACTACAGCCTGCAACACCTACTCGGTGCACGCTGTTCTCTTTTTGTATCTCTGGAATCAGTTCGTTGGCAAGAAATCGGGTGTAAAGTTCATAGTTGTATGCCCTGTCATGTGGAGAAATATTTTTTCCATAAAAAGTCTCAAAATCAATACTGCCAATATTATAAGTTTTTACTTTTCCCTCATGAATAAAATTGCTGATACTCCCTAGAAGACCCATGTCGCGGTTTTGGTGGGCATTGCCCATGGAAGTCGGAAACATCAAAATTGGGTGGCCCCAATGCCCCGTTACAAACAAATCGAGCGACTTTCCAATTATGTGTGAGTAAAAATGTATGTGTCGTTCTTGCATTGTTTCTTAAATTTGTATTTTAGTTTGAAAAATTAAAATCCTAATAATTTTCTATTATTCAAAATAAACATCTATTTTTTTTAGAAATTAACCAAAAAGAATAAACTTGAAACAACAACAATTCGAGGTATTTAGAAACAAAAATATTCATTCATCCATTCTGAATAGAAATGTGGTTTACGATTTGGTTTTGCCCAAAAATACGGACAAGAACCTTTTATATCCGACCATTTATATGAATGATGGTCAGGATTTTGATCAATTAGAAGCATTGAAAACCATACAGAACCACTATACCCAAGGAGGTCAAGCATTTATTTTTGTAGGAATTCATACCAACGAAAGACGCCTTTCAGAATATGGAACTTCATTTCAGTCGGATTATAAAAATAGAGGAAATAAGGCAACGGATTATATGAACTTTATAGTTTCGGAATTACAGCCTCTAATAAGAAAAGAAACTTCTAGTTCATTTTTGGCCATTGACAATACTTTTTTTGGTTTTTCACTTGGTGGACTTTCTGCTATGGACATAGTCTGGGAAAATCCCCATCTTTTTTCAAAAATCGGAGTTTTTAGTGGCTCATTCTGGTGGAGAGATAAAGGCTATGAGGAAGGTTACAGTGACGATTTAGACAGAATTATGCACAAGAAAATCCGAAATTCGAAGTACAAATCTGGATTAAAGTTTTGGCTCGAATGTGGTACTGCTGACGAAACCGCAGACAGAAACAACAACGGTATCATTGATTCTATTGAAGATACTTTAGATATTATCACAGAATTGAAAACTATTGGTTACCAAGCTAAAGATATTAAATATGTAGAAATTGAAGGCGGAGAGCATAATTTCAATACCTGGAAAAATGTGTTTCCTGAGTTTCTAGAATGGGTTTTTAGTGCTAAATAGTGGATAAAAACGCCATAGTGTCCACATTATCAGCATAATCTGCAAGTTTGGGAGATTGGCTTTCTCCGAAATTGTAACTGTTCTGTGAAATTGGTAGCTTACTCACCACTACTTGGATTTCATCTTTTTGAGATTCTAATCTCCTCTTCAGTGATTCTAAGTCGGCATAATTCTCATAGAATAGCGTAGAAATGGGAGAGGCTAGGTTTTCATCGTTTTTTAATAATATAAAGCCATTGTCTAAGTGTTGAACGCCATTTACTAAATAAATAGATTTCATGTAATCATAGTTATTGTTGTATTTGGAGTGCATTGAAATGGTGTTCCAATATTCTATGGCTTCAAAAAATGGAGTGAAATCATAGCCTACGGGAACAAACAATTTAGCTATGTTTCTGCAACCCAACCCAAAATAGGAGAAAATGTCATTTCCGAGGTCAGCCAACTCTATTTTGGTTTCATTACCTGTCAATACAGCCACTGAGGTGCGGTTTTTACGAATAATATGAGGTTTAGCTGCAAAATAATAGTCGAAATATCGCGAGGTATTACCACTTCCTGTGGCAATGTAGGCATCCAGATTGTTTAGTCGATCAGCAAGTATCAAATATTCTTCAATCGCTGGACTGATGAACTTTAGTTCTCGAATAATATATTGTATGAGTATTTCGTCTTGTGTACTTGCTTTATAAACCGATATATGTCCTGCTAAAATAACATGAATCAAGTCTTGAAAGCCTACTAAAGGTATGTTTCCCGCTGCAATAATGCCTACTTTCTTAGATTCTTTTGGATCAAAGAATTCATTTGGATAAAGAGCAATAAAGTTTCTTAACTCGCTTTCATTTAAATATTTATCAATAATCGTTTGTATGGATTTCTTTAAATTGTCTAAGGTAAACCAGCCGTTTTTTGATTTTGCAAAAGTCAAAACCTCTTCAAAGTCATCGGTTTCTATTTTTTGGCTTAATGACTTTCCTAACTCACTAAATAGTACTATTCTGTCTTCTAATTTCATTTTTTTTATAAAAAAATACCCTTATCCCAAATTCAATACAAAAATACAAAGGTTGGTAAACTTTGAAGAATTATATTTGTTATTTAGTTTGAAAACAAAAGAAATTCAATCGCGATGGCAATTATTATAACGGACGAATGTATAAACTGTGGAGCTTGTGAACCAGAATGCCCTAACACTGCTATTTATGAAGGTGGTATAGAATGGACTTATGGCGGCGGTACAAAGCTTTCGGAAGTTGACTTCGGAGATGGTACTATTATTAAAGGAACGGCCAACATGAAGCCAGTTTCAGATGAGTTTTATTATATAGTTAGCGATAAATGTACTGAATGTACAGGTTTTCATGAAGAACCTCAGTGTGCTGCAGTTTGTCCAGTTGACTGTTGCGTTCCGGATCCAGACAATGTGGAGGATCTCGAAACGCTTCAAGCCAAAAAAGCTTGGCTCCACGGAGAATAAAAATTTGAAAGCCGCAAACGAGTTTGCGGCTTTTTTTATGTCCATACAGATTTCTATTTCTTGGAAAAAGTAAATTTTTGTTCGTGTTCAATTTCTTTATTGTTCAAAACCTTCCTTTGGTTTACGCTTATCTTTTCCTTACCACATATATTTTATAGAATTAATCCTTTCGGTAGTAAAATTCAGACCTTAGGTGTCAGCTTGAACTCTAAAATTCAGAAATTGGCTTATTTTAATAATTTGACAGTCTATTAAGGTCAAATAATCAGATTGTTACGTTTTTGAGTTTACTGTAAACCTTAAAATTCCTC
>JAIPAJ010000258.1 GCA_021740125.1 Leadbetterella sp. | reverse complement strand
CCAGAAAGATACTTACAAGCCATTGATTTGTGTATTAATCAGGGTATTGAAGTTATAATACTGGATAGCATCTCTATGGAATGGGAATTTATACTGGAAGCTCATTCACAACTAACAGGTAATAGTTACACCAACTGGGCGAAGTTTACTCCTAGGCACCAGAAATTTATAAATGCAATACTTCAGGCTGATGTTCACATAGTTTGTACGCTTAGAGCTAAACAGGATTATGTCCTAACTCCTAATAAGGATGGTAAGCTAGTTCCTGAGAAAGTTGGAATGAAAGCTATACAAAGAGACGGTGTAGACTATGAACTTACATTGGTTTTTGAAATAGACAATAAAAGCAATGCTACCGCTACAAAAGATAGAACTGGCTTATTCATGGGCAAACCTGAATTTGTAATAACTGAAGATACGGGTAGAACTATCTTAGAATGGTGCAACCAAGGGGAAATTATCGTAAGAGATTATGAGACCCTTATAAAGGCTTGTAGCACTTTTGAGGAACTTAGAAACTTTTATGAAAGTGTCTCAACAGAGATACAACATCAGTTTAAAGACCAGTTTAATGAACGCAAGAGTCAAGTTACCACCCAAAATTATTCTCAAAATGGAATTAACAGTCATTGAGCCGAGAACAGAAACACTAGAAAGTCAGGTTTCTTCAGAATTAGCATTTATCCAAGCGAATACATTACCAATGAATATGTATGAGTTAGAACAGAAGCACATTATTCCAGTATTTGTAAAGGATAATGAGCCAGTTATATCACATCATGATTTTATAGGTTGTGTTCAACAAGTTGCAGCAGATGTAATGAAGAATGAAATAATTCTTAATCCAAGTCTGAGAGTTTCACATCCTATTAAAGGTAGAATACCAGAGGCTAAAGATAAAGCTGCCAAGGATTTGCTGGAACATGAAAAGACCATCTACTATGAACGAATGGCTTTTGTAATTGAGATTCCTAGTATTAAAGCCAATATTGGTGGTAATGACCTTTCTTTAAATATAGGGGGTATCAAAGCTTACAACATGGATAATCTCTATAATAGAAAAGGAGCTGACGAACATTTCAAAATCTTCATAGGGTTTCAAAATAAAGTCTGTTGTAACCTTTGCATTTGGTCAGATGGTTATTCAGGTACTATAAAAGCTAAAAGTACAAGTGACTTGATGAAGCAGATATTTGAATTGTTTACAGCCTACAGGTTAGAGCAGCACTTACAACTGTTAAGAAGCTTTGCTAATTATAGCCTTACCGAGCATCAATTTGCTACTTTGATAGGAAGGTCTAAGCTATACCAGTATTTGCCATTAGAAAAAAAGAAAGGACTTCCTAGCTTGATGTTCGGCGATAACCAAATAGGAATTGTAGCAAAAGACTATTATCAAGACAATTCATTTTGTAGGAGGGAAGATGGTTCTATAAGTCTATGGAATGTTTATAATTTGTTTACCGGTGCAAACAAGCAGTCCTATATTGACACTTTTTTGGACAGAGGACAGAACGCTTTCTCATTTGTAAAGCAAGTGGAATATGCTCTAGATAGTGGAAATTGTAACTGGTTTCTAAGTTAAGCTATAGGATGTTTGAGGGTTTTGAATTAAAAATAGTCTTAGATCCTTTCTCAATTCTATTTGTTGGTAAAAGTGGCATTCTAAAAAGAGTGCATTGTCCTTTTTATGTGAGATGTAGGAGTCCTGTGGATTCTTACATCTTAAATCAGCAGTTAATAGTTGATATGGTTAGTACTGATAAATGGCAAGGGATTAAATATATAATAAAGGGAAAATCCTACCATCACAGTTTATTTGAAATCTTGAATTGAGTTAAAATGAGGATTATGCTGCATTTTGTTTCATGTGCTTTTGAGACGGTTTACCTCACTAAATAAGAAAACCCCTGAAAAAGAACATGAGAATTAAATTTTCGAAAGTTTAAGATTAATCAAAGGAGTTATAAGTTTTGAGATTATAATTTCAGAGGTTATAATTCCTTAGGTTAAACAAAGATGAAATTAGGTATTTGGAATGTGTTCTAAGAGTATTAACAGTGGTTCCTAAGATTCAGTGATTTTGGTTCAAATAAATGCAACTTGTAGAATTGTAATGATAATTGCAATGAGAGTAAAATAAAAAAGGAGCTACATTTTTCTGTAACTCCTTGACTCTGAGGAGCCTCTTATCGGGATCGAACCAATGACCTACTGATTACAAATCAGTTGCTCTACCAGCTGAGCTAAAGAGGCCTATATTTTAATTAATTTTTGCATCTATTATGAATGCCTTTCCTTAATTGTGGTGCAAAACTATATCCAAAAAGTACACCACGCAAATATTTTTTATCTTTTTTTTGAAAAAAAACCTAATTGTTTGATAATCAAAACTTTCGTTTTTTCTTAAACAATTAGGTTTTCTATGATTAGTTGGCTGCGTTGATAAGTTTGATTTTATCTTGCAAATCCTTCAATTCTTTTTCTGCCTTCACTATCTTCTGCATGTACTCAGCTTTGAGTTTTTCAGCATTTTTAGAATGACCAAAGAATTCAATATTGTTTCTTGTTAGCGTAATTTCTTCCTCAAGGGTCTTCATTTTACGTCTAATTTCATTTTCTTGCTTATCAAGATTTTTGGTGTTTCCGCCTGTTTTTAAAACCACCTCCCCTTCATTTTCCAGCATTACCTTATCTTTTTCAGATTTGTCTAAGCCCGAAGACGTCTTCACGAAATTGTTGATGGCCTTTATAAATCTTGCCTGAATGTTTTGCATATCTTTACGAGGCACAAAACCTATTTCAGCAAAAGATTTCTTATAATCGCTTAATTTCGCCAGGTCTGAAGTACCAGCTTCAGCCATTTTTTCGATCTCTTCACAAATGGCTGTTTTCTTAGCTAAATTCGCATCAAACTCAGCATCTTGCGATTTAGTTTCGGTACGTTTTAGGTCAAAATACTGATCACAGGTAGCTTTGAATTTATTGTAAAGCGTATCCTTGTATTTTTCAGGAACATGCCCAATTGTTTTCCACTTTTTCTGTAAATCAATAATTTTGTTGGTATTTGGTGCAGAGTGATCACCAGAGGCAAGAATCCCTTCTGCGGCTATACAAAGCTCTTCCTTTGCCTTGTAATTGGCCTCACGTTTGGCTTCTAATTTGGCAAAGAAATCGCTCTTGTTTTTGAAGAACTGTTTCAAAGCATGCCAAAATTCTTTACTTACTTCTTTACCTTTGTCGCGAGGCATAGAGCCTTTTATGGCATTCCATTGGTCTTGTATTTCCATAACCTCCTTGGACTTGGCATTCCATTCGTTGATACTATCACTTTGAAATTCCAAATAAGGTTTTAGATTGAGAAATAATTGGTTTTTGGCATTGAAAATATCCTCATTTAAAGCACTATTCTCTTTGGCCAATTCACGTTTTTTCTCATAGATTACATCAAAGGCGGCTTTAAGTCTTGCCCAAAGTGCTTCTTGTTCTTCTCTTGGTCCAGGTCCTATTTGCTTATATTCTAGTAGTAATTCGTTGGCTTTTTTGAGAACGATGTTGGTCAGTGGGCTTTCCTTAAGCGTTTCTGCAATAGCCTCTATTTTTATAACTACACCTTCTTTGTTGATTACATTCTTTTTCCTGTCGAGGTCTTTAAGTTCGTTTTGAATGCTTCTGATATCAAAATATCTATCAACCAGAGCATTATATGCAGACCAAAGTGTACCATTATGTACCGAATTGATGTTTCCTGCATTTTTCCACTCCGTTTGAAGTTTTTTAAATGCTTCCCAATTATTTTTTGATTCGCCCTTTTCTTCTGTCTCAACAATTTCTCTTAGGCTTTGCAATAAACGGGTTTTAATCTCGAAATAGTCCTCTCTTTCTCTTTCAAGTTTTTGATAGAAATTAAGTCTTTTTTCACGAATTTGAACCAGGATTCCCTCAAACCTTATAGAATAGTTATCGTTTTTGAATTCAAAACCTTCATCTGTCCCGTTCTGCTCTTTAAAAGCTTGGCGTGCTTCAGATTTTTCTTTTTGAGATAAATCATCAAAAACGCCTCTGATAACTTTAAGTACATTGTCGATGTTTTTTACATCGGCAGCACTCAAGCTTCTAGATTTCATGGCATCTAGCATTTTGTCTGCTAAATCCACGTATTCTTTTTTGGTGTAATTCGTGAAGTCGTTATCAAAACTGGGCATAGATGAAGGCTCATCAAGCTCCTCAATTTCTTCAATATCAGTGCTTTCTATAGGCACGTCTATGTTTGTGACTTCAATCATTTTTTCTTCTGCCAGAATTTCAGAACTTTGAGGTGTTTCTGAATTATCAACGGCTTCTGTTTTTTCCACGGGAGTTTCATCTGAAATTAATTCAGTGTTTTCCGAAACTAAATTTTCGGCATTGATGTCATCAATGTTGTTGGTCGGTTCAATACTTGGTTCAATCATCAAAATTCGTTGGTAATCTTAAATAGGTCACAAATTTAATAAATATACGTAACAAACATAAAAAAGGTTAATAAATCATGGATAAAACTACTTTAGCCAATCTTAGAAATAACTATACATTAAACGAACTTTTAGAAAATAATGTTTCCACAAATCCAATTATTCAATTTTCAGTTTGGTTTAAGGATGCCATAAATGCAGAATTGGTTGAAGCAAATGCAATGGTTTTGTCCACCATTAAAGATTCAAAACCTTCAGCAAGGGTGGTGCTTTTGAAAGGCTTCGATGAAAACGGTTTTGTGTTTTTTACCAATTATTCGAGCCATAAGGGCCAGGAATTGGCAGGAAATAATGCTGCTTGCATAACGTTTTTTTGGGATAAATTGGAAAGACAAGTGCGTATCGAAGGTTTGATGGAAAAGGTATCCGCCGAAGACTCTGATGCGTATTTTTGGTCTAGGCCGAGAGAAAGTCAAATTGGTGCATGGGTGAGTGATCAAAGCACCGCAATAAAAGGAAGAGAAATATTAGATGAAAAACTGGCGTTTTATCAGCATAAATTTGAGAATGAGGAGGTTATCCCACGTCCGCAACATTGGGGTGGTTATGTATTAAAGCCACAAACTATTGAGTTTTGGCAAGGAAGACCTAACAGACTTCATGACAGATTGTTATACACCCACGAAAATGATAGCTGGAAAATTGAAAGACTAAGTCCTTGATAATTAGTAAATTGAAATGATAATGTAGGTCAAATTGGTAATTTTATATAATAATGAGTTTTGAGTTTC
>JAIPAJ010000257.1 GCA_021740125.1 Leadbetterella sp. | reverse complement strand
TTCTACCTTCAAAACTAACCAGACTGGTGTAGCGGTGGTAAATCAAAGAAATGAAAATACAACAACACAATCCGTTAACCATCAAATATTTTTGATACTTGACGGAATAAAAGACCCAGGTAATCTTGGCACAATTATCCGTCTGGCAGATTGGTATGGGATTGAGCATGTATATTGTAGCCATGACACTGTGGAGTTTTATAATCCCAAAGTGATAGCCGCCACTATGGGCTCATTTATAAGAGTTAATGCCTATTATGTAGATTTAGTAAAATATATCAAAACCCTAAATTTGCCTATTTATGGAGCGTTTTTAGGAGGCAAAAATATTCACCACTTTACTTTCGAAAAACCCTTTGGACTGGTAATAGGAAGTGAATCTCATGGAATTTCATCTGAAATAGAGAAAATTATTCACCAGAAAATTACAATTCCGAGAATTGGATCTGCCGAATCATTGAATGCTGGCGTGGCTACAGGCATCATCTTAGACAATATTTTTAGAGAAATTTAAAGGCTTATCTCACTGCTTCAAACTGTTTTTCAAAATTGTTTATTGAAAAAATGAATTCAAAATCAAAATAGACCGTTCTTAATTTAATTGGACATTGATTCCAATTAGTAAAGTTTTTTTACGAATTTTGCGGAAAATTTTATTATCAATAACCTCCTAAATGGAAAAATTAGACAAGAATTATATCATAGGTTTCATTCTGTTGTTCTTAATGTATGGCACTTACATTTATTTTAACGACTCTCTGACACCACCAGCTGAACCAGCAAAAAATACAGCTGAAGAGGCAAAAAAAGTCATAGAAGACACCACTTCATCAAAAAAAATAGCGATTTCAGACAGTTCAGTAGTCATTGCAAAAGAACAACTAATCATAGCCGAGAACGAGAATATAAAGGTGACGATTTCAAGCAAAGGTGCTAAAATTGTAAAAGTGGAGCTGAAAAATTATAAAACGTTTGAAGCTTATCAGGCCAACAAAACTGAAAACATGGTTTTATTTGATGGAAGAAACACCGCTTCTGATTTTCAAATTCCGACCAACGTTGGAGATATAAGTTTAACTAATCTAAATTTCTCGCCTTCAATAACAAATATCAATGTTAAAGGAGATAAAGCTGAAAGCGTTGTTTTTACAATACCAATTTCTGGAGGAAAAATAGAAAAAACATATATCATCTCGGGCAAAGGATACGAAATCAAACAAGAACTCAAAACTGAAGGACTGTCTTCTATTTTAAAAAATGCTCCATCGACCATAATATGGGAAAACCCGATGTTGGTTCTTGAAAATGATTTATCAGAAAACCGCAAAGCAGCCCAAATAAACTATTTCGACAAAGAAGAATCTTTTGAAGACTTAGGACTAGGAAGCACTTCAGACGAAAACGAAACGACAGATTTACCTGTAAAATGGTTTTCATTCAAGCAAAAGTATTTTACCTCAGGTGTGGTTTCTGAAAATGGTTTCTTCGAAAAAGGACAATTTGACCTAAAAACTCCTCAAGAAGATAGTTCAATTGTAAAAATTGGAAAAATAACTGCACAGATTCCTTTTACCGATTTAAGTCAAAATAAGGTTTCGTTGAAATACTATTTCGGGCCAAACGACCTAGAAGCGTTGAAGAGCGTCGGAAATGATTTTCAAAAAAACCTGTACTTGGGTTACGACATTGTAAAGCCTGTAAACTTATTTGTTTTTGTACCCCTATTCAACTGGGTAGAGTCGTTTATCACCAACTACGGCTTGCTAATCATCATTGTTGTTTTGATGATAAAAATTACATTGACTCCGCTTATCTATAAGTCTTACGTTAGTTCAGCAAAGATGAGAGTTCTTGCACCAGAAATAGCCGCAATTAAAGAAAAAGTGGGTGATGATGCGGTGAAACTTCAGCAAGAAACCATGAAATTATACCAACAAGTGGGCGTAAGTCCTTTAAGTGGATGTGTTCCTTTGTTGTTACAAATGCCTATTTTGATGTCTGTATTTTTCTTATTTCCGAACATGTTGATGTTTAGACAAAAGAACTTTTTATGGGCAAATGACTTGTCAACTTACGATTCATTAATCAACTGGGGTTTCAACCTTCCGATTATTGGCCACCACATTAGTCTTTTTGTGGTGTTGATGACCATCTCATCTTTAGCTTTTACCTTTTACAACAATCAAGTTACACCTGACCAGCCAGGTCCAGTGGATATGAAGAAATTGTCTTACATATTTCCATTGGTGTTTTTCTTTGTACTGAATAGTTTCCCTGCTGCATTGAGTTTCTATTATTTGGTATCCAACGTAGTGACTATCGCTCAACAACTTATAGTCAGAAAATTTATTGATGAAGATAAGATTCTTGCTATTCTTGAAAAGAATCGCAAAAACTATCACTCAAAGCCCCAAAAGAAAAGCAAGTTTGGAGATTTCATTCAAAAACAGCTTCAAGCCTCTGAAGAAATGAAAAAGCAGAGCAGTGAATTAAAAAATTCAAGAAAAAAGAAATAAATAAATGCTCTACAAGTTTTAGATTTGTAGGGCTTTTTTATTACTCTAAATTAGTATATCTCAACTTTATAATGAAAAAAGTATTTGTCATAGTGTTGGTTTTTTTTACGTCAGCATTTGGGCAAGAGTTAAATGACCAAGCTTATCTAATAGAATACAAAAAAGCTGTTCAACTCTTCGCCGATAGTCAGTATGATTTAGCAGGGCCGAAGTTTGCAAAGCTTTGTGAAAAGGAGTATGCCAATCCTATGGTGCCCTATGCTTATTTTTATAATGCATTGACCGCCAAAAACAAAGGAAATCTATACCAAAGCCGAGTTGTTTTTAGACAGTTATTTGAGAAATACTTTGATTGGGACAAAATCGATGAGGCAAGAATAATTTATGCTGAGTTGAATTTTGGAGAGAATTATTTTGAGGAAGGACTTAAAAGCATCGAAGCCATTCAAGAAAAAGAATTCGATGGAATCAAAAAAGGTATTCTTAACCAATACATCCCCAAGATAAAAAGTATTTCCACACTGAAAGAATTGTACTTCAAGTTTCCAACTCAAGAAGTACTTGCTAGAAATTTGGTTGAAAAAATTCAGGCGAACAGATACAATTCTAAGGATGATTTGGAGATATCTGACATGCTCACCAATAGGTTTAAGCTAAAAGAAATCCCTAAGAATTTTGACGCAAAAAATAATAGTTCAAACGAATTCTCTGATGCAGAAACTGCTAGACTTGATTTTGGCATACTATTGCCGTTTAATTTAAATGATTTAACAAATAGCGTAGGCTCAAATAAATATACATATGAGCTTTATGAGGGAATGAAAATTGCTGCAGAACAACTAAAAAATAACGGAATTATTGTTAATCTTCATGCTTTTGACGTAAAAAAAACAAAAGGGGATTTCCAGTCATTAGAAAGGAAAGAAGGTTTTAAAAACCTAGATTTATTTGTAGGACCACTTTATTCTGACCCAAACAATGAGGCAGTTTCATTTGCTTTGACAAACAAAATCATCCAAGTACACCCATTGTCAAACAACTTGGAATTACTAAAAGACGGCAACAGTATTTTTTTGATGCAACCGTCGCATTTGCAACAATCCAAAAAAACAATAGAATATGTTTCTGGGTTAAATAAAAAGAAATCTGTGAGTATTTATTTCGGCAATGCCAAAAAGGACTCGCTTTTTGCAGTTATTTACAGGTCTGAAGCTCTGAAAAAAGGATATACCATAACCACTTTTAGTAAATTCAATGGTATTTTACAAAAACTGCTTCCTGAAGTTGGACATATTTTTTTGGCGACAGATAACAACCATGGCATAAGATTTTTACAGAGTGTTACATTGAGTAAAATCACTACCGAAGTAATTTGTACTGCATCGTCGTTTGCTTGGGAAAAAACCCCAGTTAGTTCGTTAACAGAAAATGTTTCTTTGGTTTATCCTGAGTTTGTTTCGAAAGAGAAAGAGCAGGTGCGGAACTTTGAAAAAATATTTTTAGAAAAAATGGCCACACAACCATCTTTCTATGCTTTTGCTGGGTTTGATTTGGTTTACTTTTTTGGCAAAATGCTAAAAGACGGTAAAGATATATTTAAACTAAATATTGAATCTGGAGCATATGAAGACGATTATCTTTTAAGTGGTTTTGATTTCAGCGGAAAAATAAAAGAAAATGCAATAGTCCCGATTGTAAAATACAAAAACGACGTGTTTGAGGAGATTTATAGATGAAAAACAAAAATAGTACGAAGCTTTTTGAAGAAGCAAAACAATATATTCCTGGGGGTGTTAATTCGCCTGTTAGAGCATTTAAATCCGTTGGCGGCAATCCACGTTTTATAAAAAGGGCAAAAGGTGCTTACCTCACTGATGAAGACAACAATAAATACATAGATATGATTGGTTCTTGGGGACCAATGATACTGGGTCATGCGTTTGGTCCGATAGAAAACGAAGTAAGAAAAGCCGTAAAATCATCTTTCTCATTTGGTGCACCTACCAAG
This sequence comes from Leadbetterella sp., assembly GCA_021740125.1. GTDB lineage: Bacteria > Bacteroidota > Bacteroidia > Cytophagales > Spirosomataceae > Leadbetterella. The sequence goes on along the minus strand of JAIPAJ010000257.1, from coordinate 721 downwards.
AAAGAAGTTACAATGGCTAAGTTGATTTGCGACTTGGTACCTTCTGTAGAAATGGTCAGAATGGTGAATTCAGGAACCGAAGCGACCATGTCTGCGATTAGACTAGCAAGAGCATACACTGGAAAAGACAAAATCATAAAATTTGAGGGTTGTTATCATGGTCATGGAGATGCATTTCTTATTTCTGCAGGTAGTGGAGCAATGAGCATGGGGCATCCTGATAGCCCGGGTGTAACCCAGGCAACTGCCAATGACACGTTGACTGTGCCGTATAACAATACAGAGGCTTTAAGTCAAATGATTAAGAAAAATATAGGAAAAATTGCAGGTTTGATTATTGAACCCGTAGTAGGCAACATGGGTTGTGTTTTACCAAATCCAGGTTATCTTGAATTCATACGTGAAATATGTACCAAAGAAGGTATAATCTTGATATTTGATGAAGTGATGACAGGCTTTAGATTAGCACTAGGTGGTGCTCAAGAGCGTTTTAATGTCATTCCTGACTTGACTACCATGGGAAAAATTATAGGTGGTGGTATGCCCGTGGGAGCTTATGGTGGAAAACGTGAAATTATGGAAATGGTGTCTCCATCTGGCCCGATGTATCAAGCTGGGACACTTTCGGGCAATCCAATAGCCATGTCGGCAGGCATTGAAATGCTTAAACATCTTAAAATACACACTGAAATATATAAAGACTTAGATGAAGCTGGCTTAG
>JAIPAJ010000023.1 GCA_021740125.1 Leadbetterella sp. | reverse complement strand
CTGTTGGTCTTAAGAATAATATAGTATCAATTTCTGGGATATCAACTCCCTCGTTAAAAATATCAACAACAAATAGATAATTGAATTCCTTTTTTTTGTATTCATCCCTTATTTCATCTCTTTCATTGCTATTTTTGGTAGTTAAATATCTCGATTTTAGCCCTGCTAAATTAAACTTTTCCGCCATAAAAACGGCATGCTCCACAGAAACACAAAAACCAATTGCTCTAAGGTCATGCACGTCTAATGTATATTTATCTAAGCTATTGATTATCTGATTAATCCTTATGTCGTTTTTTGTGTAAATGCTATTTAGTTCACTTACAGAATACTTTCCTTTATCCCATTTAACGTTTGATAAATCTATATTGTCAGTTATTCCAAAATATTGAAATGGAGAAAGTATTTTTTTATTAAGAGCTTCTGGTAACCTGATTTCGGCAGCTATTTTATTACAAAAATATTCTAGAATGTCTCCATTATCCATTCTTTCAGGCGTTGCTGTTAGTCCTAAAAGTATTTTTGGTTTAAAATAATTTAAAATTGGACGATAAGAATTTGCAGGTGTATGATGAGCTTCGTCAAAAATGATGAAATCGTAATATTCAGGTCTAAAATTAAGGTTTCCAAATCTACTATTTAATGTTTGTATTGAGGCAAAAAGATATTCATAACTAGTTGGCTCTATTCCATCTACCCAAAGTTGACCAAAATTATTATCTTTCAAAATGCCTTGAAAAGTTGCCATTGCTTGTTGTAGAATCTCTTTACGATGTGCAATAAATAGTAATTTTGAGGATTTGTTGTTTAACTGAAAGTTTTTATAATCAAATGCTGAAATTACTGTTTTTCCGGTTCCAGTTGCAGCTACAATTAGATTATTATATCTTTTGTGGACTGTCCTTTCAACCTCTAGTTTTTCCAATATTTCACTCTGATATGGAAAGGGTTTTATATCAAAAAAGGTCGTAGAATTAGAATATTCTTTTGAAAATTTACCTTGCTTTAAAGCTGATTTAAGTTTTTCACTGTGGATGGTTTTGTTGAAGGTTTCAAATTCAAGGTTTTGCCAGTATGATTCAAAGGTCTTTCTAAACTTATCTATTATATGGCTAACCTCGTTGGTTGTTATTTTTAGATTCCATTCTAAACCATCAGTTAAGGCAGATCTTGAAAAATTGCTAGAACCTATATAACCAGTATGAAACCCTGAATTTCTTAGGAATAAATATGCTTTTGCATGAAGTCTCTCATTTCCAGTGTTGTAAGATACTTTAATTTCAGTGTTTTCGAGAGAGGATAAAAATTCTACTGCTTTTGAATCAGTAGCACCAACGTAGGTTGTTGTTATTACTCTTAACTTGCCACCTCTTTTTGTGAAATCAATTAGTTCCTTTTCCAAAATTCTAATTCCTTGCCATTTTATGAAGGATACTAATAATTCTATTTTATTTGAAGAAAGAATTTCTTTTCTAAGTTCACTTTCAAGGGATGTTCCAGAGTTGCCTCCTGTAAATAGTTCGCTATGAATTAATCTTGTGTAAGGAGTAATTTCTTTTAAGTGTAAATCTAAATCCGAAAAATGGGTGTCGATTTTCGAGAAAACAGCTTTTAATATTTTTCCTTCAGTTTCGATTAAATCTTCTTCAAAATCTTCTTTTTTAAATTCATCCTTCAAAAATTGAATTATTTTATTCGCAATTTCTATCTGGGTATCAAGGATATCATCTCCTTTAATTAGAGTTAATGCATGTCTAACGGATTTACCTATATGACTTGATAGAATTTGGGCTGCTTCAGATTTATCAATATCTGTTTTCTTTATTTGAAAAGTAGCTTTATCGAGTTCTTCAATTTTATGATTTACAAGTTTTGTCACCAATTCTTCATATATCCCTTCTAGCATAATTACGTGTTTATAATTTGTTTTAATATTGGAATATCAGCTTCAGCCCAATCAAGGGTGTTTAATTCATTAATATTAAGTAGTTTAAAGTCCATATGTTCATTAAGCTTTAAATCTCCTGATTGATAATATGCAACATACGGAATTAAATTTACTTCGAAATTTAAATATTTGTGAATTACTGGGATTAATCTTTTTACTACAATTATATCGATGTCTAATTCTTCTTTAATTTCTCTTTTAATACAAGAAATTTCATCTTCATTTTGCTCCAATTTTCCCCCGGGAAACTCCCATTTTAATGGCATTGTCATTTTTTGACTTCTTTGAGCTGCAAAAATCTTTTTTTCTATAATTATTATGGCACAAACTACGGTTATCATGTATAAATTTTTGACAATAATAATTCTATTTCAATATCAAATACTGATTCGTCTTCTGTATTATATATCCAAGTCCGCATGTCTCGGTTTAAATATAAATAAAGGTCTTTAAAATTATCGAAAATATAAAAGTATTTACCTTGTTGATTAAAGAGGTAAATGAACTTTTGGCCATTTCGGATTTTAAGAAGTTCTATGCTAAAACATGCTAATCGATAATGTATTAGTAGTATTTGTTCCAATGTTGTTTTTAGTAAATTAAATTAAAATGAATGTTTTTGTCAACATCCGATAAGTAACAATGTGTTCTGGTGTTATCTGGGCCTTGTTTTTCTACAAATTTTAGCAGAATATTTCTTCACCCACCAATCCCCGCAGCAGGGATAGTAACGGATACCCCGCAGCTGGCGAAGCCGCGAGGAGTAGGAGAGGATAGCCCGGCACGCCTGACGGAGGCGGCGTGGCTGCCCAAAGTTTGAGGTTTATGGTTTTTGGTCACTTTTTTGTTGGCTTTCACAACATTTTTTCATTTGGCTTGGGTGCCGTTCCTACTTTTGGATAGAATTATGAAAAAGCTTGGGCGGCTATGGACACAGAGAGAACGTAAGTCTCTTTGTGCCGTAGCGACTTGGCGGAGAAATTAAAAATAGAAAAATGCTATGCAGAAAATTTTAAAGGGTCGTCGCTTAGAGGTTTTGTTGGTTTTTGTTTGTGTGGCCATCTATGTGGTCAGGCGGTTGTTTCAGGAGGCCAATGGCTTTGATAATTTTATCTATGGCCTACAACCGAGGGTGCCGGGCAATGTGATGTGGCTGATTTGGCGTGAGTTGGATCATTACTCGCATTTTTGGAACGCTATATTTCCGATAGCCGGCGGTGGTTTGTTGTTTTTTGCGGCGTGGGCGGTGTTTCATGTGGGGTTGTTTCCGAAGTTGCGGGCGGCGGAGTCGTCGGTGAGTACATTGGTATATGCGGTGCTGACGGTGCTGTTGGTGTTGGGAAGTGTTTTTGTGCATAATTATTTCAGGCTGTACTACCGGGCCATGAGTTCAGACGACCCCGAGGTCATCGTAGGCATCAGGGTGTTTTCGGAGTTTCGGAAGCTGTTTTTGCTAACCGACAGCATAGCGTTGGTGATCGTTTTGGTGTTTTATGAGCTTTTTGCTCAGCTGTATTATTATGTGGAGGCCAAACTCAAAGAGGAGCACGAGGGTGGTTTTATTGGTCATATCTTGGTGGCTTCTATGGTGGTTTTGCTGCTTTTTCTGGCGTTTTTTGCTAACCTACCCCGCAAGGATTATTGGTACGGTGCCGTAAAGGAACTCTCGATGATGGCCATTGGGGCGTTTACGGTGTTTTTTGCTCAGAATTTTTTCTATCTGGAGGTTTTGCCCAATTACAGGGATTATCGCTCGGTGGAATTTAAGACTGGCCTGCTGAAGTTTGGGTTGACGCTGTTGGTGGGTACGTTTGGCATGTATTGTATTCTGTTTATTGGTTGGCATTCGTTTCAGCAGGTGCCGTTTGGCTGGCATGCCGAGTGGATGGTGACGATGTTTATGGTTTTTATTATTGCGGCCGTGGTGTTGGCTTTTCTGAGGAAGGTGTTTACGAAAGAAAAGACGCAACTTAAGACGCAAATCAGCCAAAAAACGGCCGAGTTGGGCAATCTGAGGTCGCAGATCAATCCACACTTTTTGTTTAATGCCTTGAACACGCTGTATTCGGTTTCGCTGAGAGAAAACGCCGCCCAAACCTCTGACGGTATACAAAAACTGGGCGACATGATGCGGTTTATGCTCCACGAAAACCACCAAGATCGCATACCACTGGGCAAGGAGATAGAGTACCTCAATAATTTTATAGATATCCAACGTATGCGGATAGACGAGAATCAGGACATAAAGATAGAGGTGAATATACAAAATGCTGACCGTGATATTTTTATAGCTCCGATGTTGCTAAATCCGTTTATTGAGAATGCCTTTAAGCATGGTATCAGTTTCAGGTCGGCTTCGTGGATATATATCACGCTCACACACGATGCCCAGCATCTGTATTTTAAGGTGCACAACAGTATCCATCAAAAAACCGAAGATACACTAGAAGACCAAAGCCATGGCATAGGACTAGAAAATGTAAAAAAACGCTTGGAATTGATATACCCGAACCGCCATAAGCTGGAGATTCAGGCTACGGACCATGATTATTTTGTGAGCTTGGTGTTGGGGGTGTATTGAGGGGTGTTAGAATAGTTTCACCCCTTCGGGGTTTTTGTTCGGGTTTGTTTTGAGGTGTTAGAATAGTTTCACCCCTTCGGGGTTTTTGTTCGGGTTTGTTTTGAGGTGTTATAATTGTTTCACCCCTTCGGGGTTTTTGTTCGGGTTTGTTTTGAGGTGTTATAATAGTTTCACCCCTTCGGGGTTTTTTGTTCGGGTTTGTTTTGAGGTGTTATAATAGTTTCACCCCTTCGGGGTTTTTGTAGGAGGTGTTGAGGTGTTAGAATTGTTTCTCCCCTTCGGGGTTTTTGTGGGGGTATATAACCCCGAAGGGGTGATATTATTCTAGAAGTTGATATTATTCTACGAAATACGTGACAAAATTGCAGTTAAAAATAATCCGAAGGTGTGTTATTATTCTAGAATTTTATTAATTTCCATTTCGAACCTATTTCCAAACACATTTTTAAAAATTTCCAAAATATGCCCGGTACCTATTCACAATTATACATTCAAATAGTTTTCGCTGTTAAAGGCCGTCAAAATTTAATTGAAAAGGAATGGAGAGATGAATTACACAAATATATCTCTGGAATTATTACTAGCAAAGGCCAAAAGTCAATAATTGTAAACGGTGTTGCTGACCATATACATTGTTTTGTTGGACTAAAACCGGCCATGGCCATCTCAGATCTAGTAAGAGATATAAAAAACAATTCTTCAAAATATGTGAATGAAAATGGATGGGTTAAAGGTAAATTTAGATGGCAGGAAGGTTTTGGTTCATTCTCTTATTCTCATTCGCATATAGACAATGTTTATCGATATATATTAAATCAAGAGGAACACCATAAAAAGAAAACTTTCAAACAAGAATATTTAGAATTTCTAGAAAAATTTAGAATTGAATACAATGAGAAATATTTATTTGAATGGTATGATAAAGAAATTTAAAGCCATTATTTTTAATTGATTTGGAATGACAATAAAAGCTATCGCTATCGACGACGAACCACACGCCTTGGAAGTGGTGAAAATGCTCTCTGAAAAAGTGCCTTATTTGAGCTTGGAGGCTACTTTTACCAACTGTTTTGACGCGATACCCTATCTGCAAACTAACAAAATAGATTTGCTTTTCTTGGACATCAATATGCCCGATATCTCAGGGATTGAGTTTGTGAATATACTGCCCAAATGCCCGATGGTGATTTTTACAACGGCCTATTCGGAGTATGCTGTAAAAGGCTTCGAACTCGACGCCATCGACTACCTTTTGAAGCCTTTCTCTTTGGCCAGATTTACAAAAGCCTGCAATAAAGCCCTGGATATGAATAAGGTAGATGAGCTCGATTTTATTTTCTTGAAAACTGGCTATGAGGAAGAGAAAGTATTGCTCGACGAAATCCATTACATAGAAGCTGAAGGAAATTACATGACTTATGTATTGAATAACAGAAAACTGCTCTCGAGGCAGAGTATTTCGGATGCTCTAGGCCAACTGCCCTTCGATAAATTCGTCAGAATACATCGTTCTTATCTTATTTCATTGTCGAAAATCGTGAAAATTAGTCGCAATTCTGTTTGGATCTTGGGTAAGGAAATACCTGTGGGGTCTTCGTATGAGGAGAAACTTTTGGAGATTCGTGGGTTTTTGGGGTTGTAATTTTTACCACGGAGTACACAGAGTTTTGAACAGAGTTGCACAGGTTTTGAATTCTTATCGTTTTATATGCTATTACACAAAGTTTCACAGAGGAGGCAGGAATTTTCACAAAGTGTTAATTATGAGTATTTTATTTTCACTAACCATAAGAAAAACTTTGCGACCTGGCGTCCTTGCGGCATAAATTTATAATATGTACGAAAAATTTCGTAGAATAAATTTGGAAGTACGATTCTTTTCGTATTACATTTGTACGAAACAATTCGTAGATAGATGGAAATCTTCCAAAAACCAACAGAGTCAGAGCTTGAAGTACTCAAAGTATTGTGGCAAATGGGCAGTGCTACAGTAAAACAAGTAAACGAGGAAATCAACAAAACCAAGGAAACGGGCTACACGACTACTTTGAAAATCATGCAGATCATGTTTGAAAAAGGCCTTGTCTCAAAAAACGCTGACGGCAAACAGCATATTTTTGAAGCAAAAATAGGAGAGGAAGATACCCAAAAATCGCTATTGAATCGTTTTATAGATTCCACTTTTCAAGGAAATGCCATGAGCTTGGTGATGCAGGCTCTGGGCAATCATCACGCCTCTGAAGAAGAACTTTCAGAACTCAAAAAACTCATCCAACAACTCGAACAAGACAAATAACAATTTATGAAAAAGCTATTTTAAAAAATTAAACAATCCACTCGGTGGCTTCGACTCCGCTCTGTCACCGAGTGTAATTCAAAAAATCTTATGGAAAACATCACAGAATTCTTTTCAAATCCTTTGGCAAACACTTTTGGCTGGACTTTGGTTCACGCTTTATGGCAGATTTTGGCCGTCACTTTGGTTTATTTTTTGGTAGTAATCTTTACCAAAAAAGCGAGTACCCGATATTGGTCAGGTATGACTTTGTTGCTGCTACAATTTATTGCGAGCGGTATTACTTTCTTTGTTATCAGGGAGTTTTCTTCCTCTGAAAAAACTTTTGCTGGTGTGGCTCTGGCTCCTAAAATGCTTAGCAGCATGGAAGTTATGTTGAGCTTTCTGCAAACCAATCTTCCGCTTGTGGTGGGCATTTGGGTGTTGGGATGTGCCATACTTTTTTCTAGGTTAATTCTGGGATATTTATGGGTGAATCAGCTGAAAAATAGCCCGAAAAATCAGTTTGATGAGAAATTAACCTATATTTTGTCTAATATAAAACAAAAGATGAACATCACCAAATCCGTACAGGTGAAGGTTTCAAGGATGGTTTCGCTGCCTATGATTATGGGAGTTTTGAAGCCCGTAATTCTGATTCCCGCCAGTCTGGTTTCTGGGTTTAGTCAACAACAATTGGAGACTATTTTGGCTCATGAACTGGCTCATCTTAAACGCCACGATTTTCTGTTAAATGGCTTACAGTCAGTATTTGACGTAATTTATTTTTTCCATCCAGCCATGTGGTTGCTTTCTGCCCAAATCAGAAAAGAAAGAGAAAATTGTTGCGATGACATGGCTCTTGAAGTTTCGGGTAGCAAATTATTGTTGGCTAAGACTTTGGTGCAATTACAAGAAGCCACTTACACGCCGAAATTGGCTATGGCTTTTGGTAAAAAAAGTTACTCTTTATTGGAGCGTGTTCAACGCATTGTGGGCATCAGTTCACCAAGAAATTTCAACAAAGAGAGTATCTGGATAGTGGTGGGATTGTTTGTAACGTTTTTTGCTTTTGCTCAAAAAAATGAAGAAAAAAAGACGGTTTCAAAGACGATCTACAGCAGCTCTTCAACTGCTGATACGCTCATCTCGCCGAAGAGAAATGAGGCTTCCATTGTGATTCAAGACAATAAAAATGATTTTAGAATCAAAGATAACAAGATTTTTTACAATGGTAAGGAGGTGCAACTGAGCCCCGAAGTGCAAGAAAAAGTAAATGTCAGACTGAAGGCTCTGGAGGTCAATCAGCAGCAAATGGAAGCCCAAAGCAAACTTATGGAAGCCCAAAGCCTTGAAATGGAAAAGTTTAGCTCCCAAATGGAAGTAAATTCTAAACCTATGGAGGAAATAGGCAAGAAAATGGAGGTTATTGGGAAAAAAATGGAATTGGCAGCAAAAAAATATACCAGCGAGTTGAACAACAAAAAATTCGGTGACAAAGATTTGGATGCTTTTTCGAAGAAATTTGATGCAGAAATGGCTGAGTACGAAAAAGAAATGGAGCAGTATAGCAAAAAAATGGACGAGTTATCGTCGCAAATGGAGAAGGTATCAGCACCAATGGATGCAATATCTGCTAAAATGGATGAAATATCAGCACCGATGGAGTCTATTTCGGTGGAATTAGAAAGAAATGTGGATGAAATTATTGAGCTGATGCCAGCTGATATCAAATCGAACATATTGAAAGACAGACCTAAACCACCATTGCCACCTAAAGCTCCTAAAAGTGTAATTTCTCCAAAAGCACCGAAAGCACCAAAAAGTATAATATCGCCAAAAAACGTACCGTCACCTCCATCACCGCCGTCACCGCCAACACCACCAAAAAAGGATTTATAAGATTCCATCACTAATTGCTGGTCACAGTGCGAAAGTGAAATTCACTCCCTAGACAAGATCTAGGGAGTTTTTTATTCTAAGTTTATATTCATTTTTATAAAGGAAACGGAAGTTGTTTTCTTAAATGCTTGAACTCTGCCTTTATGGTTTTACTGAATATTGTATTTTATGCCCAAAAATATTCTCCGACTTTGCAACGAAGCATACACATAAGTTGGGTCAAATGTTAGGCCATAAGGGTTCTCTGCATTTCGTTGAACTGCTCCGGATTCTTCAAAAATCACTTTTTTGTCGAAAGGGTCTTGTGATCGGGAAATAATAAAGGGCAGGTTTTTGTAAGGCACAAAGTTGAAAATATTTTTTATTCCCCCATAAATTTTAAAATTCGCATTAAATTCTTTGGTCACCTGTAGGTTTTGAATATTGCTAATTGGCGATTTCGAAGGGCGAGGATCAAATTCGTTTTGTAGAGGCAGACGCATAGGCCCCAACAAGTTGGCCGAATAATCAATCAGTATCTTCGGTTGAATGATTTCGTAGGAAACCACATAGTTGGCAGATAGTCTTTCTGTAAAATAGGGGACTGATTTTTTTCCATTTTCAGTCTTTTTTACATCTAAAAAAGTTACACCACCTAATATTTTCAAGCCATTATTAAAAGTGAAATCCAAATTTGCATTTGCTCCTTTCGACACCAAATAGCCACTTAAGTTTTTATAAATTATTTTGTCTGGCGTGTCATAATCCGGGATGATTTTATTGGAGAAGTAGGTATAAAAAACAGAAGCGTCTATACCTATAAAACCCTCATGGATAATGGTCTTTTTGTTGTAGTTTAGGTTTATGTTCCAGCTTTGTTCAGGTTTTAGGTTTTCAGTTATTTTCACTTCTCTTGCACCCGTCATTGCTGCATGTTCTTCAGCAAAAACGTTCACAATTCGGTATCCTTTGCCAATGTTAAGCCTTACAATATTGAGTTTATTGTTCCATTTCAGAGCGATTCTTGGCGTAAATATCCATCCATGGGTTTGGTTATAATCCAATCTTATACCTTCCATGGTTTTTATGTTTTCTCCGATTTTTCTTTCGTGTTGAGCAAAAATTCCTGGAATCCACAGTTTCTGAGGTTTATTTCGATTTTCTGACTGCGTTGCCACCGTATTGTCGTCGTAAAAATTGTATTTTAATGGAAGGCCTACTAACAAATCGTTTTGACCAATGGTCTTTTGGTATTTGCCCAATAAAAACCCAATGTGCTGTGTACCCAACAATGGCACAGTGCCGTAGTAAGAATCCTGTTTATGACTGTTATAAGAGTAGTTGAATGACAAATTGTTGGAGAAATTTGTGGCTCCAATCATCTCAAATCGCCTTGTATATATGCTTTCGCCATAAATTTGATTTGTTCCACGATATTTTTCTGTCCAATTTGTTTCTCCTCCCCACCGATTTTCATGAAAATACCTCAAAGCCAAAGAACTACTTTTGGTTTGAAACTTATTGAAAATCGAAATCCTCCTTTGCAAGCTCAAGTCAGTGAACCCATCAGCGTTTTTATCTATTTTTTGGTTGTAATCAAAATAATTGATACCCAAAAGTGCACTGATTTTGCCTAATTTATATTTTACACCTAGGTCGGTATTCCATTCTCCCCAACTTGTGCTGTTAGTTTCAAAACTAAATTTTGGACTTTTCAACGGAACTTTGGTGATGATATTTATCAGTCCACCGACCGCTTCTGAGCCATAAAGCGTGGAAGCAGGTCCTTTTACCACTTCTATTCTCTCTATCAGTCCGTTGGGTATGCCAAACAAACCATAAACAGACCCAAGCGACGAAACAATAGGCATGCCGTCTATCAGAATCATGGTGTAAGGTCCTTCTAAGCCGTTGATATGTATATCGCCTGTGTTGCAGACATTGCAATTGATTTGTGGTCGCACGCCGTTTACACTCTGCATGGCCTCAAAAATATTTGGCGTAGGATTTTTTGCAAAAAAAGATGGGGTTATAATGTCAATCGGAATGGCACTTTCCGATTTGCTCATTTCTTTCAGATTGCCTGTCACTACTACTTCATTTAATTGGCTTGGGTCATCATTCAATTCTATTTTAATTGAGGTATTATTTTCGATTTTTATTTCGTAGAGCTTTTCGAGTTTGCCTACATAGCTAAAAACAAATAAATGGTTGCCTTTTTTTAAATCTTTGAAGATAAACTCACCGTCTTCGTTGGTGGTCATTCCGGTGGTGGTGCCTTTTATTTTTACAGATGCAAATGGTAGTTTTTCGCCATTGCTTCTAGCCAATACTTGGCCTTTTAGTTCGAATTGACCCATGGTTGGCTGTGCCATGGCTATGAACGTGAGTATTATAAATATATATTTTTTCATAAAACGATTCTAATCAACACACAAAGGTAGTGGAATAAAACTATAATGTTAGAATAGTCTAACAAAAATTTTAGATTAAATATTTATTTCAGAAAATAAAATGGGATAAATTTGTGCATGATGACTTTGACAGAGGAAAATTATTTAAAGGCTTTGTTTCATTTAAGCCTCGAAAACGAGGAGGTTTCGGTTTTGGATTTAAGTAAAAGCTTGAATATTAAGATGCCAACTGTAAATAGTATGGTAAAGAAACTTTCTTCTAAGGAATTGATTTCGTACGAAAAATATAAACCTTTAACACTCACCCAGGGAGGAAAAAGGGCGGCAGGCCTGATTATTAGAAAGCACAGATTGGTTGAAATGTTTTTGGTGGAGCATCTTGGATTTGGGTGGGATGAAGTGCACGAGATTGCTGAGCAAATAGAGCATATTAAATCTCAAAAGTTTTTTGATCGGATAGATCAACTGTTGGATTTTCCCAAGGTTGATCCTCATGGCTCACCCATTCCCGATATTAACGGGGAGGTGGCAGTTCAAAACTATAACAAATTGGAAGAATGTCTAGTGAATCAACAAGCCACTTTTATGTCCGTGGGTTCTTCTCAAGATAGCTTTTTGAAGCTTATCGATAAGCTCAATCTTAAATTGGGTGATAAAATTAAAGTATTGGAAATTCAGGATTTTGATAAAACGATGCGAGTGTTGGTAAATAATAATTCTGAACAAACACTTAGCCAGCTGGTAGCTACCAATATATTGGTCAAATTAAATGTTTGATATTTAATAAATTATTGTAATTGTTTTTCTGCTTTAATCCATTCTCTCAAAATCCGTCACTTTATTTATTATTCGCTAAAATATTTTATAATATGTGAGAAATAGATATTTTTTCGATAGATTCTTAGCCAATTTTTCAATTAAAATAATATATTTTGGCACGTTTTTAGAATGTAAATTTTTGATATTGCAATTTTTTGTATTAGAAACGTACCTGAAAGACTCCAAATGTCTTTTTTTTAGAAAGAAAACTTTCAGAATATTTTGAAAATTCAAAATAACTATTTTAATTTGGAACTTATTGTACGTGCTATTTTATATAACAGACCTATTTTATGGAATTACAAGAAGCGAAAGATCGGTTTATCCATACCTGGGGTACCCTTGCCACACAATGGGGGATAAACAGAACTATGTCGCAAATTCACGCATTGTTATTACTGTCACCAAAATCTCTTAATGCCGATGAAATAATGGAAGAACTCCAGATTTCAAGAGGCAACGTAAACATGAACCTACGTGATCTCATGAGTTGGGGCTTGATATACAAGCAATTACTGCCTGGTGAACGTAAAGAGTATTTTCAAGCCGAAAAAGATATATGGAAGGCCGCTAGACAAATAGGTAGAGAAAGAAGGAGGAGAGAGCTCTCGCCCATATTAGAAACCATGGAGGATATTAAAAAAGGTGTAAGCGATGATTCTCCAGAAAGTGCTGATTTCCTCAAAGTTGTAAACGACATTTATGCAGTAGCAGGATTTGCCGATAACACACTTGACTTGGTTACCAAATCTGAGGAGTCATGGTTGACTTCTACTTTTGTGAAGCTGTTTAAATAATTCCTGTTATTTCGGAATTGCTCTTTCGACCTGCTTCTTTTTATTCCAAGGTGCAGTAGTTTGTCTGGCCATGTCGATAAGTACAATTATAACAGCCAACACAAAAAGGAAGAAAACAATCTTAAAAATTTTGTTGTTTTTCATGTCAATTTAATTGTATTACATCAGTTCTTTTTACCAATACTCCGGATTTTTGAGAAATTTCAGCCCATTCTAAATCTCCAAACTTCAAATGAATGGTGGTGGCTTTTTCCATACTTCCGCCACAATCTTGGCTGCTGAGGTAATCTGCAAAAAAACTAATGTCAGGATTATGACCGACTATAATAACGGTGTTCAAATGTTTTTCCAAGCCGTTTAACAAGGACAAATATCCTCTAGGGCCGCTCCCATATAGTGTTTCGGAAGAAACAATATTTTCAGTGTCGAATTTTATTTGTTCTGCAACAAGGCTGGCCGTGGTTTTAGTTCTTATCGAAGGGCTACAAAAAATCCCATCTATTGCTATTTCGCTATCTTTCAAGAATTTTCCTACCCGAGCAGACTCCATTATGCCTCTGGAGGTGAGTTCTCTATCAATGTCTCTCACCATGGAAGAGTTGGTGACATCTTCTGCTGTGGAATGTCTTATAAGGAGCAAATTCTTCTCCATAGGATTTTATTGGTTTAGATTTTTATGTATTATTTTGGTGCTTGTTTAATCACAATTTTCTCTAGAATCTTAGGGAAAAATCGCTTCAAATATACGCCTAAAACTTCTTTTCCACCAATATAAATCTCGCTTTTGTCAGCTTTGATAGCCTTTACAATTTTGGCTGCACAAACATCCACTGGAACGCCGTTCTCTTGGTTATTGTCCATTTTTCCATGTTTATTTCCATCAGCACCAATCGCATTAACCGAAATGTCTGTCTGTATGTAACCAGGGCAAATCATCGTAACTTTAACATTGTTTTCATATACTTCGGCTCTTAAAGCATCAAAAAAACCATGTAGAGCATGCTTAGATGCACAATAACCTGACCGCATCGGAGAACCCAGTTTTCCTGATAAACTACTCGTAACCACGATGTGTCCAGCGTTTTGTTTGATCATTTGCGGCAAAACAACTTTGGTTAAAGCCACTACACCCATGAGGTTGATGTTAATTATTTTTTGAAAAATGCTAAGATCACTTTCCAAAACTCCCCCTCTTTGAGAAATACCAGCGTTGTTAAAAAGTAAGTCTATTCTGCCAAATTTTGCAACAACTGTATCTTTAAGTGATTCAAACGATTCAAAATTTTCTACGTCTAATGGCAAAACTAGGATGTCATTTTCAAGTAGTCCGCATACGTTCTTTACCCGTTCCAATTCCTCTTTTCTTCTTGCAGAAAGTACTAATTTAGCACCTTCTTTGGCCATTTTGTAAGCTGTAGCCTCGCCAATACCTGAAGAAGCACCAGTAATCCAAATTACTTTATCCTTTAATTCTTTCATTTAATAGTTTAGGTTTTTGCAAAGTTAAAATTTTAATAAAACATTCGGCTCGTCATTAACAAAAAAAGACTTTTACTTCGAAGCAAAAGTCTTTTTCTGTAATATTTAAATTCTTAAAATGAATCAATAGAATCGAAATAATCGTAAATCTAAAATCTTCAATCGAATTAACCATAGCCACCTCTAAACTTGTAAGAGCTTGAAACCTTATCGATGGCGAGAATATAGGCCGCAAGTCTCATGGGTACTTTATATTTTTGAGAAATTTCGAAAACGTTATTAAAGGCGTCTTTCATTGCTCTATCACTACGTCTATTTATTCTGTCTAATGTCCATTTGTAACCAATACGATTTTGTACCCATTCAAAATAAGAAACCGTAACACCACCTGCATTGGCTAAGATATCGGGAACCACCATAATTCCTTTCTCATTGATAATATCGTCCGCTTTTGCGGATGTTGGCCCATTGGCTCCTTCAACGATCAATTTTGCTTGTATTCTACCTGCATTACTTTTCGTGATAACATCTTCTTTTGCAGCGGGTACGAGTAAATCTACTGGTAAAAACAACAACTCTTCTGCATCAATTTTTTCTGCTCCACCAAATCCTTCCAATGTACCGTTGTTGGCATTTCTGTAAGCCATTGCTTTCTCTATGTCAATTCCATTGTCGTTATAATAAGCCCCGCTGATATCGCTAATTCCAGTAATAGATACACCTTTTTCGTGCAAAAGGGCTGCAGCATGTGAGCCTACATTTCCAAAGCCTTGCACGGCGGCAGTGGCACGATAAGGATTGAGCTTTAGTTTTTCCATGCCTGAAAGTGCTGAAACCATTACACCTCTACCCGTTGCTTCTGTTCTTCCCAAAGAACCACCCAGAACCAATGGCTTTCCAGTTACTACGGCTTGCACGGTCATGCCTTTGGCCTTTGAATATTCATCCATCAACCACGCCATTTCTCTTGGACCTGTTCCCATATCTGGAGCTGGAATATCTTTGTCAGGGCCAAAAATATCAAGCATAGATAAAGTATAGGCTCGTATTAATCTTTCTATCTCGCCCGCAGACATGTCTCTTGGATTGCAGGCTATTCCGCCTTTTGCCCCACCGTAAGGAATATCTACAACGGCACATTTCCAAGTCATCCATGCCGCTAAAGCCCGAACTTCGTCCAAAGTAACATCTGGATCTAGTCTGATTCCTCCTTTTCCAGGGCCAAGTATGGTAGAATGAATAACCCTATAACCTTCAAAAACTTCAATTTTTCCATTGTCCATTGTTACTGGCAATCCTACGATAACTTGTCTAGCAGGAACTTTCAAAATATTGTACATTTCATCGCTAATGCCAAGGATTTTCACGGCAGCATCAAACCTAGACATCATTGACTCCAAAGGGTTTTCTTCGTCTTTTATTGGAGCCGGCTCTAAATAGGTCATTTATTTTATTATTTGATTTGGGTGCAAACTTAACACAAAGTTTTCTAATCTTTCAATTGTCATATTTATTCTAAATTTTGTTATATTGTTATTTTGAAAAAAAGAAATATATAAATAGGTGTTTGCGTTCAAAAACAGTCGATTCTATTGCTTTTGTGAAAAATGATATATGAAAATTTTTTTTTGCAAAATAATATTTGGTTGAAAGTCATGATTCGATTAGTTGCAAAATTGCTCAAAAGTTAAATTTTAATCATTTTTTTGTTATCGATTGTGTACAAGCAACACATTGATATACAGTCATTTTTAGGAATATTTAAAAAAAGATTGCGAGTTTTTTTAAATGAATTATATTTGCGGAAATTTTAAGAAACTACTTATTAACAACCCAAAGAAAACTAATCTAATTATGGCTAATTCAATAGAAGAAAAAACCAGATATTCGGAAACCGAATTGGCAGAATTTGAAGAAATTATCATCAAAAAGTTGGCCGCAACCAATAGTGAAGTAAATTTCATCAAAGAAACTCTTAGTAGAAAAAATGATAACGGTACGGATAATACAGCAGTGGGTTCAAAAACACTTGAAGACGGTGCTGATGTTAGAGAAAAGGAGCAGTTGAGTCAGTCAGCTTCTAGATTACAAAAATTCGCTACTCAGCTTGAAGCAGCTCTTATCAGAATCAAAAACGGTACTTATGGCATTTGTCGGGATTCTGGCAAGTTGATTCCTAAGGAAAGACTCAGAGCAGTTCCTCATACCCAGCAGACCATTGAGTCTAAACTAAAACAATCTTAAAACTTGCCTCGTGCAAGTTTTTTTGCTTAAAATCCTCTATTTTTTTTTTCAAAACCTTGAAAATGAAATACCTCTATCTATTATTTTTTGTATTTTTTAGATTTCTTAACTGTTTTTCTCAGTCTGAAGATTTACCCCAAATTAAGGTCAAAGGCAATGAATTTGTGTTAAATGATAGGCCGTTTATTTTAAGAGGTCTGAATACGAGCGATCCTGAAAAGTTATCCAATCAAGGACACTGGGATTTGGCCTATTTTGAAACCATGAAATCTTGGGGTGCCAATGTGGTAAGATTTCCGGTTCATCCTTCAGCTTGGCGGAGAGTTGGCAAAGAAAAATACTTGAAACTATTGGAAGAAGGGGTTCTTTTGGCCAAAAGTCAGAAAATGTATGTCATTATCGATTGGCATTCTATTGGAAATCTAAGAACAGAAATGTATCAGGCAGACGGATATGAAACCACACAGAAAGAAACTTTTGAGTTTTGGAGAACCATATCCAAACACTTTAAGGGGAATAACACAGTTGCGTTTTTTGAAATATTCAATGAACCTACCACTTACAATGGAGAGTTGGGTACTTGCAGTTGGCAAGATTGGAAAAGACTCAATGAAGAAATAATTGGAATCATTAGAGCACATGGAAATACCGCTATACCACTTGTGGCCGGGTTTAACTGGGCTTATGATCTGACTCAAATTGCCACCGAACCCATAAATGCTGAAGGTATCGGTTATGTATCACACCCTTATCCCCAAAAAAGACCAAAACCTTGGGAAGAAAAATGGACAAAAGACTGGGGGTTTGTAAAAGAAAAATATCCGCTGATTTTAACCGAAATTGGATTTGCATGTGCTGAAGAAAAAGGAGCCCATGTGCCAGTTATTAGCGATGAATCTTATGGTGAAGCCATCATGAAATATTGTGACGACAAGAATATTTCGTGGGTAGTTTGGGTTTTTGATCCCAGTTGGGCACCTAGTTTGTTTTCAAATTGGAATTACGACCTTACCCGTCATGGAGTTTTTTTTAAAAAAGCTTTGACAGATAGAAAAGATAAGTAATGAGTGTTAAATGGTTTGGATTCATCTGAAATGAATTAAAAGGTTTTCATAGGTGCAGGTAAAATGGAATTTTATAGGAATGTTAAACTTGGATTTTCATAAATTCATAGTTTACTACAATAAAAAGTGCCATATTTTTGATATTCTCTAAAAAAAATACAAAAAAAGATTTGGTTCGGATTTGTTTTATCATGCATAATTTATAATTTTGCAGTCCAAAAATCAGTAGATAAATTTTAAATATTTCATAAATGGCAAATATTGGTAAAATCTCACAAATCATCGGACCCGTTGTGGACGTAAGTTTTGAGGGGGAAGCCGCTTCTCTACCTGCAATATTAGATGCTTTGTCTGTAACAAAGTCAAATGGTCAAAAAGTAATCCTTGAGTGTCAACAACACCTTGGTGAAGATAGAATTCGTACTATCGCAATGGACAGTACGGACGGACTTCAAAGAGGTCAAGAAGTTACGCACTTGGGTTCTCCGATCACAATGCCAACAGGCGAGGAAATCAAAGGTCGTCTTTTCAATGTAGTTGGTGAGGCTATCGACGGTCTTGGTCCAGTAAATACTCCAGGTCTTTCGATTCACCGCAATGCTCCAAAATTTGAAGATTTGGCTACTGCCACTGAAGTATTATTTACTGGTATAAAAGTAATTGACCTTCTTGCTCCTTATGTGAAAGGTGGTAAAATTGGTTTGTTCGGTGGTGCTGGTGTGGGTAAAACCGTATTGATCCAAGAACTTATCAACAATATCGCAAAAGCTTATGCTGGTCTTTCAGTGTTTGCTGGTGTGGGTGAGCGTACGCGTGAGGGTAATGACCTTCTTCGTGAGATGATCGAGTCAGGCATCGTGAAATACGGTGATGCTTTCAAACATTCAATGGAAGAAGGCGGATGGGATCTTGATTCAGTAGACAGAGAAGCTTTGAAAGAATCTCAAGCTACATTTATATTTGGACAAATGAATGAGCCTCCAGGTGCTCGTGCAAGAGTTGCCCTTTCTGGTCTTACTGTAGCGGAGCACTTCCGTGATGGTGACGGCGAAGGCAAAGGACGTGATATCCTTTTCTTTATCGATAATATCTTCCGTTTTACACAAGCGGGTTCTGAGGTTTCGGCACTTTTGGGTCGTATGCCATCAGCGGTAGGTTATCAACCAACATTGGCTACCGAGATGGGTGTGATGCAAGAGCGTATAGCCTCAACAAAAAGAGGATCAATCACTTCGGTACAGGCCGTTTACGTACCTGCCGATGACTTAACTGACCCTGCTCCAGCAACAACCTTTGCTCACTTAGATGCTACTACCGTATTGAGTCGTAAAATTGCTGAGCTTGGAATTTATCCTGCAGTGGACCCATTGGATTCATCTTCAAGAATTCTTTCAGCAGAAGTATTGGGCGATGCTCACTACGACTGTGCTCAAAACGTTAAAAACATTCTTCAACGTTACAAAGAATTGCAAGATATCATCGCCATCCTTGGTCTTGAAGAACTTTCGGAAGATGATAAATTGGTTGTATCTCGTGCTCGTCGTGTTCAACGTTTCCTTTCTCAGCCATTCTTTGTTGCAGAACAATTTACAGGTCTGAAAGGAGTTTTGGTAGATATCAACGATACCATCAAAGGCTTTAATCAAATCATGGCGGGTGAATTTGATCACCTTCCTGAAGCCGCCTTTAACTTGGTAGGAACAATTGAAGATGCAGTAGTAAAAGGTGAGAGATTGATTGCAGAAGCATCTAAATAATTGGTTAATTTGATAATTGATTAATTTGTTAATTATTTGATTGCAAAGTTTTCATAAACTTTTAGTTTTGAGCAAAAACATAAATTTGTGAACAATCCAATTTTAGACAAAACGTTTCAATTTTCATTAGATATTATTGCTTTTTGTGAAATTTTAGAAGAAAACAAAAAGTTTGTAGTATCAAACCAGTTATTAAAATCTGGAACTAGCATTGGAGCTAATGTAATAGAGGCTCAAAATGCTGAAAGTAAGGCAGATTTCATTCATAAAATGAAAATAGCCGCGAAAGAAGCAAATGAAGCAAATTACTGGTTAAGAATTTGTAAATTTGCCCCTAGTTATCCAGATTCAGATATTCTTTTGGAAAAGATAAATGAAATAGGCAAGATTTTGACAAAAATTATTGCCACAAGTAAATCAAAATAGATTGAGTGTGGTGAATTAACTAATTAGCTAATTAACACATTAACAAATTAGCACTATGATTTTAGAAATAATAACTCCAGAAAAAAACGTTTTTAATGGCGAGGTTGATTCAGTTATCTTACCTGGTAAAAACGGTCAGTTTCAAGTACTTAAAGATCACGCCCCTATGGTGAGTACACTCAAAACGGGTGATTTGGTCTATGAAATTGGTAATAAAAAGGAAACTATCGTTGTAGATGGTGGAGTTTTGCAAGTATTTAACAACAAAGTTTTGGTTTTGGCTGAAGCTGTTGTTTAAGAATATCCGTTCTTATTAAAAAGGTTGTGATTCTTTTGAATCACAACCTTTTTTGCTTTTAAGGCACTTTAAATATTTAATAAATTTTTTTAAAAAATATCAATTATAGGGTGTCAATGTCTTATTTTTGTGCAAAAAAAACCTTTCTTTTATGAAAAAACTATTTCTACTTTTGGCTTTCAGCCAAAGTATGGTATTGGGACAAACACCCATTCCTTTGAATGATTTGTCTGCATTTATTTCTAAATCAAGTAATTGGAAGATTGTTAGTGATGTCAATGTCGATATTGATAAAAAAAATACGGTCAATTCTGTGGCCGGTACGGGTGTGCTTCTTTGTGAACACGAACAAGGAAAATATGGCTTAGATTATGATCTTTTTAGTAAATTAGAACATGGAGATTTAGACATAGAATTCGATTTTATGATGGCCAAAGGATCAAACTCTGGTCTTTATCTACAAGGAAGATATGAAATCCAATTGAACGATAGTTGGGGTGCAAATGTCCCGAAATATTATGATTGTGGAGGTATTTATGAACGTTGGAATGACAGCAAACCTGATGGACAAAAAGGATACGAAGGTTATGCCCCAAGATTTAATGCTTACAAAGCTCCTGGACTTTGGCAAAATATAAAAATCTCGTTTCAAGCTCCGAGATTTGATGCAAACGGAAAGAAAATTGCCAATGCCAAAATTCTTTCCATCAAACTCAATAATGTCTTACTTCACGAAAATGTGGAGCTTTCTGGTGTCACTCGTGGAAGTATTTCCCAAGAAGAAACCAAAAGTGGGCCCTTAAGAATTCAGGGAGATCACGGTTCAGTGGCCTTTAAAAATATTGTAGTAAATCAGTATGATAAAACAGCGGGAAAAGTATCAAATCTCTCTTACAAAGTCTATTAAGGAAGCTATATGCACGATGTGGACTTGTCAAAAATAAAGATTGATGAGCAGGGTAAAACCGAAGATTTAACTTGGGAAGTAACCAAAAAACAAAACGATTATGTGTTTGTGATCAAAGGGATTTACACCGCTCCAGTAGCTGGTAAATATACTTTTTATACCCAATTAGGAGGAAATAGCACCCTTAAAATTGACAACAAAGAGATTTTGGGAAACAATTGGACAGTGGCTTCTCAGCAACGTCAAGCCAGTATAGACCTTCCAGCAGGTGAACATACTTTTGAGATTTTTAATAATAAAAGGGACGGTTGGATAAAACCTGCACTTGGTTTTTGGTCTGAGGGCCCTGGATTCAGAAGTACATCTCATCATGTGGTGGGTTCATTGATAGCGTCAAAGCCTAGTGATCCTATATTGGTGAATGCCAATACCAATACTACTTTGAGAAGTTTTATAGATTATAAAAAATATTCAGGAGACAAGAATTTTAGAATCGTACATGCTATTTCTGTAGGTTCTCCCGAGGGTATGCATTATACGTATGATTTGGACAAAGGGGCTATTGTACAAATTTGGAAAGGACAGTTTCTAGACGCCACACCTATGTGGGAAGATAGGGGTGATGGTTCTTCGAGGCCTTTGGGTAGCACTACCATACTGAATCATGATTTAACTTTAGCTGGAGATGCGAATGCAGCTTGGCCAAAGGATACATCTAAAACTGGTTATAAGCCTTTGGGCTACACAATGGATGAAAATGACTTACCAACATTTAAATACAGAATTTTAGGAACAGAGGTGCAAGACAAAATTAGGACTGTTGAAGGAAAACAATTTAATAGAGAAATCAGTCTTTCTAAATCTGGAAATATTGTGGCCAGAATAGCCGAAGGTTCAAAAATAGAGCAAGTAGCTGAAGGGCTTTTCGCGGTTGATGGTAAATCTTATTTTATTAGGATAAGTAGCCCTGCCACCATCAGAAACGGTAATGAACTGGTAGCGAGTCCAGTTGATAATAAAATCATTTATTCAATCATATTCTAAATATTCGATAGAGATGAAAGTTAAAATTTTAGGCTTTTTATTAATGTTTTCTTGTTTGGCTTGGGCACAAGAATCGCCAAAAGAGGAGGATTATTATAAGATAGTTACCTTGCCAGTTCCAGAAGGGATTTTGCTCGAAGTGGGTGGAATAACCATGATGCCAAACGGCTCAATGGCCTTGGCTACCAGAAGAGGAGATATTTGGGTAGTAGAAAACCCAAGTTCAAGGAATCCTTATTTTAGGAAATTTGCCTCAGGTTTGCACGAAGTATTGGGATTGGTTTATAAAGACGGTTCATTCTATTGTGCTCAAAGAGGAGAATTGACCAAATTAACCGATAAAAATGGTGACGGAAAAGCAGATAGTTACGAAACCGTTCATGCTTGGGAAGTTTCTGGACATTATCATGAGTATTCATTCGGGCCTAAAATTGCTCCAGATGGTGGTTTTTTTGTAAGTGGTAATGTGGCTTTTGGCGACGAAGAATGGTGGAGAGGTGAGGCCAGAGCCAAAACCAGAGGTTCTGTATTTAAAATTTATGAAGATGGTAGATACGAGCCTTGGGCTGCGGGTATGCGTTCGCCAGCGGGCTTGGGTATGATAGATGGTGAACTTTTCTATTCTGATAATCAAGGCGATTGGATGGGTTCGGGTGGTATTTGGCATTTAAGAAAAGGCGTTTTTGTGGGTCATCCTGCGAGTTTACAATGGGCTTCATCACAAAACTCTCCAGTGAAATTGACCGAAGAGCAGTTTTTTGCAGAAAGAGACAATAGGAAAGTTAGAGGTGCCAATGGTTACTATATCAAGCCAGAGAATGTTGTAGAAGAGAAATTCAAAATGCTGTATGAATTGAAAGAAAAGTATCCGATGGTGCAGACTCCAGTGGTTTGGTTGCCTCACGGTATTTTGGGTATTTCTAACTCTGAAATCATCAGAGACGAAACCAACGGCGATTTCGGACCTTTTGCTGGACAAGTGTTTATTGGTGATCAAGGACAGTCAAAAATCATGAGAGTATTTATGGAAAAAGTAAACGGTGAATTTCAGGGAGCAGCTTGGGATTTTCGTGGAGGTTTTCAGTCAGGGGTAATGCGTATGACTTTCTCACCAGATGGCTCTATGTTTGTGGGCGAAACCAACAGAGGTTGGGGAAGTGCTGGAGATGCTAACCAGGGCTTGCAAAGATTGGTTTGGAATGGTAAAGTGCCATTCGAAATGTTGACTTGCAAGGCAATGCCCGATGGTTTTGAGATTAACTTTACTATGCCAGTTGATAGGAAATCTGCAGAAGATTTGGCTTCAATAGCTGCAAGCAGCTTTTTGTACAAACATCATCCAGTGTATGGTTCACCACCAGTAAATAAGCAGGATTTGAAAATAAAAGGAGTAAAATTGAGCGAAGATGGCAAAACCTTAAGAGTAGTTTTAGATGGCTTAAGACCTTTTTATATTCATGAGCTAAATCTTGAAGGCATTCGATCAGCTACCAATTCTTGGTCACTGGTACATCCTACAGTTTACTATACATTAAACGCTATTCCTGCGGGAAATAAAATAGCTACCTCTGAATTAAAAACTTTTGACTCAGGAAAAGCGAAAGCAACTGTACCATCAAAAGCTACCAAAGAGTTGGTTTCACCAGATGGAAAAGGTAAGCCTACAGCTGCTACCACAGTGAAACCAGCGGCTGTAACATTTGCGACTGTGAAGCCATTGCTTCAAAAACACACTTGTTTGGCTTGCCACTCTGAAGATAAGAAAGTGGTTGGCCCAGCATTTAAAGAAATAGCAAAACGTAAATATAGTAACGAGAAAATCGTGCAATTGATCTATAATCCAAAGCCAGAAAACTGGCCAGATTTTGCGACGCCAATGGCCCCAATGCCGCAGGTGCCGAAGAAAGATGCACTTACGATAGCGAGTTATATCAACTCACTGAAATAACAAAAAAAGGCTGGAGCATCGCTCCAGCCTTTTTTATTAGATATCCAGTTGTTATTTTAAAGCAGTCTTAAACGGCTCAAATGTCTTCAATTTTGCCAAATCTGATTCACTTAATTTGAACGAGAAAAGATCATTTGAAGGACAAGTACAAGCACTACAATAAATTTTGTCATCGGGCGTATTCTTGAATTCTTTCATTTCGGTTACGCCTTTATCTTTTAAGAAAAGTTTGAATCGTTCTTGTCTGGATAGATTACCTTTGTTAGTATAAACTGCCTCATCCCATGGTTCTGAGCATTGGGTTGGTTTGTAAACCACAGCGAAGTTTTCTCCTACCACTACCTCAGTTTGTTCACAAGAAGTGAATGTGAAAGCCAATATGGCCAATAATGTTAGCATTTTCATTTTTAATGTTATTTTTACTTATTGACCCTGAAACAAACTACAAAGTTGGAATTTTATTCCAATAAATCTTGGAGAAGCTTCGAATCTTGAATATTAAGTACTTGAATTATAGAATATTAATAAAATATTTTTAATCCAAAAATTGCTTCACGTAATTTCTTGCAGTTCTAATTGCGGCATGAACATCTTCTTCACTGCCTTCATAAGCTTTGTCTTCAACTTCAATAACCACCGGGCCACGGTAGCGGATGTCTGTCAAAGCCGCAAAGAATGCTCTCCAATTTACATCACCCAACCCAGGGAGTTTTGGAGAATGATATTCTAATGGATTGGCCAAAATGCCTACTCTATCGAGTTTGTCTTTGTAAACTTTTACGTCTTTGATGTGTACATGGTGCAGGCGGTCTTTGTATTGGTAAATTGGTTTGATTTCGTCCATCATCTGAAAAATCATGTGCGATGGGTCGTAGTTCAATCCAAAAAGTGGAGTAGGGAAGGTCTCAAACATCCTATCCCAAACTGCTGGGGAAATTGCTAAATTTTTTCCGCCTGGCCATTCGTCATTTGTAAAAAACATCGGACAGTTTTCTATACCAATTTTGATACCTTCCTGCTCTGCAGTTTCTAAGATGGGCTTCCAAAGTTTTTTAAAAATTTGGAGGTTATCTTGAATATTCAATGCCTGATTTCTACCTATGAAAGTGTTCATTACAGGCACACCAAGCTGATTGCATGCCCTGATTATTTTCTTGATGTGTTCAATATAATATTCTGACTTTTTGGGATCTGCATCTAATGGGTTTGGATAATAGCCTAAACCTGAGATGCTTATGTTTTTTTGATTCAAATACTTATTGATGTGCTTAATGTCCATATTTTCCACATCGATGTGTGTTACGCCTGCATATCTCCGTGCGTCAGCAGAATCACCCGGCCAGCACATCATTTCCACACACTTGAAATCATTATTTGCCGCAAAATCGATAACGTTTTCAAAGCTATAATCTGCTAATATGGCAGATACAAAACCTAGTTTGAGCATTTTATTAGAAGAAAATATTTTTGAATTAGACTTTTACAAATATAATAGTTTACAATTTTAAAGAGATGAAAAACAATATATTTAAGCCATATGTCAATTTAGAATATTTACAAGTCTTAGTGTTTGATTTGGTTCAGGAATGTCTTCCTCTTCAAAAGTTTTAAGTAGTTTTTTTGATATTTTTTTTGCTTTGACGATTCTATTGGCTTGATTTTGAACACATTGTTCGAAAAGGTTTCTAACTACTCGTGCGTTACCAAAACTTTCATCTTTTTTCTCGCACAACATTTCAAAAGTTTCCAACAATTTTTCTTTGGCTATTTCTGTGAGCAGAAAGTCAGATTTTTTACAAAATAACTCAAAAATCTCTAACAATTCGTTTGGTTTGAAATGATCAAAATAGAAATATCGGTTGAATCTAGAACGTAAGCCTGGATTGGAGTTGATAAATTCACTCATTGGCTCTGTGTATCCAGCAACAACTACCGCCAAATCTTCTCGTTGGTCTTCCATTCTTTTTAAAAGGACATTGATGGCTTCAGAACCAAAATCATTCAGTGAAAGACCTTGTGTGAGTGCATAAGCTTCGTCTATAAACAATACCCCACCGATGCTTTCATTTATTACTTTTTCGACTTTAATAGCAGTTTGGCCAACATATCCTGCCACAAGTCCCTCTCGGTCTGTTTCATAAAGTTGACCTTTTGAGAGAAATCCCAAATGCTTAAATATCCTCCCAAGCAACCTCGCTATAGTGGTTTTCCCAGTTCCAGGTGGGCCGAAAAACACGGTATGCAATGTTATGTCTACATTTTTTAAGCCCTCAGAAGTTCTTATTTTACTAACTTTTAAGTAATTTATCAGGTCTTCAACATTCTTTTTTACTTCTTTTAGTCCAATGAGTTCTTGAAGTTCGGTCAGAGTCTTTTCCAAGGAATCATCTTCAGGAATCACTTTAGTACTTTCACGGAGCTTTATGTGAAGATTATCTGCAAATTTCTGAATATTTTCAATTTGTAGATTGAAGCATTTGTCAAGTATAAATTGATAAAACCCAAAAAATTCATCGTGTTTTCTTTGAAAAATATCAAAACAAAAATAAGGATTGTCGTCTTTTTGAATTTTTGTTATTCTGTTATTTGCGGAAATGTTTTCTATGGTTTTCTGAAATTCGGGTGCTGAAATTAAGGTATTTATACTTCCTAAATCTTCAACATTAGCGAAGTGATTATTTCTAAGAACATCATAAACATAAGCCAATATAAAATCTGCGTTTAAATTTTTCTTAGCTTCCAGTTTTTCAAACAGAAAGATAAAATCTGAAAGTACGAAATGCTGGGTTTTAATTACACCTTTTGAAAAATCAGCTTCTGCTTTATGATTTAAAACACTGATTATATCTAAATCAGTATTTAATTCATCGCAAGCTTTATTTAATTTTGATGTAAATTCAATAAGTTCTTTAACATTAGCCTCAATTATTTCCATGCCTTATGAGGGTAAATTAAGAATTCATCATTTGTTGAACAATTTTCTTAAATACATCCGAGTGTTTTTCGCTGAAACTTTTCCACGCGATACCCATTTCTCTGAGATCAAACTTGGCCACAATTGTTCCATAATCCATTAATTTTCCGCCAATATTTGGATAACCAATAACATATATTACCTGAGCTAACTCTACTGCAAGTTCGATGTCGTGGGTGGAAAAAATAATGGTATTGTGTTCAGAAGTCTCCGTTAAAAGGTCGAAAGATTTTTTAACTTCTTCAATATTTCCAACGTCAAGTCCTGAAAAAGGCTCATCCATTACTATGAATTTATCAGATGAAAGCAACTGCTCAATAATAGCTGTTCTTTGTTTTTGGCCACCAGATAATTCATTTGGATATTTATCTTTAAAATCTTCTAAACCCCATTTTTTTAGATATTGTGCTATGGTTTTTTCCTTTTCAGATTCCGATAAGGATGAGTTTCGTAGAGCAAATTTAAATGACTGACCTACTGTTTTATGCCTGAACAAAGTGTATTTTTGATCTACAAAACCAATATCGCCTTCGGTAACATTTTTTGCAGCATCTTGGTCAGAGCTGTTGAAATCTTTTATTAGTATTTTGCCAGATGCTGGATTTACCAATCCAGCTAAGGCTTTAAAAAAAGTAGACTTGCCTCTACCTGATCTGCCTACAATTGCAATTACTTGGCCTGTAGCTTCTACTCCTGGTCTTACAACATTCTTCTCGGTCAAATTGATGTCTTTTATTATAAAACGGTCATCATATTTTACACTAAGATTTTCTATATATAGAAGCGTTTCTTCAAAGTTATATTCCATAATTAAATTGTTGAGTATCTAAATAACGCTTTTCTAATAAAATTGATAGACCAGTCCAAACCCAGTCCTATTAATAGAATAATGATTTGCAATGCAATTAT
>JAIPAJ010000256.1 GCA_021740125.1 Leadbetterella sp. | reverse complement strand
CTAAAAACCAGATGTGATGAAGTGGAGGAACGATGGGACAAAAGTGTAGAATCCTGTGAAAACAAAAAAACGACCAGAAAGTCGTTTTGATTTTTTAATTATCAAATAGATCAAATTTGTGGATTATACGATAGGCCAAATAGATGCAAACAACCATAAACAAAAGGGAAAATCACCAATAACAAGGTTGAAATTGTGTTGACTAGCCTCATAACTTAATCGCTAGGACATTTATTTACAAAATTGTAAACGAGTAGATTTACAGAAAAAAAGAATCGAAATAAGGGTAAATATGGTGGTTAAAACAAAAAGACGCCCTATCAAAACAAAGGCTCATCATCTCTTTCCCATTTAATAACCTGGGTGTGTTTTTTGAGATACCACAAAGCGGTTATCAAACCCAAGACTGCAAAAGCCCAAATGGTGTAGTAGGCAGTTGTTGAAGGCATGATGACATTTTTATAGTAATTATAGTTGAGTTTGGGCATGGCATATATTTCTCTGAAAATATACTCCGGCACGTACATCAAAGTGGAAGTCAGCAAAACCACCCAAAAAGAAGCAGTACGATAATAAATGTAAAGCAAAATCATGGATTGAATAACCATAGAACTCACTGCAGCCGGCATATAAAAAACAATACAGATAAAAGATATGGCTATCATGGATTTTTTGAGGCTATAGTTTCTTAAAAGCCCATGTCCCAAAACACCTATCTGGAAAATAATCATAGATGCGTTTAGAATAGTAGCAAACCACCATGATTTACTAAAACCTGTCATCTTGTTCATTTCTTCACTCATCATGAAGTAATCTAAAAAAATACTGGATATCACACTCCAACACATGGCCACCAGAAACAAAATCATGATGACTTTTGAAGAAACCTTAGAGAAATAGGGTAGTTCTTTTTTGTTTACATAAAAACCAATCGTGGCAAAAACCAAAAAACTCAAAACCATAAAAATCATTATTATGTCGGTGGATTCAGTCATTGTAATGGTCTTTTTGGACTGAGAAAGCATAATTCCATAAATAAAACCCGTCAAAAACAAGAGTGCTACAGAAGAAAACATCAAAACCCAAGCGGTGCCAATGGTCATGCCCGTTTTCTTTTTTAGTAAATCCAAATCATTCATTAGTTTTTAGGTTTTTTTGCGATTTTACAAAATTAGAAACTAAAAAGAGAAATCATAAATAATATAAATATACGTTTAAAGTTTAAATATCAATTCCTTTCACAATTTGAAGTTTATTAATTTTCTTAGCCTTAAAATTGATTATTGACGGTCTTCTCCACTTTTATGTAAGCTGTAGGCATCCACCACATCTTAAGCCCAAAAGACACAGTGCTTATTCGATTGCCATTTCCACTTGTATTATTTAAAAGATTCTCCATCTAATTTTTCTAGTGATCAGTTGACCCCATGGTGTACATATTTGTAATTTCGTGTTTTTTCAAAATGTTTTGTATTTAAATGAATTATCATTTTTGACAAGACTATATTGGATTTTCCAACTGATTTATTACACGAAGCATGCACAAAGTTTCCCAAAGAATTCAATTGAATTTTATTGTTCAAGTTTATTTTCTACTGCTGATATTACTTCTGTTGCAGTTGGAATGATAGTAGTTTCCGAAGACTTTCCATTTGGCCTTTTTTGTGTTGCAAATTCTGGTTCCATAAAATCTTTGATTTGTGAAGCACTAGTAGGGTAAGTGTTTTGAGGCATAACCTCATTTCTTTCACATGATGTAATAAATACTGTTGTAAATACGAATCCGGCGATGATGCTTAATTTTTTCATGATTTTTTGATTTAAAAAATGATTTATTTTGATTTTTTTGTGTCTTCTCGAAACTAACTATTACACCAAGTTCCACAAAGGAAGCACAACGTTTCACAGAGAATTTGAATTGAATTTTATTGTTCTTGTTTGTTTTCAATTAAAGATATTACTTCTGTTTCCGCTGGAATGATTATATTTTCCTTTGGGTTTAAAGTTGGCCTTTTTTGGGTTGCAAATTCTGGTTCTTGAAAATCTACAGTTTGAATAATAGAATTGGAGTAGTTGACTTGAGGCATAACTTCAGTGCTCTCACATGAGGCAAAAAATAAGGTTGTAAATACGAATCCGGCGATGATGCTTAATTTTTTCATGATGTTTGTTTTTGTTATTTTCAAAGGGTATTTCCCTTTGTTTGATGATCCAAAATTATATCAAGCAATCAGCCTCAGAAAACACTTGTGACGAACTATCAGGACTTTGGGATAAACCAAGAAAAGCGTGTGAAATACTTATAAATAAACAATGGAAAGGTTACTATAACTTGGATTCTAGGTCATAATTCGAGTTTTCTTTTATCAAACCACCATAAAAGCCTAAATTTGCATTGATGAAAAAATACAATTTCAAAGAGGATATAAGCCATAATTCAATTTTTGAACTGGTAGCCAAAGCTTCAAAGAGTTTGGGTATAGACAGTTATGTGGTGGGCGGATTTGTGAGAGATCTGATTTTAGAAAGACCTAATAAAGACATCGATTTTGTGTGCGTTGGTAGCGGAATTGAACTAGCCAAAACAACCGCCTCTTTGATTAAGGAAGATTTGCATGTAAATTATTTCAAAAATTTCGGTACAGCTCAATTCAACTTTGGAGAATTTGATATAGAATTTGTGGGTGCTAGAAAAGAATCTTATCGCTCAGATTCGAGAAAACCTTTGGTAGAAGATGGCTCACTTTCAGAAGATCAACACCGGCGAGATTTTACTATAAATGCCATGGGAATTTCGCTCAATCCCGACAATTTTGGCGAATTAGTAGACCCTTTTGATGGTGTAGGGGATATCGAACGAAAAATAATCAAAACACCACTCAATCCCGAAACCACATTTTCGGATGACCCATTACGTATGATGAGGGCCATCAGATTTGCTTCACAGCTGGGCTTTGATATTGAAACAGAGACATTCTTGGCCATAAAAGCCATGGCTAGCCGAATTGAAATTATATCTCAGGAAAGAATAACCGATGAATTAAATAAAATCATTCTCTCTAAAACCCCATCCTACGGATTTAAACTTTTACAGCAAACTGGACTTTTGACTTTGATATTTCCAGAGTTGGTCAACCTCATGGGTGTAGAAACCATGGACGGCAAAGGCCACAAAGATAATTTTTACCATACTTTACAGGTTCTCGACAATCTTTCTACCAAATCTGATGATTTATGGAACCGTTGGGCGGCAATTTTACATGATATAGCCAAACCTGCCACTAAAAAATATCATCCCAAAAACGGTTGGTCGTTTCATGGTCATGAAGAACTCGGAGCCAGGTGGGTCAAAGGGATTTTCAGAAAGATGAAGTTGCCACTAGACGAAAAAATGAGAAAAGTGGCCAATTTGGTGCGTTTACATTTAAGGCCAATTGCATTAGCCAAAGAAGGCATAACTGACTCAGCCGTTAGACGTCTGCTTGTAGAAGCTGGAGAAGATATTGAAAATCTCATGTTATTATGTAGAGCCGACATCACCTCAAAAGACCAAACTAGGGTAAAAAAATATCTCAAAAACTTCGACAAGGTGGAGCAGTTATTAATAGAAATTGAGGAAAAAGACAAGCTGAGAAGTTTTCAACCAGTGATGACAGGAGAAATCATCATGTCGATTTTTGGTTTACAGCCTTCAAAAGAAGTCGGCATTTTGAAAAATGACATCAGGGAGGCTATTTTAGATTGCAAAATAGAAAACACCATGGAAGCTTCTTATAGTCATCTGTTAGAATTGGGCACAAAACTCGGATTTGTACCGCTCAAAAAACTGGAAGAAATTTAGACTTTCTTTAATATCTCCACTCCTATTGGACATTGCGTACATTTTTTGGCCCCACAATAGAAATTGTATTGCTCAATAAGAGCCTGAGAATCAAACGCAGAGGTACACTTAAAATCTAAATCTTCCCAAATTTTAGTAATGAAATTCTTTTCAGGCTTTATGTTTTCAAGAATTCCAATGGCTTTCTCAAAATAGCTGTGATTATCAGTAATATCCGCATAAAATGCCAAAAGCTGTACCGACGTATTAATCAAGAGGTTTTCTATGGAAGATTTCCCTATTCCATTGAGTTTGGTTTCAGATACTTTGGCTATGTCATAGTGTTTCTGCCAATACTTTGAAGGTAAAACCTGAAGTGCTTTTTCAATATTTTCTTTATTGGCATCTTCCAAAAACAAGGAAAATAAACCTTGATTTTGATTTAGAATAGCCGCAAATTGGGATATTCTAACAGTTGGAAAATTACCTAGGCGAGTCCTCAAAAAACGCCATTCCAATCGTTGCATTTTTAGAGATGTCAGATTGTATTTTTGAGCAAGAAACTTATATTCAGTTGCCAAGTTTTCGGAATATTCATCTTGCGGATTTTCCAAAAAACCTGCTTGACCCAACATCAAGGCCTCTATTTGAAACAAATTACCCTTATGCTTTTGAATAAATTTTAAAGGTAAACTCTCTGCCAGTCTCAGAAATGCTTCCGAATTGAGTTTAAATCCCATATTTCTCGCAAAAACTCTATAAGCCAATTCTTCAAAATTGCCATTAACAGCTTTGACGAGCGTACTAAGTCCATTTGATTTTTGTTGTAAACGATGAGCCAAGGCCTTTTCCAGCATACTGATTTTGGATAATTCGGAGACTTCTGACAATTGATGTTTACAAGGAATTTCTGCAGCATTTTTTATCAGATTTTCGTATTTCTGAAGCGTATCTGCATAAACCAAGTCTTTAATTTCCAAAGTAGGAATTGCGGTGTTATCTGTTCTGAACACCTCCATGTCATGCTCCCAAACTACATGTAGAACCACATTGTCGTAAGCTTTGTCGTGTTGGTGTTGATGTCTGTTCCAGTCCGAGGATTTTATGTGGATTTCTACCTTACCTGCCCATTCGATTCCTCCAATGTTTACGCGAGCATTCTCGAAGTCTGGACCAGAATTAAAATTCCTAACTCCAGTTTTTATTACTGATAAGGAATGTTGGTTGGTGGTTTTTAAGTTACTTTTATCGAATTGTTGGTATTGCCAAGTGTAGTGGATAAAGTCTTCGTTTTTCATATCATGCTGAGGTATTTTTCCATTTCTTGTTGAACTTTCTTTGCTTCAATACTCGATTTTTCTGCAAAATCCTCACCATCAGAGGCATAAATTATGGCTCTGGATGAATTCACCAAAAGTCCACATTGTTTATTTATCCCATATTTACTTACTTCTTCGAGACTTCCACCCTGAGCTCCTACACCTGGGTTTAGTAAAAAATGATCAGGTACAATCTTTCTGATTTCTATTAAACTCTCGGTTTGAGTTGCTCCGACTACGTACATCATAT
>JAIPAJ010000255.1 GCA_021740125.1 Leadbetterella sp. | reverse complement strand
ACTTCCCCCATTCTGAACCAACAAGTCGGGCACTTTATCACCATTTTGGTCTGGAATAGGCACCGTATTTTGGAAATTACCAAGTGTATTTTTTAGAATTGGATCATTTTCATATTTATATGTCCACTCCCAAATTAATTTACCAGTTTTACCATTCAGAGCCAGCAAAATATTGGATCTACCACCAATAACGACGTCTTTTGTACCATCAGCATCTATATCTATAAAAGTAGCCGAACCATAAATCTGATCTTTAGAAGCATAATTCCATAAAGTTTTTCCAGTTTTTCCATCAAACGCAAAAACTCCGAATTCAGACTCCTGATATTCGTTTTTACCGCCACCCATAACAAAATCTAAAACACCATCTTGGTTTAAATCAGCCGACCTTGGAGAAGATTGGGAGCCAATAGCTGGATAACTTTGATTCCAAACTAATTCTGCTTTTTTTTGAGTACAGCCTAAAAAAAACACGGCTAAAACGAGTAAATACCTGATATACATAGAAAATAATTTAGAAGTCGAAATGATATTTTGGCTCAATTTAGGCAATGTAAAACAAAAATAGTTTACTAGCATTAAAGCCATTTCGGATTTTTGTAAAAGACTACTTCAAAGCTGTAAAAATACGAGTATTGATAAATGTGGCTTGCTCAATAACCTTAGGATTATGAGAACAAACGAAAAGTCCAACCAACAATTCTTCTGGAAAATCAATATCCGGCACCTCCACTGACCAAAAAGGTTGCCCAAGTTTGGCCACCGAAACAAAATAACTTCTACCTCGACGTTCGAGTTGCAAAATATCCGCACCCATCATCGGTATTTTTATTTCCTCTGTATTGGCACCATTTTTCTTTCGAAACTGAAAGGCCGTCAAGCCGTCTAAATGTACGGTCAAACAAACCATTGCAGAAGAAGTATCTAGCCCAGTACGAACAATTATCCCCGCTTTTTTATGGGCATCACCTCCACTCCCCATCAAGGTAGGTTGTGTAGAAATGATAAAATCTCCATTGAGTTTTTTCCAAACAAAATGGAATTCGTCATTTTTGAACCACATACTATTTCCCGAACCAGTCAGCGTATATCTACGAGATGAAGCATCATAAATGGCCGATCCCTTATTAATTACAGGCCCAATATCGGCGTGATTTTCAAATAATCCAACTGCATTTTGTGCTTTTAATCCCAAAACGCATAAAAATAAAACAATAATTAATCCTAAGTTTTTCATATAAGCCCTAAAAATTTACGATGATAAATCCTTTTCAAGTCTTTCTCGAAAAGGGTGTAAGGATCCTTGTAGAATTTCAAAAAATCAGGAGCACTTACCTGACCAGGATACGGGGCGTAGTAATGTGTTGGACTTCGACTATCATTTCGCCAAACCAAAACATAAGACAATCTCATTTTTTCCGTCTTTAGTGCTTTCAATAAAGTCTCCGTCCACCAGGTCGTATTTGGTATTGATTCCAAACCAGTTTCAGTAAATGCAGCTAGTTTTTTCGCCTTTTGGGCATATTCCGACACAATTTTTAGCTTTTTTACACCAGCATCTAGATTATACTTTCCGTCCCTGCCGAAGTCCCCGTAATTATCCATTCCTACCATATCTACCCATTCATCACCTGGGTATCGTTCGAGAAATTCTTCTTCTGTTGTAAACTTATTATCCGGTGAAAAAGCATATATAAAATTATGAACCCCAAGACTATCACGAAGGTAGGAAACCGTAAATTTCCAAACTTCAATGAAATCTTCCCGACTACAATGCGGTTTGCCCCACCAAAACCAACCACCATCAAACTCATGAAAGGGTCTGAAAAGCATAGGTGCAAGATTCCCGTCTTTTGCCTTCACAGAATGTGCAAAATCGCCAATTGTCTTTAATATTTGTTTGTATTCCTCATGATGCGAGCCACCCACTTTTATTAATGAAATAGCAGGTGCCGAAACAGAATCAACCCAGTAAAATCCACCTTTAGAAGCTGGATTTGAAAAATGCCAAGCAACGGTTGTTACCCCTCCACGCTCATAAGTGTCTACCACATTCTTTTTTAAGGCTTCTTTGGTTGTTTCAATAGACTCTTTTGGTTGGCCAGAAAGTCCACTAAAATCAACTCCAATAACCGCTGGATGGGAACCTGTTACAGATTTTACATCTGATCGGTCATGATCACCTGTCCAAACATGGCCATACTCTGTGGCATGTTGATGTCCAAATAGAATTTGTTTCTTCGCTATTTTATGGAGGTTTTTATAGAGTGCTTTGGTTTTCTTGGTAGCCTTTTTATCAATCTGAGCGTAAGAAAACTGCAACGACCAAAAAAATAACAAACTGAAGAATAAACGCTGGTAATTATTTTTTTTCATATTATAAGAATTGAATAGCATCTACTTAAAAACAACTTTGTTGTGAGCTTTATGGATGAAAAACCGTAGCAATTTTATATCATAAGCAAAGGCAATATTATGATAATTCTTTTTGAAAAATTAACACTATTTCTACTAAAGATAGTATTATTTTAAAGCCTAAATTCAAAAAAACAACTCAAACAGAATTAAACTTATTTAAAAGGTTAATTGAGCAGGAAAGTAAAAAAATATGAACCGAAAAATCCCAATATTTATTTACACATTTCCGTCTAAAAACGGCAATAAAAATAAAGAAAAGACTTATTTTTGAAGAATATTAATTCTTCTATTTTCTATTAAATGAAATATCTTTTTACGCTTACTTTTATTGTTTTACTGATTTCTTGTAAAAACAAAAACCAGCTCTTTGAGAAGTTAAGTTCGGGTGATACAAATATTGATTTTGCGAACAAAATCACCGAAAATGAAATTGATAATGTACTAAACTACGAATACTTCTATAATGGTGGTGGTGTAGCATCTGCTGACTTTAACAACGATGGCTTGCAAGACCTCTACTACACTGCCAATCAAGGCACAGACAAGATTTATATCAACAAAGGCGAACTAAAATTTGAGGACATAACTGAAAAAAGCGGCATAAAATACAACGGTGAGTGGAAAACTGGGGTAAGCGTGGTAGATATAAACAACGACGGCTATCAAGACATTTATGTTTCTGTTTCTGCCAATATTGACAACCCCGAACTCAGAGGTAATAAACTATATATCAATAACAAAGATCTCACTTTTACTGACAAAGCCGCTGAATATGGACTGAATTTGAAAACCTACAGCACCCAGGCCGCTTTTTTTGATTATGACAAAGACGGCGATTTGGACGTTTATCTGCTCAACCACAACGTGAAAGATTTTAAGCGTTTCGATGTACAAGCAGTTCACTTCATGCGAGATTCACTAGCTGGCGACCGACTTATGCAAAACAATCAAGGAAAATTTGTAGATGTAAGTATAGCAGCGGGCATAAAAGGGAATCCCATAGGGTTTGGCTTAGGTATTCATACCGCTGACCTAAACAACGATGGTTGGACGGATATTTATGTTTCGAATGATTATCTGGAGGAAGATTATATATATATCAACAACAAAAATGGCACTTTCACAGACGAAATAAAATCTAAAACCAATCATACGAGCTATTTCTCGATGGGAAATGAAGTTGGTGATATAAATAATGACCTATTGCCCGACATCATCACCACAGATATGCTTCCAGAAGACAACAAAAGGCAAAAATTGCTCTTCGGACCAGAAAAATATGAAGCTTATTTATCGATGCTTAAAAATGGCATCCAGCCCTCGTTTATGAGAAATATGTTGCAGCTAAACAATGGCGACGGGACTTTCAGCGAAATAGGCCAACTGGCTGGCTTATCCAATACGGATTGGTCTTGGTCAGTGCTTTTTGCAGATTACGACAATGACGGCTATAAAGATGTTTTTGTGTCAAATGGCTACCTACGTGACTACACCAATATGGATTTTATGAAGTATTATGCAGACGAGGGACAGCAATCTGGCATTAACATTATGGAGGTGATCAAAAAAATGCCGTCGACTAAAACACCTAACTATATTTTTAAAAATAACAAAAACCTGACTTTTACAAACAAACAAAAAGACTGGGGTTTTGAAGATGCCGTTATCACCAATGGAACCATTTCGGTGGATTTAGACAACGACGGAGATTTGGAAATTGTAACCAACAACCTCAATGAAGAATCGTTTGTTTACAAAAACCTCAGCACCGAAAATAAGTTGGGAAATTACCTGAGCATCAGTTGTTCCGACCCCAGAAAGATTGGTGCAAAATTTTATCTTTATGCCCAAAATCTCCAACAATTTCAAGAATTCACTCCCATTCATGGCTACCAAAGTAGCAGCCATTCCAACTTGATTTTTGGACTAGGTAACTTAAATAAAGTAGATAGCTTAATAATAGTTTGGCCCGATGGTAAAGTGCAAAAACAAATAAACATTACATCAAATCAAACACTAAAAATAAACTATGGTCCAAATAAAAACTCATTTTCAATAGATTCAGAACCAGCGTATTTCAGTGAAATCAATGCCATAAATTTCACTCACAATCAAATGCCTCTCAACGATTTTTCAAGACAAATCTTATTGCCACAAATGTATTCCTATCAAGGACCGAGAATTACAAAAGGCGATGTAAATGGAGACGGCCTAGAAGATATTTTCATTGGAAGTGGCAAAGGATTTCCTTCAGAATTATTCCTACAATTGGCCAATGGTGGTTTCTCCAAAAAAGAACAAACCGTATTCAAACAAGACGAACTTTGTACCGATACCGATGCTGTATTTTTGGATATTGAAAAAGATGGTGACCTTGATTTAATAGTGAGTAGTGGCGGTTATGAATACCTCCCAAATGACTTGATGTTGCAAAACCGAGTCTATATCAATGACGGAAAAGGAAATTTCTCTAAATCATTTAATGCACTGGTAGATACACCTTATGCCGACTCCAGCATAGAGACCATCGACTTTGACAAAGACGGCGACTTCGACCTCGTGGTGGGTGGCTCCGTTGTTCCATGGAATTTTCCCATTTCTAACCCAAGCAGACTTTATAGGAATGATGCTGGTAAATTCACAAAAGTTGATGACCCGATATTCAACAATTTGGGTATTGTTACAGACATCACCAGCACCGATTTCAACAAAGATGGCTGGCCAGATTTGGTAATTGTAGGAGAATGGACTGGGATTCAGATATTACAAAATAACAATGGGATTTTTTCAATTCTTGATAATGAAACCTCAAAACTAGTAGGTGCTTGGTCGAGTGTTAAGGCGGGTGATTTTGATAAAGATGGTGATGAAGACCTCATCGTAGGCAATTTAGGATTTAACTCCCAACTAAAAGCCAGCACCACCGAACCAGTTAGCCTTTTTTATCAAGATTTTGACGAAAATGGCAAAATTGA
>JAIPAJ010000254.1 GCA_021740125.1 Leadbetterella sp. | reverse complement strand
GTGCTTCTTTGTGTTGAGTTTTGAGTCTTGCCTCCACGTTTTCAAAGGTTTCAGAATCTATTTTTCCTTTCAACGAAGCCCAGTCTTTCTGCATGTTTTCTGCAGATTTCACTCCTTCATAATATCGAGTCACCATTTCGTCCCATACCGTTTTGCCATTTTGGAGTTTATGCGTCCAAGGGGCATGGTGAAACCAAAGTAAGAATTCAGGTTGAATAGTATTGATATCACTATATTTATTTCTTAAGCCAAGGTGATATTGAGCCATTGAATTACTGCCTTTTTCAGTACGGTCAAAACCTATTCCGACAGAGTCTGCTCTATGATAATACAATGCAGTCCAATCAGGTCTTGGAGCTTTTTCTACCCAAGGTTCTGGACCAAAATGATGACTTTCACCCATCACATGATGTACGCCAAGCGGATTGGTGTAATTGGTATATATTTCTCTAGATTCCAACATTAATTTCTTAATGGTTTCAGTTGATTTTGTATCTGTTCTGAAAGTCATCTTTACCCACTCGTCGGCTATTTGGGCGGAGGTTATTTCGGGATTCCAAGCCATTCTGCCAAGTGTGTACCAATTGGCCTGGGCCATTGGATGGCCTGTCCAGTTGCGGTCTGAACCCGTATTGGCCACGCCAATCATGGAGGTGAGTGGGTACTTAAAAAGCTGTCCGTCAATAACTTTGGACACAAAAGAACCTGATCCTTTTGCATAAGTGTCGGTTTTGAGTACTTCCTCAAACATCGGTGCTTCAAAAACTAAATGAGTAGCCCAACCCAAATATTCCTGGGTCAGCTGAAACTCCATTGATACGGGTGTTTTTTCCATAGCCCCAAAAAGCGGAGAAATAGGCTCTCTTACTTGAAAATCTATTGGGCCGTTTTTTACTTGAATGATAATATTGGAGAGAAATTCTCCATCAAATCTTTTGAATTCGTTGTAAGCTGCTGCAAAACGGTCGCCTTTCGGATCAAAATTATAGACAAATGCACGCCAAATAATCAGACCATTATGCGGGGCCATTGCTTCAGCAAGCATGTTAGCTCCGTCTTTATGCGTTCGCCCAAAGTCCATCGGACCAGGTTCGCCTTCTGAGTTGGCTTTTACTACAAATCCTCCAAAATCAGGTATTAGTTTATACACTTCGTCGGCTTTGTTTTTCCACCATTGCTTCACTTCGGGATCAAGCGGGTCGGCAGTTTTTAAACCACCCAAAATCTTTGGAGAAGCAAAATTTACGGATAAGAAAACCTTAATTCCATAAGGTCGAAAAACATCTGCAAGGGCTTTTACTTTACCCAAAAACTCAGGTGTAATAAATCTTGCTGAAGCATTTACGTTGTTTAAAACCGTTCCATTGATACCAATAGAAGCATTTGCTCTAGCGTAATCTGTGTATCTGGGGTCAATTCTTTCAGGAAGTTCGTACCATTTCCACATCGACATGCCAGCATAGCCACGCTCAATGGTGCCATTGTTATTGTCCCAATGATTGAGCATTCGAAGTTGTATTTTTGGGGCGGAAGCTATCTTTATATTTTCAAGAGACGCTGATGTTTGCATTCTTCGAATCAATTCAAAAACACCATAAAGCACTCCTTTTGAAGTATTTGCAGTGATATTTATTTGATTTTTAGAACTTTTTATTTCAAAAGCTTCAACATTTTTGTTTTCTATTGAACCAACTTTCAAAACCAAATTGGCTTGTGAACCATTTGTTATGACTTTTGATGAAAAACCCAATAAGCCTGAGCTTGCTTTTTGAATTTCAGAAATGGTAACTTTAGCAGTTTCATCTGAAAAATTAGTGGAAACTGTAGTTAACTTTTGAGCATAGTTTTTCCTCAAAGTTTCGTTTTTAATACGATCATATTTGAGCCAAAGTCGATAGCCATCGTCAGCAAATGAACCATAGGAAATCATGCTCAAAAGAAGCAAAATAATAATTCTCATGTTTTCTTAAGTGATTGAATGGGACAAATATCGGAAGAATTGCCTTTAATTGAATTGAAAATCGAGATTATTTGATCGGATTGGTGTATTCAGCAAACCACTCTTTGCACTCTTCGAGAGAGGATTGGCCAAAGGCTATTTTTATGATGCAAACAACATTAAAATCAGGCAAGAGCCCTAAAAACAGCTTCATATTCTTTAAAGTTTTCCTCTAAAAGTTTATCAAATTCCAGGTCCCTTTTCCTTCGTTTAATTTCTTTCATAACATCACTTAATAAAGAATTGACAAAATCAGGTTCAGATTCAACAAGTTCAATCAAGCGTTTCTTCAATTCTTCTCTTTCTGCAATTGTCGTCATAATCGTATTTTTTATTTTAAACGAACCAATTCCTTAACAAATATTCAAAAATCTCACAAAACCAACAGCCCCTGCTCACGCATTTCGTTGATGGGTTTGGAGTACCAAAAAAGCTCAAAATGCTCAAATCTATTTTCGAAAGAAGTTTTTAATTCATTGAAAGTAATGGTTTTAACATTCCGTACATCCATCAATTTTAAGTTTTCCAAAAACCACTCGCCTTTTTCTTTTTCAATGTTTATGCTGAAAGTCTCCATTTTTTCATGGAAAGTCAGGTGCACTGCCAGCCCTTTTTTGGTTTTCGTTTTCTCTACAATCGGCTGATTTCCAATCCAAACAATCTTGGCGTTCGGTTTAATATGGCTATGATCCTGCTCTTCCAGACATTCGGCTATAAAATCAGGTCGAATTTTAGTTTTCGGTATCTTAAAATCAAACCAATCTTGCAGTGGATATTCAAAACAAAGCCCATGCATATAGTTGTATAGAGATTTTTTGAGCCCAAAACTGAATTTGTCGTGGTCTATACCCGTTGAATCCTTGAACTGGATGTCGTTATCAGCAAATGTAATGTCTTTATAATCAGGCACTATGCCAAACTTTTCGGGATTTAAGCCAACCGGACTATGAGCCGTTAGAGCAAACTGATGCCAAAAGCCCGAATGTAAAATGCCCAACTCAAACATCTGCCGCACCATTTCGAGGCTGTCTACAGTTTCTTGTATAGTTTGGGTCGGATAGCCATACATTAAATACGCATGAACCATGATGCCCGACTCCACAAAGTTGCGGTTTACCTGAGCCACTTGTGCTACCGTTACGCCCTTGTCTATTAATGCCAAAAGTCTGTCAGAAGCCACTTCTAGTCCCCCTGAAACCGCTATACAGCC
The DNA here is from genome assembly GCA_021740125.1 of Leadbetterella sp. Classification (GTDB taxonomy): domain Bacteria; phylum Bacteroidota; class Bacteroidia; order Cytophagales; family Spirosomataceae; genus Leadbetterella. The sequence continues at coordinate 2,259 of JAIPAJ010000254.1, read as the reverse complement.
CGAAGATTTGAGCAAAACACAGAGATCAGCTGTAAAGCTTTTTTCGAAACGAATGTTGGTCCACCAGGTTACCACTAAGCCACGCCTTAATATCTCTAATGCAACTTCTCGCATAAGTGCAGGCGGAGCAGCTTCGTCTACAAAATGAAAACCGTTCTCGCCGGTTTGGGCTATCATTTGCTCCATTCTGTCCACCAAAATTTTGGCGGCAATAGGTTCATAAAGTTTGATATAATCGAGCGAAATATCACAAAAAGTACACTTGCCCCAATAGCAGCCATGGGCCATGGTGAGCTTGTTCCAGCGGCCATCCGACCAAAGGCTGTGCATCGGATTGGTGAGTTCTATCACCGAAATATATCTGTCCAGAATCAAATCAGAATAGTCTGGCGTACCTACTTCGCTGTGTTTGTAGTCTTTTTGGGTGGACTTGTTGATATATTTCACCTCCCCATTTTCTAGACAAAAAGTTCGTTTAAACTCCGAACTTTCGTTTTCACCCAAAACATTTTTCACCAGTAATTCTATTGGCAGTTCGCCATCATCCAGCGTGATGAAATCAAAATACTGAAAAACTCGAGCATCCTTTACACTTCTGAGCTCAGTATTGGCAAAGCCACCGCCCATGGCGATTTTTATTTCAGGAAAGTGCTCTTTTAAATAACCAGCACAACGAAACGCACTATACAAATTGCCAGGAAAAGGGACCGAAAAACAGACCAATTTAGGCTGAATTTCTTCTAGTTTTTGCTTTAAAATCCTGAGCGTGATTTCATCAATAAAAGTGGGTTGTTTTTGCAGATAGCCGTACAGTTCATCAAACGAATTGGCACTTCTACCAAGCCGCTCTGCGTAGCGACTAAAGCCAAAGTTTTCGTCGAGACATTCCACTATAAAATCAGATAAATCTTCGAGATATAATGTGGCCAAATGCTTGGCTTTGTCCTGCATGCCCATGTTGCCAAAGGCCCATTCCAAGTCATTTTCTTGCGAAAACCTTGAAGCTTGTGGCAGAAAATTTCCACTACAAATTTGCCGAGCCAAAGTAGGTTTATGGCCTTGCAGAAAGGCAATTACTTCATCGATAGTTTGAATATAATCATTCTTTAGGCCAAAAATCCGTTGTGCATTTTCTGAAGCTCCTCCAAGCCGAGCTTTTTCAAAAATAGAAGCCAAACCAACCTTAGAAAAAAGCTCCAAAATGACCTCAATGCCCAGGTCCATCTGAAATGCGTCAATACCCTTGGTATTCAAAAACCCCTTCAAATAGGCCGTAGCCGGATAAGGCGTATTGAGCTGAGTAAAAGGGGGCGTAATGAGCAGGAGGTCTTTCAAAAGGCGTTTTTTTCTGTAAAATTAGGGATTTGTTTTGGGAAACTGATTGCAATTAGATTATTATTGGATGGATATTTTCTTCAAAAAATATTAGCAAAACAATTTTAAAGTTGAATAAATAACCATAAATTGATTAAATTTGTATTTTAAAATTATAACATGACTTTAATTGAATCCATCGAGCAATTTTGCAGGATTTTAAATCGAAATTAAAAATCTACGACATCATCTTTTTGGATAGCAGAAATAAGAATCTTCAAACTTTACTAGACTTGGAAATAAAGCCAATGGAAAGAAGAAAAGTCATAGAAACCTTAAAATCAGAAGATTATAGTGAAGGTCCGATACCCGACCAGAATTTTGTAGGAAGCGACCTATGGGTATTTGGTAAAACATTGAAAAACAAAAAAGTATACATTAAAATTTCCATGGGATATAAAAACAAAAGCACCATCTGCATTTCTTTTCATATTGCAGAATTTCCCATGAAATATCCTTTTAAGTAATCCACAAAAAATAAAATTCAATAAACAACTTAACAAAATGAGAACGATAAATAGCCCTTTTTCAGATAATATTTTGACCGTAAACACCAGATTGGCTCAGTTGAGTTTCAGGAAAGAATCCTTTGAAATAGTGTACCATTATTTTGAAGATAAATTACCAAACGGTGAATTACAGGAATTTACAAGTACTGAATTAGACGAGTTGAACCAAATTCAGGTACATAATTTATACAGAGAAAAACATCGTTTGCCTTTTACAGCTGAGGTATTGGAGACACGTCAAAATATGGACTTTCAGCCAGTAAAATGTCTGAAATTTTGGGCTTTGGGGCAAATGGTTACAGGCAATACGAAGCAGGTGAAGTTCCTAGTATGTCCAACGGAAAGTTGATTCAAATGGCAGCTGATCCATTAAAAT
>JAIPAJ010000253.1 GCA_021740125.1 Leadbetterella sp. | reverse complement strand
CAAGAGGAATCCCGCAGTTCTTCTATGGGACAGAGCTTGCCATGACCTCACCGAAAGAAAGAAACGATGGCAGAATAAGGGCAGATTTACCAGGCGGTTGGGAAGGTGATAAAGTGGATGTTTTTCAAAATATAAACCTTAGCCCGCTTCAATCGGAGATGCGTGAGTATGTAAAAAAATTACTCAATTGGCGTAAAAACGCAACGGCCATTCACGATGGTAAGCTGATTCACTTTGCCCCGGAAGATGGAATTTATTCGTATTTTAGATTCAATGAAAAAGAGAAGTATTTTGTCGTGCTCAACAAAAACGACAAAGAGGCATCTCTTAGTTTGGAAAGATACCAAGGAATGCTTCCTAACAAGCCGTCATTTGAGGATGTTTTAGATGGCAGTCATTTTCAGAATGAGGTCAGAATTCCTGCTAAGGGTTTCAGAATTTTGAAGGTTAAATAAACGGCTTTTCAGATCAGTTGTTTAACTTGTACATTGTGTCGATCAATATGAAACCGAAGAAATTCAAGTCTTTGCTGAAAATCCAACACACCTGAAATGGGATGTGGGTGAGTAAGCAAATGCAAGTCGCTGTCGGAGAGTTCATTTCCCAATGTTTCAAGAATGCTCTGTAAACTGTTCAAAGAAGCAGACCAAAAAGCAAGTGTTCCACCTAAGCGAGGAGCAGCCACCGCTGGTACTAACTCTTTTTCTTGCCAGGTTTTTGCGATTATCTCTTCTATTTCTAATCCTACAAAAGGTGCGTTGGCTTTCTGGATGCTATAATCTCCGTTTTTCAAAGCATCCAACACTTTCCACATTCCAAACAAACCGCCTTGCTCTGCCCAAAACAGATGCTCGGTTATCTCCACAGCATTCCAAACGTCAGCATTAGGCTTGGCTTGTGCTTGCTTTTCAGGGATTTGAGAGATTGTTATTAAGTACCGCTGGCGTGAATCGCCAACGGCTTCAATGAGGGCTTTTACTTTTGACATGGGCTTGTTTTTTTCGAAAATTAATAATTTTTGATTAACAAGGATGGATATTTATAGTGAATTTTAAAATATCAACCTCAGAAACCCAATGTTGACAAAGTAAAATTTTATATTGGAAACATTTTTTCCAAAATAATTTTACGATAGGTAAAAATTCCTTGAACTTTTGCATCGACAAATAATTTTCCTGCAATCAATCCAAATATCCATTTTCCTATGTCATAATGGAGAATGTCTGTCATCATTACGCCACCATCGACGGCTTTAAAATGGTGTTCATGGTGCCAAATATTGTATGGCCCAAGACGTTGCTCGTCTACAAAAAACTCGTTTTCTTTTATATGTGTAATCTCCGTCACCCAATCGAGCGGAATATTCAGCATAGGCGAGACTTTATAACTAATCATCAGTCCCTCATACATTTTTTCGGGAATATCATAAAGGATTTTGAAGGTCATTTCTGGCGGAGTTATCTCATTCAGATTTTTTGGCGAAGAGAAAAAATCCCATGCTTTTTCAAGACTAAGTGGCAGAAACTGTTCGACTGTCAGGCGTTTCATCAAATGTTGTTTTGGTGTATTAATCATTCATTAAACCCATTGTAAGACCGCAATGTTTACAAAAAATATAAAATTGCCTTTTCTAAATAATCTCTTTGTCGGTTAATTTTGCCTTATTATCGGAAATAGGAACAATAATGTCGTTTTTATAGGATATATTTATTTTTAAATTGTAGTTTTATAAGATAATATTCTATTAAAAACTCATTCATTTATTCTAAAACTCTCATGGAAAAAACAGATAAATCTCAAGTTTCTCGTCGGCAGTTTATTACCAACGCAGCCTTGATTACTGGCTCAGTATTGGGTTCGACTAAAATTTTCGGAGCTCCAGCCATTATCAGAGACCTCTATAAAGGAGGTTCGTTAATAAAAGGTGTACAGATTGGTGTGATTACTTACTCGTTTAGAGAAATGCCCGACCAAAGTGCTGAGGCGACACTTCAGTATATTCTAGACAGTGGTATAAGTGCAGTGGAGCTTATGGGTGATCCAGCCGAAACTTTTGCAGGAAGACCCAAAAACCCTGTTGATATGCGTACCTTTTTCCCTTTGATGCGTAAAAGAAGAGAAAAACAACCTTTGACAGAAGAAGAAACTAAAAAACTCGATGCCGCAGATGCTCAGATGAAAGAATACAACGCCGAGTTAAAAAAATGGAGGTCGAGTGTGCAGATGAGTAAATTTGAGGAAGTAGGTAAAATGTATAAAAAAGCAGGGGTTTCGATATACGGTTTCAAGCCAAATGCCTTTGGAAAAGACAATAGTGATGATGATGTGGCTTATGGAATGAAAGCCGCAAAAGCTTTGGGTGCTAACCAAGTAACACTAGAACACCCATCAGACGATGTACAAACAATGAGATTAGGTAAATTGGCCGAAAAGTATGGTGTAAGAGTGGGTTATCATGGCCACGAACAGCAAACGCCAACTTTCTGGGATACTGCTTTGAGCCAATCACCAGCCAACGGTTTAAACCTTGACTTGGGGCATTTTGTGGCTGCTGGCAATATTGAACCATTAGCTTTTGTGAAAAAAATGAACAAGAATATACTCAGTATGCACATCAAAGATCGCCAAAATGCAGCTAATGGTAAAGGAAACTTGCCATGGGGAACTGGTGACACGCCCTTGGCAGATGTGCTGAAAATAATGAGAGACAATAAGTATAAATTCCCAGCGACCGTAGAGTTGGAATACAAAATACCAGAAGGCTCTAACTCGGTGAAAGAAGTTCAGAAGTGTTTGGAGTTTTGTAAGAATGCCTTGTCGTAAGATACTCACCTGTGAAAATTTAGAAGGGCTTCGGCCCTTTTTTTTATTCCAAAATCCCACTTTCGCGTACAATTTTTCTGACTTCAGCCTCAAAAAAATAACTGATACTAAAATCCTCAAAACACTGATTTTCAAGAACGATTACACTTGTTTTGGTTTTAGGATAATACAGATTAACGGAGGCGAAACCTTGCTCGGGTACAATGCCCGTATGTCCATATTCTGTTGTTTTAGATACATCATTTATTCTGATTCCATATCCATAGCCTATTGCTTTTTCTCCAAAAACATTGTGCTGAGAAAGGATGTTGTATGAAATCATTTTCTGATAAGTTTTGGGTTTTAAAAGTTTGCCACTATGCAGTTTTTCATTCCAAATAGCTAAATCAGCAACTGAAGAAACCAAGCCAGCTGCCGGAATTCTATCCTTTGGAATGATGTATTTTGAAACTTCCTCTGTTTCTTCTGAAACATGAAAACCATTAACCAAGCTACTTTGAACTTCTCGATTCGGATAGCCAGAGTTTTTCATTCCACAAACTCTAAACAACTCACTTACAGCTTTTTCGTAGGTGTTATTGCTAACAGCTTCCACTATTTTCCCCAATAGAATATAGTTTAAATCGGTGTATTTAAATGTGGTGCCAGGCTTTGAGGCCAAGTAATTTTCTAAGTTCACAATTCCTGATGTATGATTCAACAATTGATGGATATTCACTGAATCCGCCCATTTCTGAGGATAATTTGGCAAATAGGTACGGATATTTTTCTGTAAATTTATCTTTCCCTTGTCTACTTCTCTTAATACCAGAACGGCAGTAATTTGCTTACTGTTAGAGAGTAATACAAATTTGCTGTTCGGTTTCAACAACTCGTTATTCTTTGATTTTGCAAAGCCCGAAGCTTTTTGGTATAAGGTTTTTCCACCTTGAGAAACTAAAACCGCCCCATTGAAAACTCTTGGTTGTTTTACACTCAAAAGGCTGTCTATTTTGGTATGCAAATGCGACTGAGCAAAAGCTACATTATTACACAGTCCAAATAAAAGAGATACCAAAAGCAGCCGCATTGAAAATAGATTAAAGGAATTTCTGTTAGACATTTTTAAGTTCTTCTTGATGTTTCCATAGTTCTTGAAAAGTTTCAGAGTTTTTTAGTAGAAAATCTAAACTTCCTTCAGCCTTTACTTGCCCACCTTCCATCACGTAGATGTAATCGAAAAGTGGCAAAAGGTGTAACCTATGAAGGGATGAAATGATAACTTGCTCATTAAACCGTTCAAAAAGATTTTTGTAAATTTTGCTTTCCGTCATAGGATCCACGCTACTTGTAGGTTCATCCAGCAGAATTATCTCAGAATCCTGGGCCGCAAACACGCCTCTTGCCAAAGCCAGGCGTAGTTTCTGTCCGCCAGATAAGTTGACGCCTTTTTCTACAATATTACTCTCCAAACCATTGGGCAACTGAGCTATAACCTCTGAAAAATGTACATTTTCGCAGATTTCCTCCATCAATTTCGGCTCACAAGGTAAGCCCAGGGTAATGTTGTAGGCTATGGTATTTTCAAAAATCTCAGGTTCTTGTGGGAAAAAAGTTACGTAATTCCCAATCAACTCAATTCCCTTTTCTTCATGTTTATCATCAATCCAAAGTTCAGAGGTGATTGGGCTATAAAGACCTCGCAATATAGCCAAAAGTGTACTTTTGCCGCTACCACTTTCTCCTATCAAAGCTATTTTTTGGCCTTTTTTGAATGTAAAATTCAAGTCTTTTAAGCCTGCAAAGTAATTGGTATTTGCACCAGAATTTGTCCGACCTTGATGGGCATAGTTTAGGTTTCTGATTTCGATTTTACTCCAGTTTTCAGGCAATTTTTGGTCCAATTCTGGAATATGGTTTTGGTCGTAGGCATCCAAAATACTTTGGGCGGTTTGAACATTGGTGGCATGTTTCACTACGTCGGTATACAAATAAGCCACGCCGTGAAACACACTCGTAAACCGCTCCACATAGCCCATCAACATTACCAAACCACCCAACATAAATGGCTTGCCGACCTCCCAGTTTTGCCAGACATAGCCCAGCATCACAAATACATATATAAAACCTACAAGCATGTCTGTCACAAACCACTTCCACTCGTTTATGGCCACATTTCGCTTAAAGGGTTTCAAGATCTTCATTACTTTTTCGAGCAATCCGCTTTCCATTCTAGATTCTAGTCGAAGCGTAATCACCGTAATTACATTCGAAAGGCTATCAAAAAGGTTAGACGAAACCACATGTTCACTTTCGTTCACCTCATCGAGGGTTTTCATGTACGGCTTGTCAAATTTGAGAATGATATAGACGATGAATGCACCAAAAATAATCGAAATACCTCCAAATAGTGGAGAAAAGTAGATCATTGCCCCAAAAGAAAACAAAAATTTGAATATCGTGTGCAAATACTCAAAACCCTGCTGAAAAAAATCTCTGAGTGCTTCATAAGCTTTTCGCACCCTGTTAATTGTTGCTCCAGAATGATTGTCTTGATGCCATTTTACGGGCAACTTCAACGTTTTATGATACATTTCCTGCAGGAAATTTCGGCTCATAGTGAAAGCCAATTCTCTTTGGGTGAGTCTTGCTGGCCCGTGAAAAATCCAGTCGCCGAGGCGAACTCCCAAAAATC
>JAIPAJ010000252.1 GCA_021740125.1 Leadbetterella sp. | reverse complement strand
GGCCATTCCACAATCTCAAAATCAAACCTTTGATATTACTTTTGTGGCTACTGATCAAAGTGGTGGCAGGAGTTCAAAAACAATTCAGATTACACTATTTGCTAGCGTTCCTAACGCTACGCAAAGCCTGTTCAGAATTAATGCCGGAGGAACGGAATTGAGTACTGCAAATGGTGATTTTACCACAGATACCTCTACTAACCCATCACCTTTCTCAAATGTGGCGGAAGCAGGTAGTCTTGGTGGCACCAGTATTATTAATACGAATCAGACAGATTTACCCAATCAAGTTTTTCAAACTTTCAGAAGAGATAGCCAGGCTGGAGACGATATGCGGTGGAGTTTTCCTGTTTTCTATGATCCAAGCTGGTACAAAGTAAATTTGTATTTCAATGAAACGGTAAGTTCAGCCAATAGGCAATTTAATATTATAATTGAAGGAAATATCGTAGCTCCAAATTTTAACATCAAGGCAGAAGCAGGTGTAAAAAACGCTCTAAAAAAATCCTTTAATGTTTATGTTTCTGATGCTAATTTGAACTTACAACTTCAACGAATCCTAGATAATCCATTGATTTCGGCTATAGAGATTATTTCTTTAGGCGTAAATAGTCCTAGTGGAAGACTTAATTATTCGAATGAAAGTCCAATGGAAGAAATTCCTTTGGAAATGAATATTTACCCAAATCCAGCCAAAGATTTTCTTCATATTAATCATATCAAATTAGAAAATAAATCGGGCATGAATCAGCTTCAATTGGTGAATAACAATGGACAGTCAGTTTGGAAAACCAATCTTTCAAACACCGATACCGAATTACAAATACCTATAGATCAACTTAGTGCTGGATTATATGAGGTGGTTTTGAATAATTCGGGAAAAATTTGGTCGAAGAAATTTGTTAAAAACTGAGTCAAAAAACGCCGATTTTCATTATATAATGCTCATCAGATAATATTTAACTAAAAAACTATGGGCTTAAATTGAATGTCGACTCTTCGATTTCTTGCTCTACCTTCCCATGTGCTGTTGTCATGGGAGGGAGCATAAAAAGCGAAATCTTTAAACCTTATTTTCTCCTGAGGAATATCAAAACTTTTCAGTAAATCAATGGCAGATTGGCTACGCATTCGGCTAAGATATTCATTAAACTCCCTTCCACCTATTGGGTCGGTGTGGCTCATGATATTTATCTCATAGTACTCAAGATTTTTAATGCTCTTTACCAAGTCTGACAGCTGTTGAGCTTGATTGTTGTCTATGATATAACTTCCACCACCAAAATATATACTTTTAACTATCTCTTTCATTTCTTGACCGAAAGAGGTACTGAAACTGAAAAGCAAAATAGCTAGGATAGTCTTCATTTATTAATCGTTTAATCAAATGTAATTAAATGGATTTATTTTTATCCTAAATATGCTTGATTTGTTTGATTTACAATGAATTATAAGCATTAATTATTCATTAATTTTAATATCAAACTCTTCTAAAACCTCCCATTTTTCCAAATTAAACTGTTGAATTAAGCTTATTTTGTGAAAAAAAAGATGGTCGGGAAAAGAAAACTCCCTAATTTCTTGAAATATAGCATCTGTACATGTAGCATTCCTTGGGTGCATTAAAGTCAAATGCGGTAGGTATTCTCTTGGATTCTCAATGAGTCTTTTCAGAATGTTTCTCCTCAAAAAATGAAATAATTCAAAATTGACCAAAACTGGCAATAAAACTCCTTTTCCTTCAGAAAATCTTTGTGGTTGACCAAAATGCAATTCAAAGGGTTCAAATTTTAGAATTTGCAGGTTCTTTCTAATTTTTTGAAGGTCTAAAAGTTCATCTTCTCTACACAATGTAATATGACTGTCTATTAACTATTGCTGGCTAGGATTATATTTTTTTCTTATTGCCTCTATTTCAGCAGATTGATTTTTGTCTAAAAACAAGGTGAGTTGAAGGCGTTTCATTCTAATTAATTCACAATTTCTTGTTTAAGTAATTCAGCATGTGACCTGCTAATTCTATGACCTGCTTCTGGGATAAAAATGTACTTTTTAGTAGAATCCATTCCGATTCTTCGCTTGGCATATTCGAAATTTTCAGGACCAACCACCCAATCTTTTCCGCCATACATTACCACTGTCGGGATGCTGATTTTCTCCCAAATGGGTTCTATTCGTCTTAATTCCTTGATATGGTCATATTTTTCGTCAGTGGCGGTTACGAATCTATTCGGTATAAACCACCGCAAAACAGGCCATTTTCCATATTTTGAAAACTTAAAGAATTTCTCTGCTTCTGGATCTATGGCTGGGGCCATCATAATAAGCTTTTCGTATTTACTAGGATTCTGAGCTACCATGTAAGCCCCGATGGGTGCACCATAACTACGACTGACAATGATAGGTTTCTTACCTGATTTATTCAATTCTAAAGTTTTTTCGAGAAGCTCAGCTTGCTTTTCTATGCTTACTTTTTTGTGTTTTTTTTTGAAATGAGAAAACCCATAACCAGGTCTATCTGGTGCTAATAGATGATATTTGGCGTGATAACTCACATCGTCCAATTGCTTTCTGAAGCCTTCCCAGCGACCAGGAGCTCCATGAATAAACAAGATAGGCTGCAAGGTATCCACACCAAATGTAGCCGTAAATAACTTATAATCAATACCTTTTTGAATTTTATAATTGGGTTTAAATGCCAAAGTATCGTAATGTTGCTTGATTTCTTTTTCAGTAACTATATATTTTTTGAAACAAGAACTTAAAATCACTGAAAATAAAAGGAGTCCGATGCAATTTTTAAACATTTTAATTCCAATCAATATATTAAAAAAACGGATTTTAAAAGAATAAGTTTATTCTGAACTCATTAAATCTATTCGTAAGATTTTCTGAAAAGTCACTGATCACAATTCCAGTCTTTTCATTGCATCAACCGCAAAATTTGCAGCTCGTGCTGTTAATGCCATAAAAGTTAGGGATGGATTCTGGTTTCCGATAGAGGTCATAGCAGCACCATCTGTCACGAACACATTTTTACAGGTATGAACTTGATTCCATTCGTTCAGAATTGACTGATTCGGGTCTTTTCCCATCCTTGCACCACCCATTTCGTGAATATCTAAGCCAGGATTTTGTTTACTATCAAACATATTGATGTTTTTGCAACCTGCTAATGTCAGCATTTCTTCTGCAGTAGTAATGAAATCCTTGGTCATTTTGAGGTCGTTTTCATGATAATCTATATCTATGGCAAGCTGAGGAATGCCCCATTCATCTTTTTTATTAGAAAGTTTCACATAATTGCTTTCTCTGGGAATCGACTCGCCTTGCATTTGAATGTAAATTCCCCATGGACCAGGCTTGGTAGCATCTTCTTTAAATTTTGAACCAAATTCTTCCTCAGAAGTTACACCCTGAGCTCTTCCTGCCGAAAAAGCCACCATATAACCTCGTTGAAAATCCATTTCTTGTTGGTGGAGATTTCTAAAATTGGGCATAAATGCAGAAGTAGGTCTTCTACCAAAATAATATTGATCTTCAAAACCTTCGTAGGTGGCGGAGCCTTGACCTCGGTATTGATGAAAGGCGATAAATTTTCCTAAAACCCCAGAATCATTTCCTAATCCTTGCGGAAAACGACTCGAAGTTGAATTCAATAATATTAGGTTAGAATTTAAACAAGCAGCATTCAAGAAAATGATTTTGGCTTTGAAAATAAATTCATCCTTTGTATTAGTATCAATAACCTTAACCCCTGAGGCCTTTTGTGTTTTTTCGTCATAAATAATTGAATGAACCACTGAATCGGGCCTTAGTGTAAGATTCCCAGTTTTTGAAGCCCAAGGCAGCGTGGATGCATTGGAAGAAAAATAACCACCATAAGGACAACCTCTGTAACACAAATGCCTAGCTTGGCACTTGCCTCGACCTTGATCTATGTGTACTTGGGTGGGTTCTGTTAAGTGGGCACATCTACCAATTATTACGTGTCTATCTTTATACTTTTGCTCAATTCTTCCTTTAATGTGTTTTTCTACACAATTAAGCTCCCATGGTTTAAGAAATTCGCCATCTGGCAAAGTAGATATTCCGTCTTTATTTCCGCTTATTCCGGCAAAACGTTCTACATGACTATACCATGGAGCTAAATCTTTGTAACGGATGGGCCAATCAATAGCAAAACCATCTCGGGCTGGTCCTTCAAACTCTGCATCAGACATTCTTTGCGTTTGCCTAGCCCATATTAACGATTTTCCACCCACCTGATAGCCTCGAATCCAATCAAAAGGTTTTTCTTGAACATAGGGATGCTCATGGTCTTTCACAAAAAAATGTTGCGTAGCCTCATCGTAAGCATAGCATTTATTAACTATGGGATTAGTGTCTTTTTCTAAAAAAGTTTCTCGTCCTCGGTGTGGCAAATCCCAGGGATTTGCCATGGCAGTTGGATAATCAGCAACATGTTTTACATCACTTCCTCTTTCAAGTACAAGCGTCTTTAATCCTTTTTCACAAAGTTCTTTAGCGGCCCATCCACCAGAAATACCAGAGCCAATAACAATGGCATCGTAAGTTATGCCCTTATCAGCATCAATATTAAAGTTCGCCATATTTTTTGATGTATTTATCCTCCATTTCACGCATTAGCTTTACATCTGCTGGCTTTTTGTCGAGGTAACCACAGAGGTGAAGAACACCGTGAGCCATAACTCTGCTTAGCTCTGTACCAAAATCAACTTTAAATTTATTCGCATTTTCAGTAATTCTATCAACACTTACGAAAATATCACCTTCTATCAGGTTTTCAACCTCTGAATTGTCAAAAGTAATAATATCAGTATAGGTGTCATGATTAAGATACTCCAAATTAATTTTATAAAGGCCTTCATCATCTAAAAAAATATAATTTAGTTCACCCAATTTATAGCCCTGATCTTTCACAAGTTCTTTCAACCAAGATTTCCTTTTTCTAATATCAGATAACTTAAACCTATCTAACTCAATATTAAAATTAATCATAAATAAAGCTTAAAAACATATAAATAAAATCCCCCGAAACTAACACCGGTTAGGAATCCCAAAAAAACTTCAATAGATTTATGCCTAGACAAAGCTAATCTAGACCATGCATTTATAAATCCAAATCCGAAAAGAAACAAACTAATTTGTGGGTTAATTGGATAAAATATAAGTGAAAACAAAAAATTATAACTTGTGTGCATCGAAACTTTGATTCTTTTATTGATAAAAAAGCTACTCAATGAATGTAACAAAAAAGTTGTCGCTAATAGTTTTCCTTTAATATCAAAATTGAAAATGTAAAATACTAGGTTCAAGATTAGAAAAACAGCAATCAAAACTTTGTAAACACCGTCTCTTTTGGTTCGATCTGAAACATCATAATCGGCAAAACGTTTTCTTCTAACGTTGTAGCCGACATAGATTGCCATCGGAACAGCGACAGAAAGAACAAATATCAATGGAAGATTACTTTG
>JAIPAJ010000251.1 GCA_021740125.1 Leadbetterella sp. | reverse complement strand
TGTTTCTTCCTCCCAAGAGACTTGGTTGAGATACTCACCAAAAACAAACATGCTTAGCCCTTTGCTTCGTTTCCATTACAGAAACTTCATCACTACTACGGCTAAGTCTGCCGCCACTACCTCATACGACTCGTATATGTCCATCGCCTTTTCAGTTTGACGGAACGGTAATGACTTCTCTTGTTCCGTAAAGTACCCTACATGATAGTCATGCCTACTTTACCCCGGATGCCGTGCAGTCAGTAATCAAGCCGCCCACTGCACTTTGTTCACAAACCAAACGTGAGGCTTGTTTTCGACATCATCTTTTGCGCTTACGAGGCTTCCTAATAGGTTCATTCTCATTCAGCTCTATCATGTTCACCTTCGGAAATCCTTGTTTCCGTTTTTAACATCATCGCTCACTACCTTGTGGTTTCCCATCAACGCAGTATGATGCGGTTTAATAACTACTCTTGACAGTCGTTAGCGAGAGACCAATTCATTATCTATTGCAGACAATGACGCCCATGTACTTTACAGCATTCTTCTTCTTTGTTTCCTTAGAAGTTGATTCAAGACACACTGCGTTTTGCAGCTACAAGAAGTTGGCGATTTCGAAGACGAAAACTGTCGGCCACCACTGAACTTGATACGAAGCACGAAAGTTCAATTAACCACTGAACCGCAAATTTCTTGTAGCTGATGTTATATGCGGTTTTTCTTTCCAATCCTACATTATTGTTAGTGTTATTTTGCGTCCAAGTCCATACTCTAGCAACTTGTAAAGTGTCGAAAGTTGGATGTCGCTGTGTCCATTTTCAATTCTTGAAATAAAACTTTTTTTAGTCCCTGTCTTTTCCGCCAATTGCTCTTGTGTCATTGATGCAAGTCGTCTTTCTTCTTTAATAACTTCTCCAATAGCAAATGCTTTTGCTTTTATTTCAAAGTCAGTCCGTTTAGCAGTTCCAACTTGTCCATAACGATTGTCGAGGTGTTCGTCAAAGGTTGTGATGGTTTTACTTTTTTGATTTTTTGCTTTCATTTTGTTTCTGTTTTAATTTTTCGTCAAAATATTCGTTCATAATATTTACTGCTTTGTCAAGTTCTCCAGAAGGTGTCTTTTGAGATTTTTTCTGAAATCCATTAAATAAAACAACTACTTGTCCCTCGTCAAAACAGCAGAAGATACGGTAAATATTCCCTTGAAATTCTACTCTAATTTCGTAAAGTCCGTTCGTCCCTTCTAAATGCTGAAAAAATTTCTGAGGAATTCTGTCTGCAACTGTCACGACAAACAAAACATAGTCAATTTTTTCTTTCACATTTTCAGTCTGCTGGTCGAAAAAGTCAAGGAAGTAGTCTTTGAAATATATGATTTGTCTGTGTCGTTCCATTTTTTTGTCCCCACAAAGTTAACGAATTATGGAACAAATCAAAATAAAAGTTTAATTTTTTTCTATTGTCTGTCGTTGGTAGTGCGGTCGGCTAAAATCGCATATAATCGGGTCAGGCAGGGGAATCTTACCTCCACCTTCCCACAGAACCGTACGTGAAAGTCTCCCTTCAAAAGGCTCTTCATATTGTTAAGCCACTATAAATATCTACCTATTTTAAGGACATACCAATTGCCAATGTAAGAATAATATGGGTCGTTCTTTGTACTTCGCTTTCAAGTAGTTAACACTTGCTTTCTTGTACAAGCCTTTTTCCCATTTTACCCATTTGAGTAGCCTGTTGTTTAGTTGCCACCATACCTCGCGCATATCGCTTTTCCTGAATTTGTGGTAGTAATTGATTATTCCTCTAACCATTGGATTAAGGTCTTTTGCTACCTCTTCTAGCATTTTGCGTTTCTTGTGTATCTGTAAACTCTTGAACTTTGCCAATATTGTTGTAGTATCTCGGTCTGGTGCATCGCAATTGAGAGTGTCTTGAGTTTGGGAAAAGCTGCCTTCTCAATTTCAATCATACTATTGTATGAAAGTTTTTCAGGGTATTCGTTATTCCATAAGTCAAGCACTTGCTTTTTTGCTTGTTCGTTTAGTTCAGTCGTCTTTATAATTTTTGAATTCTCTGTCATTTATTCTTGTTAGTTCTGTTCGGTTAAGCTTGCCACACAGGTTTTGCGTCTAGGCAATGTTGCCTTGTATTGTGCCTGCGGCAAGACAATATCGGTTACACGCTGTTAGGGGATGGGCTATACTCTGCTACTTTTTTTTCGGTATTTAATGATAGTGTCTGAAATTACATACAAAAACCAGATGGATACTAAGGTGAAATACACATCAAGGTCATTTCGCAGAAATAAAAATATATAAAACCCATGAATATCTTCCGGCATTATGCATTCCATGTATGTATCAATACCTAACTCGAGATGTAATAACATCAAAACATATGGCAAAAAAAATAGAAAATGTAAAAACAAGAAAAAAATATATAATACGCTGAAGTAATAATCAAATCCTTTTTTAAACATATAGCATTGGATTTGAAACTTGTTTTCGGGCCAAAGAATTATTGTAGATGGCATTGCCTCTTTGTATCGAATATGTGTCCTTGCTTTCGTCCAGTCCGCTTTTTAATATTTGATTGATATTAGCTCCAAAAAATAAATCTCTCTTGGAAATTCCAAAGGCGGTACCTACAGCTCCGAAAAGAATATTGCCGTAATCGTTATATCGAACCAAGGTATTATTATAGATTGACTATTCACTTACAGCCGAATGATGGAATTCATTATTTTTAATGTCAAGAGGTTTATAATCATTTACCATTGAGTACCAGAAACTCAATTTTTGATTATATAGGGTTACCAGTGTACTGTCTGCGGAGCACAAAACCCCGCCTATTGCCAATGTGCTGTTATACCCAGTACTTCTTTTCAGTCTTTGCAATTCTCTTTTGACTGTGCAATAACATTTTTGCTTTTTGTTGTCAAACGTGCTCGTGTTGCTGGTTTTGTTAATGGCATTTTCAGTCCTGTTGCCTTGTAATAGGCAATTACTTCGCTTATTTTTTTTCTGTCTTCTTTAGTCAACGGTGTTGGATCAACTGTGAAGTCAATACCTGCTGGTTCTTTTATGTATCCCATTGTGTTTATGATTAAGTTGGAAAATATTTTTTAATAAGTTTTAATGCCTCTTGAGGGAAGATGATCATTTTGTGTCCACCAACATGAGTTGCCCCTAATGTTTTCTCATAATGGTTAACTAACTTTGTCTTGGATGTGAAGGAAACGAAACCTTGGTAACCTTTGTCCCAAGATGTCTTACAAGTGAATGCAAATAAATTACCTGGGACTCCTTCATAAAGTTTGGTTTTGCCTAAATTAAACGGAGAACTTTCCAATAGATGTAAATAAAAGTGGTCGTCATAGTCGCTGATAGATAAAAGTCCTTGAATAATTTCAGGGTTGTTGCGAATTGCCAACTTGAATACATATCGGTCGGCAAGTTTAAATTCGTTTGCCCAATTAAAAATCCAACCATTTTTCTTGGTAATATTTTTCAAATCAACTTTTGATATTGGGTGGACATCAGTCGGAAAACTGTCGCCTGAAATAGTGTTAACAATACTGTTGGTCAGTTTGTCAATTTCAATTCCTAAATGATATTTCGTTTGTTTGGCCACAGTATAAATTTACAAATAAATGTCGTCTATTACGAGAAAAAAGTTTGATATATGCATTAAGATTTTTTGTCATAGCATTGGCCATAATCGGTTCAGGCAGGGGTAAATCATCTCCTATCACATAAAAAAGTTCATTAAAGTTTCCATTAATCCAATGTATAGTCGCAATTTCCTTCAATCAACTTATCAACATGAGTTTTCTTGTATGCCTTAGTTTATTACAGATGCCATCATTTCTATATTGGCTTTAAACTTTAAAAAGCCCCATGAACCCAAACTCTCCACCATATTAAATAATTGCACCTCTAGAGATTAGTTTAACACTGAACTTTACTCCATAAAAACCGTCAGGGTCTGTATTTCAGAAAATATCAAGGTCATGTTTTCTCAGACTCCAGCCTTCTTTAGAAGCCTAGCCAATTAGAGAGATTAAATCCTATTTAGTGATGTTTTTTGAATCGATACTTCGTCTGGATTCATTTTCATTTTAACAATGATTGAATTTCATGAAGTTCGTTTTCGCTAATCTCATTTTTAATGATTTCGATAACTGCATTGAAGGCTGATTCTGGAACTGCAGATTTAAAACCGCTGAGTACTTGAGCATTTTCCTCTGGCCTTCTCGCAGGAACAATATATTTAAACCACAAAAGCAAGGTTTCAAAACTCATTTCGCCCATTATGGCTATTTGATGCTGCATCAAATCTTCATCTGTAAAATGCTTCTGCATTTCAGCTTCAAGCGCAACGTCCTCTTCATTAATATGCTCTAGATAATGAGACTGAAATTGGCAAATATCTAAATACAATTGATGACCAAAATCATTTGTTTGTTCCCCATTCAGAGACATAATTCGATCAAATAACTGTTGTTCGGTTTGATCCATTTCCACATGATCTGCATAGTAATCTTTTGTAAAAGATTTATTAACAGCATCGAGTGCACCAAGTATGAATTTGTTTTCTGTAGCAGTATGATCTTTCAATAGATGAAAAACATCTTTTGAAATGAGTTGCAATTTCTTTACACTTTCTACGGATGCATAATTGGTTTTACCAGCAATTAAAGCCAGCTTGCTAAGGGCATTTCGTAATCCTTTGTGAGGCGGGTCTAGTGATTTTAATCTTTCCATAATTTTCAAATTTAGTGATATGTTACTAAATGAATGCTATTGATGAATTTAATTATTCATTTAAACAGATTATCCCATCATCAAATACACTCCTGAAAATCCCATTTTTAAAAACTATTATTCAATGTCTTAAGCAAATATTAGTTAATCAAATAAAGCTATATTAAAAGGATATAAGCATTTCAACATACAATGAAAATGCAAAGTCAAGTTATTAAAAATAAAGACATTCTCGCTAGCGTAAGAATAGTCTAATAGGTTGACCATATTTGAGGTTGTTTTGTTTGTTCAAAAAATGGATTTGTAATTTTACTCTGGAGCAATTTTTCAGGTTTATTTGATTATTTCAAGGATATATTTTAACCATTTAAGCTGCTTTACTTTTTTATGATTTATATGGTTATTTATTGTAGCTATTGTTTACCATTTAAAGTGTTTTTAGATCGAGACTTGAGTGAAGTGGCTTTTTAACTTGCCCATAATCAGGTCAGGCAAGGGAATCTAATTTAGACCTTCCCACAGAACCGTGCTTGAAAGTCTCCCTTCACACGGCTCTTTATGCTCAATTGCTACGCCTTTTAGGCGAAGAGTCATTGCCCTCTGAGGAAGAAAGCAATCGCGACTTTATTTTGTTTCTTCCTCCCAAGAGACTTGGTTGAGATACTCACCAAAAACAAACATGCTTAGCCCTTTGCTTCGTTTCCATTACAGAAACTTCATCACTACTACGGCTAAGTCTGCCGCCACTACCTCATACGACTCGTATATG
>JAIPAJ010000250.1 GCA_021740125.1 Leadbetterella sp. | reverse complement strand
GCCCATGATGTCGTTGTTCAGCAAAGCCACCAAATTCCAGTTTTCGGCTTTGGCTTTTTTTGCCAAATAATTAGCTCCCAACAAACCTTGTTCTTCACCACTAAATACCGTGAAAATCACCGTAGCCGGAAACTTTGAAGCGGCTAAAACTCTGGCCAGTTCTATTACAGCTACTGTTCCGCTGCCATCGTCGTTTGCTCCTGGTGCGTCTGCGGTGCGGTTCATTACGTCGGTTACTCTGCTGTCTATGTGGCCACTTACCATAAAAATTCGGTTATCCGTCGGGTCGGTACCTTTCATTACGGCCATTACGTTTTCCATTTCTATTTTGGTGTCAATGCGTCGGCCGTCTGGCTCAAGTGTCCATTTGTCAAGATATGCCGTCATTCTACCCTCTGATTTTTTGGAGAATTCAAGGAATTTGTCCAACACCCATTTTCTTGAGGCACCAATGCCCGTTTTTTGGTCTGTGGTATTGCTGAGGGTACTTCTGGTTCCAAAAGTCACAAGTTTCTGTACATAAGCACTTAATGTATCGCTTGATATTTGACCAATAAATGAGGAGATGACAGGGTCTCTTTTTATGATTTCTTGGGCGGATATATTTACTGAAAACAGTACAAAGAAGCTTGATACAAATAATGAGATTTTTAAGTTTTTCACTGATTTTTTGTTAATGTAAAAGCTAAAATAGCTTAAAAAATCAAAAAACTCTCTAATAAGTTGACCTTTGTGGTTTTCTAGTAGATTGAATTGGCCTCTCATTATTTTTTTTCTTTCATTAGAAAAATGTTATTTAGCTCTTCAACTACAAAATAAAGATGTATCTAGTATTTTAAATCTTCCTTCTTCTTGAAATCGGTACAACAGAACCATTGGAAAGAAGAACTTCTGCGGGCGATTTGGATACTACATGCTCCATGTTTACCATGTAGGTGCGGTGTATCCGTTTGAAGTTATGGTCATGGAGCAAATTCTCATATTTTTTGAGTGGATAAGAACACATGAAACTCCTGCTGTTAAGAATATTAATTTCCGTGTAGTTGATATGCGATTTTAGAAACAGGATTTGGCTGGTGTCTATGGTAAGTTTGGTGTCTAGATTTAAAATCATTATAGTTTAAGTTTTCAGGATGGCAATTAACGGTTTTCTATTAAAGGTTGAAAATACTTTTTTGTGAAAGTCACCTTATTTTTTGTGAAATTAGCTATTTATAAAAAATATTGATTTTGAGTTATTTGAACATGATTTGTCTTTATTTTAGCAGGGAATAATTTCCTTTATGAAGTTTAAAATTCTGCTATTTCTGTGTTTGTGTATCAAATTGGCTATTGCCCAAACCAAGCCTACTTTTGAGGAAGAGAAGAAGGCTATTGCTTATTCTCTTTTAACCGAAGCGATAGCCAAAAATGACTCAGTAAAAATGGCTGATGGTTATTATGAAATGGGTAAATATGAGGCGGGAATTGGGAATTATATATCCGGGAATGCTTGGTATCGAAAAGCTTTGCCAATTTACAAAAAGCAGAAACGATATTTTGAATATGGCAGGATTTACCAAAGAATGGCCGAAAACGAAGCTGTTAAGAAAGATTACAGGCAAGTAGGTATTTTCTCCGATAGTGCCTTAGCTATTTTTAAGAAACATGAGATACCTAAGGGAATAATTTCAAATTACTTATTCATTTGTGATTTAAACTACAAACATTTAAAGAAAACACCCGCTGAAGTACTGCGAAATTTTGATAAGATGTTGGTCTACGCTAAAAATAACGGTTTGGAAATAGAGCATACATTTTTACATCAAATGAAAGGGTATATACTGCAAGAGTCCAATCCAGCCGAGGCTCTAAAATCATTTGAACTTTCGAAAACTTATATGAAGAAATTTGGCTTTGAGCGGCTATATACTGGCCTAAATGCAGCTATGGCCCTATGTTATGCCCGAATGGGTCAACCCTCGAAATCAAGGGAATTGCTAAAATACAATCCGCACGCTACATATAGTCTAAAAAACGATAAGTTTCTGTCCTATAGAGTTCAAAGGAATTTGGCTGAAACAGAAATTTTTAAAGCAGAAAATAACTGGGAGAAGGCTTTTGAAAAACAAGCCGAATATATTGATTTGCAAAACGAGGTTCATACCTCTGAAGAAAATAGACTGTTGTCTCTAAGAAGTTCAGTGGATGTTTCGGCCTTTAGTAAAAGCCAAGAAAGAGAACTCCTGCTCCAATCTCAATTGTTGAAGTCTAACAAAAGGCTCCTGAATATTTTGATAGCGGTTGGATTTATGTTTCTTGTGTTGTTGGTTCTGTTGTTTTTTCAAAACAGTAAAAATCAAAAATTAGCTCAAAAGTACCTTAATATTAGCCAAAAAAACGAATTGCTCATAAAAGAACAAAGTCACCGCGTGAAGAACAACTTGCAGGTGATTTCAAGTCTGATTGGCCTTCAAAAAAACCGCCTCAAAAACAAAGAAATACAGGAGTCGTTGGAAGAAATGCAGGGCAGGATATCAGTTATGAGTGTTTTACAACAGCTTTTATATGAGTCAAACGATTCGGTCAAAATCAATATCGGAGATTATTTTGAACAAATTTTAAACAAAATAGAGGTGATTTTTAACAAGCCTGTTGAAAGGTTTTTTTCTGTCGAAAACGCGTTAATTGACCCCGATTTAGCCATTCATTTGGCCATAATTTTTAACGAATTACTGACCAATAGTTTTAAGTACGCCTTTGGTTTTGAAAAACTCAAACCAAAAGTTTCCGTATCGTTTTTTATTAAAAATGGTGAGCTCTATTTTGAATACAAAGACAATGGTTCTAACTCAAATTTATTGATTTTCGAGAAAGAATTTTATACCACATCACCGTCTTTCGGCCTTAGCCTTATACGTCTAAAATCGAGCGAATTGGCAGGAGATTATAGTTTTGCTTACGAAAACGGACTGAAGTTTAAATTAAAATGCATTTATCATGAAGCCAAGAGTCTTAATAGTTGAAGACGAGTTGATTACAGCCATGGAGTTCAAAGAAGCACTATTGGATGCTGGCTTAGAGGTGCCTGTCATTGCCGACAAGGTTTCGAAAGCCAAGGCTGCATTTGAAACGATGGCTTTTGATCTCCTTTTGCTCGATATTACACTTAAACATGAGCATTTAAACGGATTGGATTTTGCCGACATTGTGAGAAAAACCTCTACTGTACCCATTATGTTTATTACGGGTGACACCAACGAAACAATGCTTGAAAAAATGAATAGCTTGGGCAACTGTAACTACATGATGAAAGCTGTGAGAACGCCAGAATTGGTATTTAAATCGAAACTGATGATTGGGGCTAAGGAAAACAATGGAACAGAAAATGCTAAATACCAAGAGGTTGTATTACTTCCAATCAATAAATCTCACCAAAAAGTGAAAAAAGCTGACATTGTGGCTATTAAGGGTAATGGTTCTTATTCGGACATTTACATTGTTACGGAAATTCACCACCACACCCTGTCCATGAACATGAAAAAACTCTTAGAAGGTTTAGATTATCCGGATTTGTTTAAACTCAATCGTTCCAATATCGTCAACTTGAATTTTGTAGAAAAAATAGAAAAAGATCAGCTTTATCTGAGTAGTCACGATCTTAAATTTACCTTGGCCAAAGGCATTAAAAAGGAAATTCTGGAACTTTTGCCAAATGTGAGGACTTGACTCAGAATAGATATAGAAAAAAGACACAAAAAAAGCAACCATTTCTGATTGCTTTTTTTAGAATGCTCCCGAAGCTGGGCTCGAACCAGCGACCCTCTGATTAACAGTCAGATGCTCTAACCGACTGAGCTATTCAGGAATCATGGTGCAAAAGTAGAACGTTTTTGCTTATTAGTCAAATAAAATAACAAAAAAATCTGCTTTTATTTGACATTTGTGAGCCGCCCCAAATTAAAGTTTTACAAATCAATGTTTTATAATCAGTATTTGTAATTGTTAAAATGCTGAATTTTTTCTATTTTCAGTAGTCTACGCATAAATTGGAAGTTTTTTTTCAGAAAGATTAATTTTTACTCTCTCAAAATTTAAAAAATGTTTTACACGCTTTCGGTTTATCGGTGTTTACGTAATCTACTCCAATCTCATGGAAGGTTTTCCAGGCCAAAGGCGTATCTGGCGTTCCCCAAAATCTGATGGGATAACCCAAATTGTGGACTTTTTCGATACTTGCTTTGAGTTTTATTTTATCACTTTCAGAGATTTCCTCGACACCTTTCCATTTCGAATAACTTCCAAAGGAAAAGCTCACCAGTGCTATTTTTGATTTATCGCCTTTATTGAGATCATTGAGTGACTGGTGGTCAAAGTAAATATATGTAGGATATGTTGGGTATTCCGTTATCTGAGGGCGATTTCCAGATATCACAAATTTAATGTATTTCTTTTTGGCGTGGGCATTGGCGAGTTTTGGATATTTTGCAATGGCTTGAGAAACGGCATTAAGTGTTGGTTCTGAACTGGTTTTCAGGTCGATAAGAATCTGAAGTTCTTGCCTTTTTCTTGACTTAACAACTTTACTTAAAGGCTCCAAATATAGTTTTTCGAGTGTTCTTTCTGCATTGATTTCGTTTTTTTCGTGGGCAACATATAGTTTTCCATCAATCAAATACACGTCGGCCTCAATAGAATTTGCTCCAGCTTCGTACGCTTCCCAAAACGGCTTGGCTTGAACATAGTCGTTGTGTGAGTGTATTTTTTGAGCAAACACGTTGTTCATAGCAATAATTAATAGTAGATTAAAAAGGGTTTTGATCATTTTTTTTTAATTTATTGTCGCCAATTTAGTAATAAAGCTTGATTATCGTTACTTTAGATTTTTAATTATTCAACCTTTCAAAATGAAAAAAATCTTAATTCTTCTCTTTTCTTTAGTTTGTGTATTTGCAAATGCCCAAATAGGCGTAGGTGCAAAAGCTCCCAAAAAAGCCAAAATTTTGTTTGATGGTTCACAAAAAATGCTCCATGAGAAATGGCAATATTGGAATGGACCGAGACTGAAAGCAAGCATGCCCATAAAGTGGGAAATCCAGAATGATCCTGTTGAAGCTGGTACTGTTTTAAATACCAATGATCCCGCTGCTGCTGGTGGACTTTATGGAGCTGCAGATATCGTAACTAAAGAAGAGTTCGGAGATTTTAGACTTCATGTAGAGTTTTTTATCAAAGAAAAAGGTGGAAATAGCGGCGTTTATTTGCAAAATAGATACGAGATTCAAGTTTTAGACGGAGATACTACTTCACATGGAATGGCGGCTGTCATCAACGAATCACCATCGCCTTATTATGCGTACAACGGTATTGGTAAATGGAATGCTTATGACATCATGTTTCGGGCAGCCAAATTTAAGGACGGCAAATTGAAAGAAAAACCGATGGTGACCATGTATTTCAACGGCAAAAAAGTTCATAAAAATCAAAAGATTTCCCAGGTTTGGGGAGGGCCAAATTCAGGTCAAGATGGAGGTAATGATGGTGGAAAGGGCATAACTGATAGGCCTGGTGGCCTTAAATTGCAGGCAGA
>JAIPAJ010000249.1 GCA_021740125.1 Leadbetterella sp. | reverse complement strand
CTGTTGGAAACATTGAGACGGGGGATGTGGTCATGTGTTTTAATTTTAGAACTGACAGAGGTCGCGAAATTACAGAAGCTTTGACTCAGAAGGATTTTCACGAGCAAAATATGCATGCATTGGATTTGTATTACATCACTATGACCAATTATGATGAGACTTACAAAAACGTAAAAGTGATATATGACAAAGACAATCTGACCAATACACTGGGAGAAGTTTTAGAAAAAGCAGGAAAGAAACAAATACGTTCTGCAGAAACTGAAAAGTATCCGCATGTTACTTTCTTTTTCTCAGGTGGAAGAGAGGAGCCTTTTGTGGGCGAGACGAGGTTGTTATCTCCATCACCAAAAGATGTGGCTACTTACGATTTGAAACCTGAAATGTCAGCCAAAGATTTAGCCAATAATTTGGTCCCAGAACTTCAAAAAGGAGAAGTTGATTTTGTTTGTTTAAATTTTGCTAATCCTGACATGGTGGGTCACACTGGGGTATTTTCGGCTGTTGTGAAGGCTGTTGAAACTGTGGATGCTTGCTTAAAACAAGTAGTTGAAGCTGGGGCAGCTAATGGATATACTACATTGGTAATAGCGGACCATGGAAATGCCGACTATATGCTGAATGATGATAAATCAGTAAATACAGCCCATTCGTTGAACCTTGTACCTTTCATAGTAGTGGATGATGCCTATAAAGGCCAACCTAAAAGTGGAAAACTTGGAGATGTGGCACCTACCATTTTGAGTATCATGGGCATTGAAATTCCGAAAGAAATGGATGGAAATGTCTTGATTTAATTTAACTGAAGCGATATGAGCAAAAAAACTCCTGATTCCTCAGGAGTTTTTTTTGTTTAAATCATTCAATCCAAATTACAAGTTAGAATCTAAACCATTTAGATGCTTTACAATTTTAATTAAGTCAGAAGGATTTTGTATATTCAGATTATTTTTTTCTGCAAATTCTTTGGCCTTACCTTCATTTTCATCAAATATTTTAAATTTTTTACCTACTCGCTGCATTTTGTTGTGATAGTTGATGTAATACGTAGTTTCTTTCTCAAAATATCCCTCATATCCATCGCCTGTTTGTTCGTAGCCTGTTTTTTCCCCTACCACCGCTGGGGTATATTTACATTTAAAATTTCTGAAAAGTTCGATTTCCCCTTCCACTAATTTTTGATAATACAATTCACCGGCAGCTACATATTGATTTCTGAATTTCTTAAATGTGTTTCCGTTCAAAGTAAATTCCTTGGGTCTTATTTCTACTGCATCTTTATTTTCTCCTATTGAAAAGAACAAGGAATTTGTTAAAACATTGTAAGCCATAAACCCCTTTGAAACTCCACCAGTTTCGGTGGTTATACTACCTTTAAACCAACCGTTGTTAAAAAAGGGGGTTCCTTTATAAAACTTCTTGAAATCATTTTGGCTTTGGAAACGGACATTGGGGTTTTTATATTCTGATACAAGCACCGTGTCTTTTCCTCTAATTTCAATTCTGCTATCCGACGCTAAGACTGAAAGTTTGTCTACAAAATAAGAGGTTGTAGAATTCTGGGCATAAGAAATGATATTTACGAAAACAACCAAAAGAACGGAGTTAAAATATTTCTTCATTTGATTTCAATTTTACCGGGTGATATTGAGATAAAACTAGGATTAAAATTCATAAAACATACTAATATACAGCACGTTATTGGTATTTCAAAATTTCATTTATGTTTTAAAGTTGGCTTGATTATTTCCCAATTTAGCAAACCTTTTTTATGCAGAATGATTGTATAAACGATATTATTCTTAAATTTCTACTGTGTGGATAGGAAAAGCAAAATCAAAAATTGACAAAATAGATTATAAGATACCGAATTTATTTTTCGTTGATCATATGCTTCTGGTTTAATTATATAAAGCTTTTCTGTAAAAAACCTTAAGTGTTGTTAGCAAGTTATGATTTATACCAAGGTGTCCTACCTAAAATTTAATTTCAAACTATTGAGGCTAGAAAAAATATCTATTATTAAAATAACAAGCTCAAATTGAAAAAAAATAGTTTTCAATTATGAAAAAACTTGAGATCCATATTTCTAATAAAGCATTAGCAGTCCATACTAAGAAAACTTTTCACTGAACATCCTAATTATTAAATCAACAACTGGTAAAAGGTAAAGTAGGGCAAAAATAAAGCTGTAATATACTTTCTTTAACATTTCGCTTTTCAAAATGCCAAAAAAATAGCGATGACCTCTATAAAATGGAACTATTGTAGCAACAACCATGGAAATAAATATGTTTCATAAAGACGTGGATCCCTTCCGAAAAGAGAAAAATTATTAGAAAAGCATATTTCATTGAAACCTCTTTATGCAATTTCAATGTAGAATAGCGTGCTAAATTTCCCAAGAAAATAACCATTGCATCATTTGTGGCAAAAGAAAAAGTTGAAAGCAAACTTGGATTGAGAGCAATTAAAGCAAATCCTATCAACTTGATGTTAGGACTAAAATTTATACCAAATATAAATTTTCTCACCAACACCAAAGTTCCTACACCAAAGCAAGTATTTAAAAACTGTGCAGTTATTTGCTTCCAAAGGTACAACTCCAAACCTAATAGATTCCAAATTTTAGCTATTATCCAATGGTATAACTTTGGATGGTAGCATTGCCAACACTGGGTCGAAACTGGCTGTTTATAAAACTTACCGATAATCTCTATGACTGTAAAATGGTCGTCAGGTGCATTTCCATTATTTGCACTGCCAATACCACCATCAGCCCTGCCGATAAAAAAAAAGATAACGCTAGACAGGGTTTGCATATTTTTAAAAAAAATCGGAATAATTGAAACGCTTACTTAAATATTTCAAACTTGACCCATCCTTTTACGTCAAGCCAATATTGAATAGAAGTAAGTAAACAGCCTAAACCATAAATAGAGCTCCTTTTAAAGTTAATTGAAGAAGCCTCCTCAAAATATTTTGTGGGACAGGTAACCTCTCCGATTTCATATCCTTTTCTAAAAATTTGACATATCATCTGATTGTCAAATATAAAATCATCAGAGTTGGCCTCAAGATTTAAGCTATTAATAACTTCAGCAGAAAAAGCTCTATATCCTGAATGATACTCAGAAAGTTTTTGATTGATCATTAAGTTTTGAGCAAAAGTTAAGAATCTATTGGCAACATATTTATATAAAGGCATTCCTCCTTTTAAAGCACCCTTTCCTAATATTCTAGAGGCTAGTACAACCGGATATAGCCCTTCTACAATTATGCTGACCATGGATTTTATTAAAAGTGGCGTATACTGATAATCTGGATGAACCATAATCACAACGTCAGCTCCTAATTCTAATGCCTTTTTATAGCAACTCTTTTGATTTCCACCATATCCTTTATTACTTATGTGTTTAATGATGTGCTTGATTCCAATTTGCTTCGCCAAATTCACAGTATTATCAGTGGAGTAATCATCGACTAAAACCACCTCATCAACTATATCAAAAGGTATTTCTTTGTAAGTTTTTTCTAATGTGGATGCTGCGTTATAAGCGGGAAATACGACTACTACTTTTTTATTTTTATACATGAATGAAATATAATAATTAGTTTTTGATTCAGTTTAATCACTCTTTTAAACTGTCACACCAATCGGAAGGTAAATATTTTTTCAACATTCTACAACAAAAAGTATTTTTAAATTTAAAACTTACATCACCTTTTGGCTTATTCAAATCATTGTAAATATTTACAGTTTCGTTTAAAGCTTAAGGCTCTTTTCTTGGTGGCACTTCAAAAAAAATCTCCAAGGAGTACTTTCTTGGAGATTTTCAGAGCGATTACGAAAAATAATGGTTTTAATTTGCGTTTAACAACACCTGTGAGCCTTTGCTATTTCCCATGATGACTATCTTGGTATTTGGCGAGGCTGCAAGATCTTTTTGGGCTTTGATTTGCTCATATTGAAGCTGCTTATCAGTCAATGTTGAGGTAATGATTCTCTGATAATCTGCAATACCTTGTGCTTCAACTCTTTTTCTTTCGGCTTCTTGCTTTTCTTTTTGAAGCACAAACTGCATTTTTTGAGCATCTTGCTCTGCGTTAATTTTAGATTCAATGGTTTTCTTAACCGATTCTGGCAAAGCTATATTTCTCACCAAAAGTTGTTCTAAAACCAAACCTCTATCTTTAAAATCTTTTTCAATAGAATTAAAAATTCGTGTTTGAAATTCATCTCTTTTTGTAGAATATAAAGCGATGGCGTCATAATTGGCTGAGATATCTCTGATTCTTGTTCTGGAGAGTGGCCTAACAATAACATCTACATAGTCCAATCCAATCTGTTTATAAATGCTTGGTGCTTTTTCAGGAACAATTCTAAAGAGTACGGTCAAATCAATAGTAACCTCCAAACCATCTGCTGAAAGAACCCTAATGGCATCATCTCCAGATTTTTGCCCTTCATTATGTACTCCTGACATGGTATAGTTTTGGGTTTTCAAATCCAATTCTTTTATATCGGCAAGCGGATTCACGAAGTTCAAGCCACTGTTGAGTGTCTCCTTTTTTACATTTCCAAAAATCGATTGGACACCTACTTTACCCGCATCTACCTGAACCACACATTTAGAAAGAATTCCAAAAATCACCACAACGATTCCGATTACTCGAATCATTCCGGAATTTGCAGAAAGTGGGCTATTTACTTTTTTAAGGTTATAGGCCACCAATAACAGTACAAGCCCTACAATAATAATTATCATCTGTTTATAAGTTTATTTGGGCAAATGTATGCCTACTTTTTACATTTTGTATCAAATATTTATGAATGGATTTTTTGCTTAGAAATAATGTTAAAAATTTATTTGGATTCTATAAATCTCTTAAACTAAAAAGCCTGAACAAATTGTTCAGGCTTTTTATGAATTCTAGAAAATATTAATATCCAGTATTTTGAACCAAAGTTGGTTTTCCATCTTTTTGGCTATTCAATATTTCGTCTTGTGGTAATGGGTAGTAATTATTTTTACTTGTAAAAGTTTTACCAGCCATATAACCTCTTTTGTTGAATACTCTGCCAGAAGGCTCTTTACCTGGAGCTGCCTCTTCAGCGGCGTATTTGTTCAACACCTTCTCTGCAATACCCCAACGTACTAAATCGAAGAACCTGTGACCTCCCATCGCAAACTCCAATCTTTGTTCCATACGTGTTGCATTTCTTGCAAAATCAGCTCCTCTTGTAGCGAAAGTCCCTGCTGGATAAGGTTTAACTACATAGTTAATTGTTGGATCTTGAACAGAGCCTTTTTGTGCTCTTTCCCTAATCAGGTTTACATAACCTTCGGCAGCAGCTAAATTCCCAAGCTCTATTTCACATTCAGCTAACCACAAAATAACATGAGACATTTTTAAAAGTCTATAATTATTGTTTACGCTTCTCCTACTTGTAGAATGGGTAGCTGAGTTTTCTTCTGCTAAATAATACATCCATTTTTTTCCAGTGAAAGGTCCAGCATATACTTGGTCTCTAATCCAAGTAGAGCCAGGCATAGCACCCCAGTCAAGAAAATTCACCCC
>JAIPAJ010000248.1 GCA_021740125.1 Leadbetterella sp. | reverse complement strand
TCCAGTGGCTTTACTTTATAGCTCGGCTTAACATTGTTTTCGTTGACTTTTACAGAATCTGTCTCGATGGCATTCTGTATGCGGTTTCTCGAAATGCTTTTTAGATGATGAGAGAGGTATTTGTCAAGACGCATGAACGTTTGACCTGGGTCAACATTGATGACAATGGTTTCGATGATTTCGTCCTCTTCGTCGTCAAAAGCGTCTATATTTTTTTCTAATGTATTCATATAGGTGCAAATTTCGTAAAATATGCTTGAATTCGAAAGTTTAATAAATATTCCAACGCCAGTATTCGAGATTTTCGACGATTTATTTGTTGAAAACGATATAAAAGTATTCGTAAAACGTGATGATCTCACACATGAGCATGTTTCTGGAAACAAATTCAGAAAATTAAAATATAATTTGCTTGAGGCAAAAAACTTGGGATTTAAGAAAATTTTGACGTTTGGAGGTGCTTATTCTAATCACATTGCTGCTGTCGCAGAGGCTGGTTTTCTTTTTGACTTTGAAACTTTGGGAATCATTCGCGGAGATGAACTCAACGAAGAAAGTAGTCCAACGCTCAAAATGGCATTTCAAAAAAGGATGCGGTTTGAGTTTGTGAGTCGGGAAGCTTACCGAAATAAGGAAAAGATTAGCGGTATGTTTTCGAATGAATATTTCGTAATTCCAGAGGGCGGTTCTAATCATTTGGCACTCAAAGGGGTGGCTGAACTTTTAGATGAGCAGCCTCATCCCGAATACATATGTACCGCAGTTGGCACTGGTGGAACCATGGCTGGTTTGTTGAATAATGTTAATTACGGAGGGGGAGTTTTGGGTTTTGCGGTAATTAAAGGTGGAGATTTCTTAAAAGATGAGGTTTCAGCATTTTTGGAGAGGGATTTTCCTGAAAATGCAGAACTCGAAACGAGGTTTCATTTTGGCGGGTATGCAAAATATAAGGATGAACTTTTGAATTTTATAGAGACATTTGAATATAAACATGGCTTTCGATTAGACCAAGTTTACAATGGAAAAATGTTTTTCGGAGTTTATCAAAAAATTAAAGAGGGTTACTTTAAAAAGGGAACTAATATAATGCTTTTGCACACTGGAGGTTTGCAAGGACGTCTTCCCAATCTTTAATTGTTTAATTATTAAGGCCTTGGTTTCATGGGTAATTAGTTACTTTTTAAACTATTTCACAAAGGCAAACAAAAATTCTCTCATAGTTGCACAAAGAGATATCCGATTTGATAATTTAAGACATTTATTTTGGCGGTTTTAGGCCTTATTTATGAATCTTTGTGGAATAATTTCTTTTCAATATCAATTCGGCAAATTTTTATTTTTGATAAAAAACAGTAAAAAGCATATCCAAAAGTTTAAAATCAACGTATATGTTTGGTATTCAAAACTTTTCTGAATTAGAATGGTTTTTACGTTGTTGTAGTTGTAATTCATTTCTTAAAAACGATATCATGAAATTAAAATCTCTTTCGGTGTTTTTGTTTTCGGCCCTTATACTACTGTCGTCTTGTTCGCAAGCACAAAAGAAAACTAAAAAAGCTCAAGTAAATTTATCTGGCCTGTCAAAAGCCTACTTTGCGAGTGGATGTTTTTGGTGTGTAGAGGAAGTGTATGAGTCGTTAAAAGGTGTAAAGGAAGTAGTCAGCGGTTATGCAGGAGGAAAATCGTTGAATCCCACTTATGAAGAGGTGGGTAGCGGAAGAACAGGTCATGCAGAGGCGGTTGAGGTATATTATGATGCCAAAGTGATAGATTTCAAAACATTGGTAAAAGTATTTTATGGATCACAAGACCCCACTACAATCGGCCAAGCTCCTGATTTTGGTCCCCAATATCGCTCCATTATATTTTACTCCAACCCAGAAGAAAAAGCAATTGCTGAGGCTGCAAAAGCTGAAGTTGCTAAGTCTGGAATGTATAAAAAGCCAATAGTAACCGAAATTACTAAATTGGAAAAGTTTTATGACGCAGAAGATTATCACCAAGATTATGTCAAAAATAATCCGAGTCAATCCTATGTAGTTGGCGTATCAGTACCCCGATTCCAAAGGTTTAAAAAGAAGTTTCCGGAATTGTTGAAGTAATTTAAGTGCCTTTTATAAATGACTTACCTAAACAGGTAAGTCATTTTTTTACTTAAAAAAAAGCGAACCTTTCTATTCGCTTTGTAAAGGTTTGTTATTCAAAGTCGGCGACCCCAGCCCAACTTTTCATCCATACTGAAACGCTTCAAAATAAAAAAAAGCGAATAATCTTTTGATTCACTTCGTGACCGCTTGTTATTCAAAGTCGGGAGCGACCCCTGCCCATCTTTTCATCCGTAATGAAACGCTCCAAAACAAAAAAAGCGAACCTTTCGATTCGCTTTGTGACCGCTTGTTATTCAAAGTCGGGAGCGACCCCTGCCCCATAATTTCATCCGTAATGAAACGCTCCAAAACAAAAAAAAGCGAACCTTTCGATTCGCTTTGTGACCGTGTAGGAGTTTGAGGTGCTACACGCAAAAGTCTGTTAATTAGCCAACTAAGGAAACTGATTCCCTTACTGTTAGCGAGGCTGTTAGCGAAGCGTCATTTTGGTTGCCACTTACGGGCCTAAACTCCAAAATCCTTCCTTCACTCACAGGTGGCATTTCCTCGCTAAGATCAAGCTTTCCCAGTGCAGTATTGAGCTGATCCTTCAGGTTATCTACTATATACCTAAGGTCTTTGATGATCTCATTTTTTTCATCTATATCGGCACGCCAGCTGCGTTCCAGAGCATTCAGTTTTTCCATTAGATAATCATCAGCCTTCGGTTTAGCCATAGGGCTTGGTGCCTTTGGCCCACCATCTGGAAACGCTTCACCTAACCCGGACATAAGCCAGTCTTTACTAAGCCCAGGAAACGCATTGCATATTGATTCTAATAACTCATACCTTGGTTTTGTTAAGCTTTTAGAAACGTTTCTAACTGTCGTTTGGGTAGTCCCTACCTTATCTGCAAATTCAGTCTGGTTTAGGTCAAGCATAAACATCAGTTCGCTTATTCTCTTGCCTATTTCTTGTCGATCACTTGTTGATTCCATAATCATCGTATTTAATTTTCTACTTTTTTTCTTATATTTTCATAAATTTGT
The DNA here is from genome assembly GCA_021740125.1 of Leadbetterella sp. Lineage (GTDB taxonomy): Bacteria > Bacteroidota > Bacteroidia > Cytophagales > Spirosomataceae > Leadbetterella. The sequence continues at coordinate 2,551 of JAIPAJ010000248.1, read as the reverse complement.
CAACCTTTGCTCTTTAAGTAATTCATTGTTGCTATTCCAATTGCAATCCCACTTGCAAAAAATGTGAGCAACCAAACTATAAATTGTGGTATGGACATCTTAATTTTTTTCTCATCACTTGTTGGATGTTTTTCATGTGGCTGGATTTTAGGTAGAGTTTGGGAACGATACGTTTCTTCTAATCCCTGAAACAATGAGTTATTAGAATTGTTATCTCCAATGATAGCATTTCCATCAACTTTTATATGCGGTTTTTGGTCACGTTTTCGCTTTTCTTCTTGCTCTTTGGCATAATCCACTAAGTATTTTTTCCACCCGCCATTTTTATACACTTTCACACCTTTTGGCCTTAACATAATTGCAGTGTCTGGCTGGCCTCGTCCTGTGCAACGTGCCGCCACATCATGCTCATACATTTTCTCTCTTACTAGCATTTCAAGTGTATAATCGTAGGTTCCGCTATCTAGTTCTCTCATGCAATAGTCTGGTACTTGTAGACAGCCACCTTTAAAATTTGTATTAAGCAGCATGAGTATATGCTCTATTATGTCGTCTTCTGTTGTTTCGTTATTTATTAAAAACATAGCTGTTACTTCTCAATTCTATTTTATTCTCTTAAAGATTATTGATGGTATTTAATTTCAATTTTTCGAACTCATCTTTTGTAATTAAACCCATTTCTAAGAGATTGTTAATTTTTAGAATTTCATCTGCAATTGAATTCGTTTTTTTAGTTTCTTCTACAGTTTCAATTAAGTCATCAAGACTTTTGATTTTATCATGGAAGTGTTCATTTAAAAACTGATCCAAATCTTTAAGATTTTTATCATAAACTGAAAAAAATATTCTTTTAGATTCATAAATAGTTCCTAGTGTTATGGTTAATATATTTTCTGGCATAGACTTGTCTTGTGATTTTTTATCTCCAATGCCACTCATTCCGCCGACTAATGCACCAACAGGTCCTAATAAAACTCCACCAATTATTGCTCTTCCAACTACTGATTTAGATTGGTTTTCAAAAACTTTTTCTTTTTTTTCAATCATGAAATAATCAATATCGCTGAAAGGAAAACATACGCTTACTGATTTGCCCCATTTATCAGATATTGTTGCTTGTATTTCTAAACCTTTTGGCCTTAGTCTTATATAAATAATTTTCTTGTTCTCAGCATATTCCTCAAATGGATTTATCCCTGATAGATATCTAACTTTATCAATTAAGCTGGCGTAGAGAGGAGAGTTAAATAATCCATACTTTCCATATTCCTTTTCAATATCTTCTTTTCTTATTTCTTTAATGTTCATCCTTTAAGGGTTAAATAGTTAAAAATCAAATAGATATTATTTTATTTATAATTAGACTAAATAGATATAATGAATAAATGAATAAATTAAAGATTCAAAACTTTTTAAATTAAAACTTTGCGAATATATTTGTCATGTCATATATATAAAATACATAGCAATTATAAGTGTTTTATTAATGATTTAAAAGAAAGTAACTAATTATTTTTAACCAAGACTATAAAAATGAGTGTTTCTACGCTACCAGAGAAGGAAAAGTACTCTAAGCTTCCAAGAAATATGAAGCAAGAATTAGGTAAAGAGTTTAAAGAAGAATACGGAAAAGCCATCAATGCTTTTATAAGTGGCCGTACCATCTGGACCCCTAGAGCTGGTGGTATTTTCAATAGTCTGGTTACTAAGCACTACGATTATTTTATCGGTCAAAAACCTGAACAAGTAGAATCATGAACGCAGCCCAATCCCAAACCGCAAACGACGTTTGCTCATGCAGAGCGTGCAATATGGAGCAGCCGGTCACTATAATTCCTGATCTGCCAGTAAATAAATGGACGTGTCGAAACTGTAATCTCATTCAAGTTTGGCAGCCTAGTCCATCATTTAATCAGGTACATGAGGTAGTATCAAAAACTAGATCATTGACCCAAGGAACACTTTTTAATAGTGGACCTTTAGTAGGAATTGGGGCCGACGGTTGCCTTTCAGGAGTGTATCCAAACCCATCACATACAACAAATATTTTTCTGGCAGCTGCTGGTATAGCAATTATTGCCATTTTAATAGAGTACTATCGAGTGAAATATCCCACCGTTGTTGCCAACGGCAACCGTAGAGACGTATTGCATGCATCTCCTCAAAGACAAAAAGCCTCAAATAAAGTATCTGGGGTTGACAACTGGAATAGACAGCTATCGATTTTAAGGGTTTCGGTGATGAGCAATGCCCAAAGCGTTGCGAAGGATAAAAAAAGGGGGCGATTGCTCATTTCGTCCCTTTTTCAGTCCTTTCAATCAATCCCAAAAACTTCAAAACTTTCTCAATCATGATAACTATCAGTATAGCCGAGCTAGTCATTTATAGCACATTCGGCTTAGCACTTTCATGTCTTGTTTATGATTTGTTAACCTCTAAACCTCAAAAAAATGTGGATAGTAATTAGCATCCTGGTCTTTTTCGTAGTGGTATTTCTTGGTGCATTTGTCTTGATGGCCATTCTTCCTGAAGAGCCTGAAAACGATATTAC
>JAIPAJ010000247.1 GCA_021740125.1 Leadbetterella sp. | reverse complement strand
TGATAAATCGAATCCGGTGACGAATACCTATTACAAAAATTTCAAAAATCTACCGTGGGCCATGCAAGTACCTACTAGTTTCGAGTACACAGTCGAGAAACAAGAGATAACAAGTGGCTACTTAAACTTTAGGGCATGGGCCGAAAGTGGAGGAACATTATTCAACGACTGGTATCTCCCCAAACCAAATTATAGAAATACATCAAAAATCTTCATTAAATAAAAAAAAACTCTCTGCAAAGCAGAGAGTTTTTTATTTATATCTATAGTTCCGTCCTGAAATAGCATTACAAAATAGGTGATGGTCTGAAACAAACAAATGAAAACCAGTACGGAAAGCGTTCACAAAAAGATTACAGTTACGCTTTTAAATTAGCGATTGTTCAGGAAGCTAAAAAGGTAGAATTGAAAATAAATCAGCAACTCAAAAATATGGGATTCAATCTCATTCTACAGTCACTAGTTAGTTGAGAAAATAGGGTTACTTTGGTTGGTAAAATAAATCCACTCAAAAGATGCCCAAATCACAATATTAAAAACTATTAGAATTTGAACAATGGGTACTTTTGCTTCAAAAGTAAATCGAGAAACCTAATAAAAGGCGATATTCTTGGATTTGATGATAGATATTGCGGAAAATTAATTTAATATTCTAAACAGAAAATAGTATTGACCTAAGCAATCAAATGGAATAAAATTGAACAAAACAAAAACTTGAATAGCTTAACTAGATTGCTTGGGGAAAAAGGATTCAATAGACTTCAATACTTTTACACTGTGGTATGTCCATATTGATTATTTTCTGGTTAAATGTGTGAATTCTTTATTTCTTTGGCCAATTCAGTACGACTAACCAGGAAGATCTACAACATAACTATTTTAATAGCCTAAATCAGCTGTTTTCTCTATCGATATTTCTTCTCAATGTCTATATTTTCAAAGGCTTTCTTAATACACGCCATTCAAAGAATCATTGGTCGTTTCTTTAGGGTTCTAGATGGGTTTTTAGCTAAATGAAACAATCCCTAATGCTATTGATTTTCTCGATTAAATTTCAAATCCTTTTTTTGAATGTTAGGTCCGAAAAAAAGGCATATTTTTTCCAAACACTATAAAATATTCCATTTTTTGGAAATATTCCAATTTTGTATACTGGTAAAATGCTGATTTTTAGCAACTTATAATCTTGGCATAATTTTAACCAATTATCACATTAAATAAAACTTAAACATGAAAAAAAGAATAATCATTTATTCAATAGCTTCTATTGGATTAACAAGCTGTCTTCCTGCCATAGACAAAATTCTAGAACCAGAGTTGGAAACAACCAGCGGTATCGAAAAAACTAAAGTGCCAGAATCATTTGATTTTAAAACCTCCAGTGTCACTACCATCAAAATTAAGGTTCTCAATGGTCAAGATAAACCAATGAGCAACATACCTTTTTCAATAGTAACAGAACCCAACGGAGAAATTTTGTTTAAAGCTGTTACCAACGCTGCGGGGTATTTTGAAACTCAAAAACAACTCGGCAACCACGTTGAGAAGCTGAGCTTTAAGACTGATTTGATAGGAATTCCTGGAAATGTTACCATGAAAATTGAAAACAAAGGAGTATTTTTCACAATTGGTGGTACTAAGCCCACAACTGGCTTAGTAATAGAAGAAGACGAAACTAGAGCTTTGAGAGTTGGAGATTTTACAGGTGTAACTGAGATGCCAAAATTGAAAACCTTAGGAACATGGAATTCTTCGGGAGTTCCTTCCTATCTTCTACCTTTTAATGACAACATCAGTTCTTCTTTTTTATTAGATATTTCAACCAGTATTCCTGAAGGTGCTAAACCACTGCCAGTTACACATCCAGATTATTTAAAAGAAAATAGACCCACGACATTAACTGTAAAAGAGCGTTCGGATGTATGGGTGACGTTTGTCCATGAAGGAGCGGGATATAAAAATACAATGGGATTTTATACTTTTGATGCTAAAAACCCACCAACTACCATAGATCAGATCAAAGAAGCTACCATTATCTTTCCAAACGTTTCTTACGCTGGGTCAGGTGGGGGGTTGGTCTCGGGAAATAAAGTGAAAATTGGCACCTTCGAAGCTGGCACTTCAATTGGATTTTTCTTGTTATATAATTCTTACAGTGGAACTACCGTAGGTAATGGTAATTATCCTTTATTTAGCCATTCAAATCTAAACCTCAAAAACTCGGAAATCAATAGACATTTTATCCTCTTAGATGATTCAAAATCTAATAATTTCCTACTGTCTGTTGAGGATATTCGCCGCGACAATGAGGGTAGCGATCATGACTTCAATGATGCTGTTTTTACAGTTAGTTGTAATCCAATAGTTTCCATCGAAGATCCAAACATCCCAAAAATGGACATAAATATCGACAGCGATGGTGATGGAGCTGGCGACACAAGAGACGAATTTCCGAAGGATCCTGAAAGAGCATTTAGGTCATACACGCCATCAAAAAAAGAATTTTCTACCTTAATATTTGAGGATTTGTGGCCTTCAAAAGGCGACTACGACTTCAATGACCTTGTTTTAGACTACCAAATTGAGGAAGTATACAATACCCAAAATAAAATTGTTGATATCTACCAGAGGTCTGTTATTAAAGCCGTTGGAGCATCATTTAAAAATGGGTTTGGTTTTCAATTAAATGCCTCTCCTGATGTGATAAAAAAAGTTACTGGTAGTGTTTTAAAAAATAATATAATAAAACTATATGCCAACGGTACTGAGGCCGGCCAAAACAAAGCTGTAATTATACCTTTTGACAATGTATTTGATAATATCAAAAGATTAGGCTCAGAATTTATTAATACTTTACAAAATCAGCCATATTCAAAAGCAGACACATTGGTAGTTAAAATAGAACTAAACGGGCCACAGACCCAAAGTACTATCGGAGTAGCCCCTTACAATCAATTCATTTTCACAAACCAGCAGCGAGGCTGGGAAGTTCATTTACAAAACTACCCTCCTACCAGTTTGGCAAACCTGAGTTTGTTTGGAACTTCTCATGATAAATCGAATCCTGTGACGAATACCTATTACAAAAATTTCAACAATTTACCATGGGCTATCCAAGTTCCAACTAGTTTCGAGTATATGATAGAGAAAAAAGAAATAACAAGTGGGTACTTGAACTTTACAGCATGGGCTGAAAGCGGGGGAACAAAATACAAAGACTGGTATCTACCCAAACCCGATTATAGAAATACATCAAATATCATTATTAGATAAAATAATAAAAAACTCTCTGCAAAGCAGAGAGTTTTTTATTTATACCTTTGATTTATAACCTATTCAAAACAATTGACTATCATTAAAAACTCCACATATTTTTCGAATCAGGGCTATCATACTTGTAAAATAAAGCATCTTTCTTGTAAAAATAATCTATCAAACACTTCCAATAAACATTAAGGAAGTTTTGAAAAATCTATTTGGGGCATTTTGCTCATAATTTCTCTTTCTAAAGGGGTTTTAATCGTTGTGTTTTCATCAAAAAAACCACAATTTTTTAGGAAAAATCCCTCCCCATTCCTACCGCCAGCATAATCCTTTCTATAACCTATTCTAGCTGTTGCATCAGCTGAAAATACGACTTTGTTTATCTCTACCCAACCTTTTTGCTTTTCGAAAGCCCATTGGTTGCCAAAATTTGCTTGGCGAGTTAAGTTTCCAGTTTCTGGTTTAAAATTTTCAAGAAAAGAATATAGACTTTTCAAATAGGTATTTGTTTTGGGTCTATTAAAACTTGCCACTAGCCTCCATTTACCTTCTTCTGGAACAAAAAAGTAAGCAGTATATGACGTATATCCATTTCCATCAGGTTCCGCTCCAATTAAAAACTTATAGGTATTTCCAGTTTTCCAATAAAATTTCAAATAGCTTTGGCCTCCCGCACCTTCGTTGCCAAACTCCCCAGTGTACACATTCTCTCCTTTTTTGAGTAATAATATCTTTTGGTCGTTTGGAATTTTAGTGGGGTCATCAGTATTAAATGGACTCCAAATAGAGAACAATACTCTCCTTTCGTTTTCAGAATTTACCTGCATGCCAAAATATCCCTCCTTAAAACCATTTGCCATGTAATAAGAACCAATTACGTCATTCTTTTCGGGAACGGTGATTTCAGAATAAAACCATTCTATATTTTCCAAACCATCGGTGTTATAATTGAGATGAACAGAAGGACCTCTTCTGCCCCAGTAAAAATAGTTTCCTTCATTGTTTTTCACAAAGGAAGTTTCCAAATTTATACAAGAGCCACTTACCCCTATTGCAGAAATTTCAGCAAAACTAAGGCCTTGTTTATCAATACCTTTCAGTTCAAGTTCAATATAGCCTTGTTTCTTTATTTCCCATTCCCCAGCCATGGTTTCCGATTCTCCAGTGAAGCCTATACTTTTGTTAATTCCAGCAATAGAGATTTGAATCTTGCTATTTTTAGCATTTGAAAATATTGATACTTTAAGATTACCAATTTTATTGACTTTAAAATATACTTTACAAATTTGATTAGAACTTATCCAGTTTTCTAAGCCATTTTCGGTTATTTTAGCACCATTTGTGGCCCAAGCGTTTCCGCCGACGGGGATTATTTGGAAATTGGATTCATGGGAAAGCAACACAGGGATGGCAATGGTTTTACACCCTGAAATAATGAAAAGGGAAATGATGAAGCTTATTCTTTTTAATTTTAACATTAAATTACCTTTAAACCTTTTAAATTTAAAAATTTACCATCATAAGAAATCAATTCAATATTTTCTGAAATAGCCTGAGCAATCAAAACCATGTCAAATGGGTCTTTATGCGTGAATTCTGTTTTTCTCAGGGTTTCTAAATGCATTAAAGTAATTGGTAAACTTTCAAAGCCGTTTGATTTCAAAATGGTTTCAAAGTTACCTTCAAATTCGAGTTTGCCTATTTTTTCTTTAATTCCAATTTCAAAGAAGCTAGCCACACTAACGAAAATTGTATTTTCCGAATCTGCTATTAAATCATAATGGTCTTTTTTTAGTTTAACCGGTTCTGATAACCACCAAAGTAATATGTGTGTGTCAATTAGTATTTTTCTCATTTCGGAATATCTCACTGTTATCAAATAATTCTTTTACAGCAATATCGGATTCTTCCCAAGTACCCAAAACCTTGATTTTACCTTCTAACTGTCCGGATACTCTTTTTTGTTTTTTTAAAGCCACTATCTCTACAACGGGCTGATTGTTTCGTGCAATAATAATTTTCTCCCCATTCAGCACCTTATTTATCAATGCAGATAACTGACTTTTGGCATCGTGAATGTTTACAGTTTCCATAAATCATATTTTATTTAGCTAAGTTAGCTAATATGTTTTAGATTCAAATTTTTTTGAAAATAATTTTCAAGGTCGAGAAAGGTTATTGATTAGAATTCTCTAAAATTGCATAAAAAATTTCAGACTCATGACCTCCATATTCACCAAAATAATCAATGGCGAGATTCCTTGCCACAAAATAGCAGAAACAGAAGATTTCTTCGCGTTTTTAGATGTATTCCCATGTGCTCCAGGACATACTTTGGTAATACCCAAAAAAGAGGTTGACTATCTTTTTGACCTTTCTGATGAGCTATATTTGGGATTGATGGCTTTTGCAAAGTCTTTAGAACCGGCCATAAGAAAGGCTG
>JAIPAJ010000246.1 GCA_021740125.1 Leadbetterella sp. | reverse complement strand
GGGCAAGTATGCTTTACCGTATGTACCTCATGTGGGCTCAAAAACACAAATACAAAGTAACACAAATCGACTGGGAAGACGGTGACGGAGCGGGTATCAAATCAGCTTCGATGCAGATAGATGGGCCAATGGCTTATGGGTTTTTGAAGTCAGAAAACGGTGTTCACCGCTTGGTACGTATTTCGCCTTTTGACTCTAACGCACGTCGTCATACTTCGTTTGCATCAGTTTATGCCTATCCTTTGGTGGACGATACCATAGAAATAGAAGTAAATCCTGGCGATATAGAATTTCATACTTCACGTTCAGGAGGTGCTGGTGGACAAAACGTGAACAAGGTAGAAACCAAGGTGCAGTTGACCCACAAACCGTCAGGAATTGTGATTGTTTGCCAAATTGAGCGGAGCCAGCTGGCCAACAAAGAGCACGCCATGAACATGCTAAAATCGCGATTGTACCAGATTGAAGTCGAAAAGCGAAACGCTGCCCGTAGTGATATAGAAGCATCGAAGAAAAACATTGAGTGGGGTTCGCAAATTCGAAATTACGTTTTTCACCCATACAAGCTCGTCAAAGATGCACGCTCAGGTCACGAAACCTCTGATATTCAGTCTGTAATGGATGGAGATTTAGACGATTTCATTAAGGCTTATTTGATGTTGGATTGATAAGAAATTCATAAAATAAAAAAGGCATTTTCTTAATTGAAAATGCCTTTTATGTTATCACCAAAATCATAAATCAATCCCGATAGCAATCAGGACTTAAATCAAATCAAGCCTGCTTAGTCAACTGTACGTTCAATATCAATTTTACGTCGTCACTTACTACCACACCACCCGCTTCTGTTACTGCTGACCAAGTTAAACCAAAATCTTTGCGGTTTATTTTGCCAGAAATTTCAAACCCAGCTTTGGTTTGTCCGTAGAAATCAGTCATCAATCCGCCAAATTCCGCGTCTAATACAACTTCCTTAGTTACGTCTTTGATAGTTAAGTTGCCTTTCAATTCGTTGTTTGAATAAGAAGTTGACACAAAACTCAAAGTTGGAAATGCTTCTGCATCAAAAAACTCACCTGATTTCAAATGTCCGTCACGCTGCTCATTTCCTGTAGAAATAGAGTCAATTTGAGCAGAGAAACTAATTTGAGCATTTTCGAATGAATCGTCACCAGCGGTTTCAGCTGTAGCGTCATAAGCTTTGAAATCACCAGTAACGGTGCTGATCATCAGGTGTTTTACTTTGAATTGCACTTCTGAGTGCAATGGGTCGATTTTCCAGATTGCCATTTTATTAATTATTTTATGTTATTACAATATATGTATATACATTATTAACCATTTACATTTCTTTTTTGTTCCAAGATGTATAAAAAAATTATTTGATTATGAAAATATTACTTACAGAACGCTCGCCTTGGTGGTCAAACTTCTTATTGTCAGAGGGATAGTTTACCACTCCATTATCTGGTTGCCCTTTGATGTACATGGTGGTGCTTCCTCCACCGTCAAAATTTATGGCATCTTTGCATTTTAAACTTTTGAGAAATGAAGTGAGTTCATTCAAATTCATACCTTCTGACTCAGCGGCACGGCCATCTATAGTTACTAATAATAGCTTTTTGTCGGTGGTTACACAAGCACATGTACGTGGGTGGCGGTTCTCGTTAAAAGGAGTTTTCGCTAAAGGCTGAGGTTGGTTTTCAAACAACAAAAGCGGGCCGGTCAAAAGAACATATTCGGCGTCAAGCTTCTCTTCCCAACCTTTTTCTTGTTCGCCTTTTATAATTCTCACGCTATTATTATTTATCGTAAGTGCAGAAATAGCCAGTTTAAATGGCAATCTTTGTTTGGCATATACCCTAGAAGTGTCATATACTTGACCATTTATTTTTATAAAATCTACTGCTCCACCACTTTTCATGTCGAAGAAACCGGCATTTACTGCCACCAAAGCATCGTTTTCCATTGCAATTTGGCTTGTTGGTTTCAATATTCCACTAGTGTGATTGGGTTTAGATGCAGAATCTGCAGAAGCTAGAGCAAATTTGAGTTTCTTGTTTTTTAATTTGGTTTCTAGAATATTGATGTTTTCATTCATTCCAAAAAGATTCTTTTCACCAAATTTCATTGTTTTCCAAACTAGTCCATTTCCTAAATTTATCTTTGAGTAATAATCCACCGCCCATTTATCAGAGTCATTGGCATTTTGTGAAAAAACACAATTCCTATTCGTTATAAAGATGATTGTAAGAAATAGGATACCCTTAATTTTTGAATTCATAATGCCATTTTTTAATAAAGATAGAAATTTTTGAGAAAACTAAAATATACTAATTTTCATCCCTTAAGAATCAATTCCTAAATTGCATCTTGAAAACAATGATTATGAGCAACAGAATATTAGAACGTAGAAAAAGAGAATTTTTGGGTGAAGATTTTAAATTGGAATCGTGGGATTTTGTAAAGCCCTTTTACGAAAATCTTAAATTTAGAGAGATAAATTCTAAAGAAGAATTTGAAAAATGGCTTCGAGATAGAAGCGAATTAGAGTCGTATTTGTCAGAAAATATGGCTTGGCGATATATTAAGATGACTTGTGATACATCGGATCAGGAAAATCAGAAAGCATACCAATTCTTTGTAGAAGAAATTTCGCCCAATACCGCAATCTACTCAGACGAACTCAACAAAAAATCTTTGGCATTAGCCGAAAAGTTCAATCTGTCTGGCGGTGGATACGATATTATGTTGCGTGGCTTAAGAAAATCTGTTGAGATTTTCAGAGAAGCCAACATTGAACTTGATACTAAAATATCTTTAAAACAAACAGAATATCAGGGAATTACAGGTGGAATGACCGTTGAAATTGATGGAGAAGAAATGACAATGCCCAAAGCTGCGACTTTTCTGCAGGCCGTAAAACGAGAAACCAGAGAAAATGCTTGGCGAAAGATTTCAGAAAAGAGATACAGTGAAAAGGATAAACTGGATGTAATTTTCAATGAACTGCGAGACCTACGTCATCAAGAAGCATTGAATGCCGACTATGAAAATTTCCGTGATTATATGTTTGCTGCAATGGGTAGGTTTGATTATACGCCTGACGATTGTTTTGCTTTTCATGAAGCTGTTGCCGAAACTGTGGTGCCGATTGTCAACCAAATGACAGCAGAACGTAAGGAAAAACTTGGATTAGGAGAATTGAGACCATGGGATTTAAAAGTAGATGCAGAAGGTAGACCGGCATTGAAACCATTCGAAAATGGCAAAGAATTATTAGATAAAACTGAAATCTGTTTTGATAGAATAAACCCTAAACTATCAGATTATATTAAAATTATGCGAGCAATGGGGCACTTTGATGTAGAGTCTCGAAAAGGAAAAGCTCCAGGAGGATACAATTACCCTTTGGAAGAAATTGGGGTGCCGTTTATTTTCATGAATGCCACTGATAGCGTAAGAGATTTGGTAACCATGGTACATGAAGGTGGCCATGCAATACATTCGTTTGAAGTTCGAGAATTGCCCATTAATGCCTTTAGAAATCCAACAATGGAAGTGGCTGAGCTGGCTTCAATGAGTATGGAATTGATATCGATGGAACATTGGGAAACTTTTTTCACCGACGAAAAGAATTTGAAAAGAGCCAAAATAGAACATCTGGAAGATATTTTAGCCGCATTGCCATGGATTGCAACAGTGGATAAATTCCAACATTGGATTTACGAAAACCCAAGACACACTGAAGAAGATAGAAAAACTGCTTGGATGCGAATAAATGGAGAGTTTTCAGACAAAATAACTGATTGGTCTGGTTTTGAACATTACAGAGAATACTCATGGCAACGTCAACTTCACATTTATGAAGTTCCGTTTTATTATATTGAATACGGCATGGCTCAATTAGGGGCCATCAGTGTTTGGAGAAATTATAAAAAAGACCCTAAAAAAGGCCTTGAAGGATATTTGGCAGCTTTAAAACTAGGTTATACCAAAACCATAAAAGAAATCTATGAAGCAGCTGATATCAAATTTGATTTTTCAAAAGCTTATATAGCTGAACTGATGGAGTTTGTAAAAGGCGAATTGGTTATATTGAAGGCCTAAGTTTATAAGAACACGGAATTATTGGATTAGACACGGATAAATTAAGTCCGTGTCTTTTTTAATCCTTGTTTTATGCAAAGCATCGTCTAAACCAACCAAAATGCACAAATCAAATAGAAAATAAAATTTTTTAAAGGTAAATCATATGGTTTCTTTCCAATAAAAAACCAATTCTGTATTTTGTTGTACCAAACCCTACAAATCAAAATGGCAGCAAGTAATTTTGAAAAAAAACAAAAGAAAATAGGAGCATTTTCTGTTTGGGCCATTGGCGTTGGATTGGTTATTTCTGGCGAGTCTTTTGGCTGGAATTTAGGTTGGGCAATTACTGGGCCGATAGGCTTTTTTATTCCAGTGGCAGTTACTGCAGTTTTGTACTATGCCCTGGTACTTTGTCTAATTGAGTTAGCTTGTGTGTATCCCCAAGCCGATGGCCCGCACATTTACATAAAAAACGCATTTGGTAAAAAATGGGCTGAGATAATTTCCATACTTATATTATTCGAATTTCTCTTCGTGAACCCAGCCATTGCCACTTCAATAGGCGAATATTTAGGATTCTTGAGTGGTCACCTCGAAAATACCAATTGGATTGCATCGGCATTCATTGCTTTTTTTTGTTTAGTAAGTTTATTCAATTTCAATTTTGGCATCCAAGTGATCATCACGCTGACGTTGTTGGCGATTTTTGAGCTTTTGATATTTTCGGGTTCAATTGTTTCTGAGTTTTCTTTGTCCAATTTGTCCCAAAACAAACAATTTGGAGAACTGACTTTTAATACATTCGTTCGGGCGATGCCATTTGCCATTTGGATGTTTTTGGCCATTGAAGGTATTTCAATAGTTTCCAAAAATACAAAACAAGAAAAACTAAGAAAAACTTTAGTTGTAGGCTATAAATCTGCCTTTTGGACACTCGCCATTTTGGCAATTTTAATACTGATTTTGGCTTCTGGCGGACTCGCATTAAACCCAGAAAGCTGGGATATTATAAGCAAAGACAATCATCCAATGCCTGCAACTTTGGCATTGATTTTAGGCAAAAATAACACTATAACACAGATTTTTACGTTTTTAGGCCTATTTGGTCTAATCGCGTCTCTTCAAGGAATTGCCTTTACCACCACTTTTCAAATAGAATATTTTCTAAAAAGAATATTCCCAGAATACAAACTTAATCGAGCACTTGCATCAGTTGTGGTGTTCATAGTAAGCATTTTTGCCATTTGGGGAAGTTCAACATCGGTTTTAATAGAACTTTCAGTTTTTGGAGCTGTTTGTATGTATTTTGGAGTGAGTGCAAGCCTAATTATTCTTCGCAAAAAGGAAAAAATTCAACCGAAAGCGATTTTTGAAGGAGAAAATGAAAACTTTCAACACAAACATCAAAATCTTGAATTTAATAGCTTTATTCAAAATACGTTTCCATATTTGGCTCTGATATTATCTGTTTTTTGTATACTAATTTTGGCGTATCTTCATCCAATTATTGTAAGCAGCATCATTGTTTTGATAATGATTTATTTGATTTTTTCCTAAAATAATACGGTAAATGGAGTTTCGATATACAGTAAATAACTTCACTTATAACTTCAAAGACCTTAAAACCCT
>JAIPAJ010000245.1 GCA_021740125.1 Leadbetterella sp. | reverse complement strand
AAAATTGATAGACCAGTCCAAACCCAGTCCTATTAATAGAATAATGATTTGCAATGCAATTATCCGTCCGTGATTCATGAATTTGTCTGAATTCTTGATGAGAAAGCCTAAACCACCTGATGCTACTACTATTGATTCAACGGTTACTAACATCATCCAAGTAATAGCCAAGTTTTGACGAATCACATCGATTACATAATCAATCCTTCCTAAAATAATTACCTGCCATAGTGTTTCAAATCTGTTACATTTAAGTGTTTTAGCATGGTCAAATTCTTCTTGAGGAATATCTTTCAACACTGAAATCAACGAGGACGTAAGAAATGTTGTTAGGAAAATTACCATAATCCAGATTTGCATATTTCGGGCATCATGAACTATCAAAGTGATGTAAAATGAAAGGCCAGTAAAAGGCAAATATCGAAATTTGGTTACAAACTCAGATATGGGTTTAATTAACGGAATAGGCGATGCATAGGCAAATATCAATGAAATAATGGTTGCCAAAAAAATAGATAAGAAGCATAATTTCAGTGAATTGAATATATGAACTACCAGTCCTTCATTATATAAATCGGAGAATCCCTTAAAGACTAAACTCGGCGATGGAAATAGAGATTTTTGACCGGAAGTGCCTAAATACCAAGTAGCAAAAAGTAGGACTACCCAAAAAGCTAATATTCCATACCTTAATGAACTATTTAGTTTCTCGAATGGCCTAAAAATGTCATAAATAATTTTCATTTCAGCTTATTTTTAGGAAATACAAACCCTGCTGAAGAGTAATCTTCAGCAGGGTTATGTTTATTATTTTAAGAAAGTAATTACAACCCTTCTGTTGGCAGCTTTTCCAGCTGCAGTGTTATTTTCCATTATTGGTTCAGATTGACCTTTACCATCTACCAATTGGAATCTCGAAGCAGGAATCCCCTTATTTTTCAGATATTCTACTACAGCTTGTGCTCTGTATTTAGAAAGTCCTAGGTTTAATTCAGGATTACCAACGTTATCAGTATGTCCTACAATATTTAGTTTTGAATTTTCTGCTTGTACCAAAAGATTATATATTTTCTCCAATTCTTTTGTTGAAGTTCCCATAATTTGAGCACTTCCTGAACCGAAGTTGATTCTCCATTCAGCAGATGCCATCACTTCAGTAGCTTCGTTGGTATAATCTGCTTTTTCTGCTGCTGAAGATTCAATGTCATTAATGTTTTTCAAGAAAAACAAATTGATAGCCTCATCATAAGGAACTACTTTTCCAACGTTTTCATTAAATCCAAAAGGGTTTAGTTCTTTTAAATAGCCAGATACTTGAGAATAAACTGATTTGTAACGATTTACGCCATCACTTAACCCAAAATATTGCATAGCATCAGCATAGTTAAATACTTTTGAACCTCCCATATTGTAAGACAATCCGTTTTTGGTTCCTTGCTGACCTTTAAACATATCGTACCAATATTTTGGATTTTCCATTTTGTAAGTTTCTGTTACAGCTTCAGCGGCTCTTTTTTTCCATTCATCATAGTTTTTCATTTGATTTGAAGCTGTCAATGCAGACTTTAAAATGTTTGAAACGATTTCTGCATTTGGTGTTGCCCATTCCTTCAAACCAATCAATACTGTCGGCATTTGATTGTTAAATTCTTTCGTAGATACGATATCCGTAAAACCAGAAAGTTTATCAAATACCATTTTGTCACCCGGAGTCCATGTAGCACAACCATCTATTTTTCTATTTACAGATTTACCAGTCAATTTTCCGTTTTCTACTTCTTTCAAAGAAACTGTCCATCCAGTTGATTGCGATTTAATCAATTCTTCAGCAGATTTAATATAATCATCATTTTCTGAAGGGTAAATGTTTACGGCATCTGCATCATAGGTAGTTGGGTCTGGGTTAACTTTTAGTCCATTTGCAAAACAGTAGTTCACTGTAGTTACCCAGTCACCATCACCAAGAACTGCTGAAATTACAGCACCCTTCATAGATTTTGGGTCGGTTTTCCAAGATGCAGGTCCAATAAGCTTATCTTCTCCATAACTCATACCAATTGCACCCATTACTTGTAAGTGATATTTGTCCTTTCCGTATTTTTCGTCTAGGGCTTTTTGAGCAGAACTAATGTAAAAAGGAGCACCATCACCCATTATCATAACTGCAAATGCACTTTTATCAGAAGAAGGAAATTTCTCGCCTTGGTCGAATTCCTCGATGAATTTCATTTGCATATTTCTTAACTCAGACAACCAATCTTGACGAATCAACTCAAGATTAACTCCATTTTTCTCCATTAGTGAACCTTTGGTTGTTTTAGGGCCACCATTAGCTACAATAATACCAGATTGAGCATTCCATGCATATCCAGCAATTCTCACTAGAGGCTTGCTACTAATTTCTGATGAAATTTCTTTGGAAGGCAATGTAAGTTTTTCTGCATTCGTAATATTATTTACGTCAGTCTTGTTTAATTCTATACCTTCGAGTTTTTTTGAAACTGATGTTTTTAAACCAGGAGATAAAAAGTAAATAGCCGCCAAAATTGCTCCAATTACCCCCAGTGAAATAAGTAATTCAGAAAAAGTTGTCAATTTTTCAGATCTAAAAATCTTTCCCATTTTATGTTTATGTTTAGTTTATTTTAAAAAATATCTCCAAAACCTCCACTGTTTTGTTTGTCATCTTTTGATAATTTATAGTTTGGGCTAGTATACTTTGTGGAGTCAGGAATTGTATTTTCGCCAGTTTTTATTTGGTCTGCCAACGAATCAAGCCTTGAATAAAGTTCGTCGTTATCTACAGAATACTGTGAAGTCAACGTGTCTATATCGATTAAGTTTTCTGAAGTACGAGCAATGTCTTGAGCGATCGTTGAAGTTACCACTTCAAGGGCATATTCCAATTCCCATTCTTTTGTAAACATCATTGCACTTTTTGCACTTTCAGTTGCTGCTTTTGCGTTTTTAGCAAATTCAAACTCTTTACGAAGCATAGTAACTGTTGCATCAAAATCAGCTATTTTAATGTCAATGGCTGTTCCAGCCAAAGTAAGCTTTCTGTCCATTTTACCTAAAACATTGGCTCTAACTCCATATTTATTGATAAAACTTTTAGCTTGCTCATATTGAGTTGAAATACGTTGAGAATCAGATAGTTTCTTTGCCAGTTCACTTTGAAGGGCCACATATTCATCCGTATCTTTTGCAGCAACGCCATTGGCTTTTACCATTTCGTCCATTCCGGTTTTTAGTTTTTCTGCTTGTCTTTGCAAACTCAAAACAGATTCTTGAAATTCTTTGGCTTCTTTTTCAGACTTGGCGGCCTCTATTTCCATCTCATTTTTAAGGCCTTTTAATTTAGCTTTTGTATTTTTAAAAACCTCACGATTTCTAATCATCTTTTGTTTTTGCTCTTCTAATTCGCTAAATGGATTGCTCTGAATTAATGCTCTATGGACACTTTTTGCAGCAAATCTCAACCCCTTTAGGATAATAGGAAACATAAAAACTAAAAACAGTAAGAAAATTCCAGTTGCAGACAGTGCTATAGCCTGACCCAACATGGTGAACAAAGGGGGAATAATATAGGTCCATGTCAAATAAGCACCAGCCCCCAAAAGGCCAAGACCCAAAATCCAGGAGAGGTTTTTTTCTCCTTTTTTTAGTGTAGTACCTGATTTAAGTGCAATTTCTCCTTTTGATTCGTCAAAATGTTTAAGTATTGGTAACTCTAAGAGTGTACTTTTTTCTTGTTCAAATTTATCCATTATTGTAAATATTGGTTTATTCCTGTAACTACTTGATTTATTGATTGTAATAGCTTTTGTTTAGCTACCTCATTGGCTTCTAGTTTTAGTTCGATTTCAGAGAATTCTTTACTATTTGCGGCATCAACTTTTTCCAATTGTGCCTTTTTATCTATTAATTCTTTCTGTAATTGAACAATTTTTGCCTCAATTTCAGAAATTGAACTTACTAATGTTTGTTTTTCCGTATTTATCCTTGAATTAATTTCGTTTCGTTTTGTGCTCCCAGTTTTTTGAAAATTCTTATAAACTTTCTCAATTTCCGAGATATAGTAATTCGCTTTTTCGATTAATGAAATTTTGCTCAATTCGGGATTCATTGCAGTTCCCATTGTATAAGCCATTTGATAACTCTGCGAATTATTTACGCCTACAGTAACTACCGATTTATAAAACTCAAAAAAATCGAAATTTGGAGAATTCAAAGATTCAAACCCTTTTTCGTATACCCCTACTATTTCTGAGATAAATGGATTATTTAGATTTTCGGTGGTGTTTGATTTCGAGCTTTCTATAGGAAATTTATTGGCCTCAATAACTGGCTGTGTTTGATCGGTTGGTTTTTCATCTTCGATAATAAATAAACTTTTCCAATTGAAACCTTCTTTTGCCATTTTGATTTATTTTAAATATTTAGAAAATTAAATAAAACTTGTGAATTACTTTAAAAATCAATAATAAACTTTGTTAATTATCAGGTATTTGTTAAGATCTACATCTTTGTTTTTGTTAAAGTGGGTGTAATATTAGATGATAAAATAAACACTTTTATAAAATTGTTACAATCAATATTTTTTCAATTTGAATGGTGATTTTTTTATATGTGTATTTATTTGTGCGTAATTTAACGCATAAACTACCCCAGCAAAATCTCCAAACTTCTTAATGCCATTCCGCTTTCCAAAGATTCTTTAGCTTGTGAAATACCTTCTTCAATTGTAATCTCTCGAGCAATACCAAGGGCAATACCTGCATTAGTCAATACTGTATTCGTTTGTGCTTTTGTGCCTTGATTTTTAAGAATATTTAACATTATTTTAGCAGATTCCTCTAGTGAGTTTCCTCCATTAAGCTCTTGATCATCAACTAATTCCATTCCAATCTCATTCGGATTAATGACATTGTCTGAAGAGTTTTCAGCTAGCCTAAAATTGCCTGTAAGAGATACTTCATCGTACCCGTCTAGGGCGTGAACTACTCCAAATCTTGTTTCAGAGGTCTTAAATAGTTCTTTGTATAACTCAAAAGTGGTTATGTCAAAAACGCCACTTAATTGCTTCTGCACTTTGGCAGGATTCATTAATGGCCCTAAAATATTGAAGAAAGTCTTTATGCCTAATTCTTTTCTGATAGGTCCGACAAATCGCATGGCAGGATGAAATAAGGGTGCATGCAAATAACATATTCCTGCTTTTTCTATTTTAGAGCGAAGGAAATTTGAATCATTTGTAAATTTTACGCCTAGATGTTCCAAAACTGTACTGCTTCCTACAGAAGAACTTACACCATGATTACCATGTTTCGCAACATTTTGACCCGCTCCAGCAACAAGAAATGCCGATGTAGTAGAAATATTGAAAGTGTCTTTTCCGTCACCACCTGTGCCGCATACGTCCATGGCATCAAACTCATTCAGGTCAATCTCTATGGCCAATTCTAGCATACCTTCTCTAAAACCCTTTAATTCGTCTACAGCGATGCCTTTTTGTTGAATACCCATCAAGAATGCGGCGATTTGAGATGGGTTTATTTCTCCAGAACCAATTTGCAATATGGCATTTTTTGCTTCTTCGGAAGACAGCGTTTGTGCGGAAAGTAATTTGCTTAAGTAGGTTTTCATTAAATTGGAATAAAATAAATCCAAATTTAAGGTAAGCTAATTTGAAATAACATTTTAGTCTAATTATTTATAGAGAATATTTGAGAAAAAATGCTCCAATTT
>JAIPAJ010000244.1 GCA_021740125.1 Leadbetterella sp. | reverse complement strand
CGAATGAGCTATAGGCCCTAAATTTTCTACAACATCTTTTTCCAAACCTACTGTCCCGATAGCTATCGGGGGAGTCAGTTGCTCTAACCGAATGAGCTATAGGCCCTTTGTTTTCTTTGAAATAGATTGGCTATTTCTCTGAAAAGCAGTGCAAAGGTACGGGTTTTGTAGAAAATGGCAAATGTTTTATTGAAAAAATAGAGTATAATCTTGCCTCAATAGGTGTAAATGGCTGTTTTTAAGCCATTTTTCTTTTTTTTAGCCTGTTAAATATTTTTGAATTCCCTACAATTTCTACTTGATTCTTAAAATTGTTAGCCAGATTTTGGCTTATTTACTTCTTGTTATCCAGCTCAATTCTCTTTGAGTTTTTGAAAATCACACAACCTATTTTCTTTATTTTTTTTAAATGTTGTGCAAAATGTTGTGCAAATAATCACCTTATTTCTATGAAAGTAAAAACTACAGTATCTATATATTTAGATAAAAGATACCCTGTTGAAAATAATGAGTTTCCTCTAAAGTTGAGGCTCATAAGTAACAGAATTTCAAGGCTTTATGCAATTGGAGTTCATTTGACAGTAGAAAATTTTGCAAAGTTACACAGTACCAAATTAAAGGACAGAAAGCTACTGGAAGTCAGGGATATTTGCACAGAAGCTAAAACAAAGGCTGAAGAAATCATTAAGTCAATGGAAACATTCAGCTTTGATGAGTTTAAAAGGCTATATTTAGGGCAAAACAATGAAGCAAACCAACCTAAACCTACTGTAGTTAAGAATTTGGTTTGGTTCTACCACAGGTATATTGAGGAGTTAAAATCACTTGGGAGAGTCTCAACTTACCAGTCCATAAATAATTCACTTCGGTCTCTTACTAATTTTCAGCCTGATATTGATTTTATACACATAACCCCTAAGTTTTTGTGGTCCTATGAAAAATGGATGCTAGAAAAAGGAAAATCTATTACTACTGTTGGTATTTATATCAGAAGTTTAAGAGTAATACTTAATTTGGCTATTGAAGAGGGTATTGTGTCTAAAGAAAGCTACCCATTTGGCAAAAGGAAATATGTAATTCCAACAGGTAGAAATATAAAGAAGGCACTATCAACTGAAGAGTTAAAAAAGATTTTTGAATTTAAACCTCCATTAGGTACTCCATCTGACAAGGCCAGAGATTTTTGGATTTTCAGCTACCTATGTCTTGGATTAAACTTAGCAGATATTGCTAGGATAAAATTAAAAGATATTAAAGCTGACAAAATAACACTCATAAGGCAAAAAACAAAAGGAGCAAAAAGAGGGAATTCTAAGTCATTGGAAATTTTTATCCATCCAATAGCACAAAAAGTGATAGAAAAATGGGGGATACCTTATGGAGGAAAAGAGGATTATTTATTTGATATTTTGAAACCTGATTTTACACCTGAACAAATCCGTAGCTCATTACAAAATTTCAATAAATTAATAAATAAATATATGTCAAGAATAGGTAAGGAACTTAATATCAATAAATCCCTAAATTTTTATTCTGGGAGACACTCAAGTGCCACAATGTTACTAAGAAGTGGGGTATCGTTAGAGTCTATTTCAGAAGGCTTAGGTCATACTGACACTAGAACCACACAGGCTTATTTGAGTTCTTTAGAGGACTCCGACAAAAAAGAGTTGATCAATTTTTTGATTTTGTTTTGATTTTTATATACTTTTGTGATGTAAAAGTTAAAAAGTGCTATTTAATAGCTTTTGCATTATACCTAGCACATATTATATAGAGGAAATTTTGCAATTTCTTTCTTATCGTTTTTATCATCAGGTAGTTTCTTGATGTTATATTTTTAAACTTTAAGATTTTTAAAAATGCAAGATTTTAACGCCACTCTTAAGGCTTCTCTTTCAGAAAAAATTTCTATTCTCTGCCCTGATTTTGTTAAGTTTAACAAATTTACATTTTTTGAAAACCCAAATTTTACTCAAAAAAATTTTGTAATTTCATTTGCAAAAGAAAAGTTTGTTGTGGTATGGTTTGAAAATAAAAACATTCCGTTTGGTCAATTCATTCAGGTTTATTACAGATTAAATGATTCGATTGAAACTAAAAAATTTATCAGGGAAAAGCTTGGAGATTCTTTTGACAAAGTCACTGAGGATTTTTTTTTTCATGACTATGTTTTCTCCCCTGTAATAAGAAATTCTCCTGACTTTGAGGAGGAACCAATTATTTATCAGCCTCTTAAGAAGAATAATTTTGACAAATATTCCTCTGAATTATTCCAATTTAAGCATCGTGATATTTTTGAGATTGAATCCAAATTGATGCTTGCAGCTTCCAAAGAAATTGTTGTGGAACCTCCTTTGCTTTCATACCTAGGACAACCAGTAATCAAGAAGAATACTATAAATCTGATACAAGGGCAATTTGGGTCTTTTAAGAGTAGGCTTTCAAGTTTTTTTATTTCGATGATGCTGGGAAAAGTACAAGGTGAAAAGCTAGGGTTTGAAAAGGATCCAAATTTTGAGGTTTTGTCCTGTTTAATTGATACTGAGCGAAATACCACAGAAGAGTTGCCTTTTGCAATTCAGAATATTGCAAAATTTACTAATCTGAAATTCCCCAAAAATGAAGTTTTTAGATGTACTTCTTTGAAACTTACAAATCGGACAGAAAGATTAGAATCTTTGAAGCAATTTGTTGAAGATGTTAGAAAATCAACTCAAAAACATATTTTTTTGACCTTGGATGTGGCAACAGATACCATTTTTGACTTTAATTCAATCGAAGAATCAATGGCCCTACTTGACTTTTTGGGTGTTTTGGTGGAGGAGCAAAATCTTACTGTGATGTTAATTATTCATGAAAACCCTGGAACAAGGAAAGCTAGGGGGCATCTTGGTAGTGAGGCTTGGAATAAAGTGTCAGCAGCCTTTAGAATTGGAGTTTTTAGAAATAAAGATGGGTCAGAGTCTAACTTAATTGAGCTTGAATTTTTAAAATTAAGGGCTACCAAAAAGCTTCCCAAAATCTACATGAAATTTTGTGAAAAGACATTGGATTTTGTTTTGGCTAAAAAAAATGAAGTTGATGCAGCTAAATTGGTAAATGAGCAAAAGGCAAATATTGAAGATGTTGTAATTGAAATTGAAAGTTATTTTGAATACCCAAATCAAAAAATTGACCAAAAAACATTGATAAAATACTTAAGTGAACACTTTGATGCCTCAAAAGGCACTATAATTACAAGGTTAAAATCCATTGTAGATGCTGGCTCAGAGCTTCTTGATTCAGATGGTGTGATATGTTTTTTGAAATGTCATTCAAGTAGTGGTTCAGCCACTTTTTATACTTTAGAGCATAAATTGTCTGCTGATGAAGAAAAGTAACAATTAGTTTCTGTCTTGAATGTGCCCTATTAAGTTAAGCCTTAGTAGGGTATTTTTTTTTCAAACCATTCTTTTTACTAACTTGCCCTACATAATTAAAACCAACACCCTATAATGACCAACCACCAAGAAATATCATCGTTTATTTGGAATGTGTGTGATGATGTACTCAGAGGACTATTTAAGCCACATGAATATGGAGATATAATTCTACCTTTTGTAGTGTTACGTAGACTTGACTGTGTGCTTGAGCCACAGAAAGATATGGCTTACAAGCTTTATAATGAGTATAAAGACAAGATAGAAGACCCAAGTCCAATTATTCAGAATGCTATAAAACACAGTTTTTACAATCGTTCTCAGTATGATTTGTCAAGACTTACAGCCAACAGCCTAAAGTTAAACTTTGAGAACTATTTGAGTGGATTCTCTCAAAATGTGGCTGATATAATTGAGAATTTCCAACTGGAGAAACCCATAGAAAAGCTACTGAAAAACAACAGACTCTATCTACTAATTTCAAAGTTTAAGGAGATTGACTTGCATCCTGATGTGGTCAATAACCACACTATGGGACAAATTTTTGAGGAACTACTTAGGAAATTCTCAGAGATGTCTAATGAAACCAGTGGTGAGCATTACACTCCAAGAGATGTTGTAAAGCTTTTAGTAGGACTTACATTCTCTGAAAACAAAGAAGATTTAGAAGGAGAAGGCAAGATTAGAAGCATTTTTGACCCATGTTGTGGTACAGGTGGCATGTTATCCATAGGCAAAGAATGGATACTAGAGAACATAAATCCTACTATTGATATTAGGCTATCAGGTCAAGAGCTTAATCCTCAGACTTATGCTATTTGTAAATCTGACATGCTCATTACAGGTGAAAATCCTGAAAATATACATTTAGGTTCTAGTCTTTCAGAGGACAAACTTCAAGGCAAAACATTTGATTACATGATTACCAACCCACCTTTTGGAGTTTCTTGGAAGTCTGAGCAGGAATATGTTTTGGCTGAGGCTGAGAATCCACAAGGCAGATTTTCAGTAGGAACTCCAAGAAGTTCAGATGGCTCATTGTTGTTTTTGCAACATTTGATTTCTAAAATGGAGACCAAAGGCAGTAGGATTGGGGTGGTTTTTAATGGCTCTCCTCTTTTTACAGGTGATGCAGGCTCAGGAGAATCAGAGATTAGAAGATGGATTATAGAAAATGATTGGTTGGAAGCAATAGTAGCTCTACCAGATCAATTGTTCTTCAATACTGGTATCAGCACTTATATTTGGATAGTTACCAACAAAAAGAAGCCAGATAGAAAGGGTAAAGTACAGCTCATAAATGCTACAGACTTGCACCAGAGCATGAAGAAGTCTCTAGGGAGTAAGCGAAAGTATATTTCTGATAGCCACAGAGATCAAATATTACAGATGTTTCTAGATTTCAAAGAAACTGAACTTTGCAAAATCTACCCAAATAGCTATTTTGGTTATACCAAGGTGACTATAGAACAAGCCCTAATGGATGAAAGTGGCCAACCAGTTTTAGATAAGAAAGCCAAAACTCCAAAGGTTGTTGGTAGTCTTAGAGATTTTGAAAGAATACCACTTTCTACTGATATTGATACTTACTTTGAAAATGAGGTAAAACCACATTTACCATTTGCTTGGATGGACAGAAGCAAGGATAAGAGAGGTTATGAAATAAATTTTACTAAATATTTCTACCAGTACAAACCACCTAGAAGTCTGAAAGACATTACAAATGACCTACTGAAGCTAGAGGAAGAAAGTGATGGTTTATTTCAAACGATTTTGGAGGGATGAATCAAAATAATTAAATTCAAGCAATATGAATATCATTGAACAAATTGAGTTAAAAAATTTTAGGTCCTTTGGAAATAGAAAACAGGAGTCATATAAATTAACAAAATGCCAATCTTTAAATATCATTTCGGGTGCAAATGACTCTGGCAAATCAAATATTTTAAGAGCTTTGAATTTATTCTTTAATAAGAAAACGGATTTGAATAATTTTTTCGAATTTCAAAAAGATTTTTTTAAAAAAGAATTTGAAGATGAACACGAAATTAAAGAGGAGTTGGTTACTATTAAAATTTGGTTTCTTAATCCTAAAAATAAAAATAAAAATAAAGAAAAAGTTAGTAATATTTTCCTGCCAGAAAAGTTTTGGATTAGCAGGAAATGGAAAAAGTCTTCAGAATTCAGCTCTTTTGATCAATTGTCAAGTATAGATAAAGAATTTGAAAATGAAAAGTTATCTGATTTTGAACAGTTTATAGAAACAGATAGTACTGGTCAAAGAAGTATAAAAATGATAGTAAGAGCTAGTTTACAGAAACAATTAACTGATTTCATCAATTCTATTCAATATCATTATGTTCCAGCTATAAAGGATGGGAATTATTTCTCACATTTATAT
>JAIPAJ010000243.1 GCA_021740125.1 Leadbetterella sp. | reverse complement strand
CATCGTGAATGAATCACCCAAAAACAGTACCTCAGGATGGTTTAAATCAGCTTCTGAATCTCTAAAACCTCTAGTATTCACATAATACTGATTTTCAAATTCATAACTTGTAAATGTTGATTGACCAGGTTTTAAAGTGTAAAATAAGGTAGAATCAAATCTCGCACAATCTGCTTCAAATTGTATTAAAGGCCTGTTGGCCAAAGAAACACGCTTAAAATGACCAAAAAAACCTTTTGATTTTATGCTTTCGGGAAGAAATTTTGGGCCAAAGTTGAAAACAAATAGATAGGTACATTCCCAAAAAATAAATAATGCTATAAATAGCCACCATTTCATTTTAAAAGTTTTAGCTAAAAAATAACCGAAAAATAAAAAAGAAAGAGAAATACCCCATAAAGAGAAATAATCTTGCATGAAAGCATTTAATTGAGGGCGATTGGGAAAAATAAGTAACTCGCCTCTAAATACAATTATAGCAAAAAGTAAGAACGAAAACAATAGTCCTATGAGGTTTTTCTGTGATTTGGTCATAAAGTTGTATTAACAATCTCGTCTTTATCTTCCACAAAATTAACACTAATTGCCGCAATTAAGAAACAGATTCCACCTAAAATCAACATCAAAATTGCTTGGCCTCCAAAAAGATACTTTATTAAAAATCCTCCTGAAATTGAACTGATTATTTGAGGTATAGTAATAAATAGATTAAAAATCCCCATATAAACTCCTATTTTGTGAACTGGAAGTACTCCCCCTAATATGGCGTAAGGCATTGCAAGTATAGATCCCCAAGCGATACCTATTCCTATCATCGAAAATAATAGCCAATATTCATTCGCAGCAAAGTAAATGGAAATCAGCCCAATGGCTCCTGCAATTAGCGACAAAGCATGTGTTTTTTTTCTGCTTATTTTTTTCGCTAAACTTGGAAGTATAAATGCATAAATAGCACTAATTCCATTATAAACTCCAAAAAGTATCCCCACCCAGTCGCCGGCATCATTAAACATTACAGATGAGTGATCAGATTCTGGTAAGCCATATATGTGCTGAGCAATAGCTGGAACAGTATTGACCCACATACAAAACAAGCCAAACCACGAGAAAAACTGAACCACACCCAACTGCAGCATTGTTTTGGGCATGGCTAAAATATCTGTTAAAATGTTAGAAGATTCATGTTTTTCTTCCACTTCATCGAAGCTTTTGAGTTCTTCTAAAGAATATTCTGGAGTGGTACTTATAGTCCATATTATGGTTCCTAAAAGACAAAGTCCGCCTATGATAAACGACCAAATAACATTTGAAGGAACTTCACCTTCAGCTGCCGGAGTATCAAATCCAAGCCAATTGGTTAAAATATAAGGTAACCACGAACCTAATACTGCACCTATACCGATAAGTGCAGTTTGAATGGCATAACCCTTGGTCCTTTGTGAAGAATTGAGTTTGTCTGCCACCAACGCTCTAAATGGCTCCATGGCCACATTAAATGAAGCGTCCATTATCATCAAGAATCCCGCACCTACCCAAAGTGCAGGTAAATATTTAGTGAAACTTCCTGCATTGGGCATCAAAAATAAACCCAAAGCCGCCAAAATAGCTCCAACCAAAAAGAATGGTCTTCGTCTACCCAAGCTTGTCCAAGTATTGTCACTCATTTTTCCTATGATGGGCTGAACAATCATACCTGTAAGTGGGGCAACAATCCAAAACCAGGACAATTGGTGAACATCAGCACCGAAATTCAACAGAATTCTACTGGCATTTCCATTTTGTAAAGCAAAACCCATCTGAATACCCAGAAAACCCAAACTCATATTCCAGATAGCTGAGGTTGACAAATTCGGTTTTTTCGAATTTGTATTTTTTGAAATCGATCCTGAAGAAGCCATTTTTTATATTTAAGGTTAATGTTTATATTTCGTCTAAGGTTTTGTAATTTCGAAAATCTTAAATGAGTTTGGTTTAAGGTTTATAAGATCCGTCTGGGACTTATCTAGATTTATTTTTTGTTTTTCTTTTACTTCAAAAACTTGTTTTAGTTTTAGCTGAGTCACATTTCCAAACATTTTTTCCAAAACCCCTTTAGGAAGTGTGATTTTTGTATTTATTTCGTTATTTAAATCGAAATTATATACAAAAAGTAATATTTCTTCATGGGTATATCTTAAATACGAATAAACTTTTGAAGAATCATATCCTTCAGAATAGAAATTTAGATATTGCAAATCATGAAATTCCCCATCTGAAATTGCAGCATTCTCCTGTGCAAAAATTAAGGTATTTCCGTAGAATTCTCTGAGTTTTTTTTGTTCTTTACTAAGTTTTTTGGTATCAAAATTTCCTTTATTTATCCAGTTTTGAAGCTCAGTTACTCCCCAATAATCAAATATTGTAGTTCGGCCATCATTTCCTTGGAAACCTTCAGCTTGGTTGGGTTTTACTCCAAGTTCCTGCCCATAATAAACCATAATTGGCCCAGTGTGTAATGTGGCCGAAAGCATCATGGCTGCTAAAGCTGATTCTGGATTTTTGCCAAATTCATTTGAGGCTATTCATTGTTCGTCATGGTTTTCAAGAAAACGGAGCATTCTGTTAGAGAAACTTCCCGATTCTTTTTGCCAAACAGCTGTAATATCATTGGCATTTCCATGACCTTCTATTAGCCTTCTAAGTGCATCATAAAGACCAACTTTGTCATATAAATAGTCAAATTTTCCTTTAAAAAGGTAATTTCCGTATTCGTTTGGATTATAAATTTCCGCAATAAAAATTACTTTTGGATTTAATGTCTTGATTTCTGGAATTACCCAAGCCCAAAATTCTACAGGAACCATTTCCGCCATGTCGCAACGGAATCCATCTACACCTTTTGCACTCCAATAGGCCAAAATATCCTTCATTTTTAACCACGTATCAGGAATTGGCTCAAAATGAGTTTTTCTGCCATTCAAATAATCCACTCCGTAGTTGAGTTTCAAGGTTTCAAACCAGTCATTGATACTTGGCTTGTCAGAAAAAACATCATTTCCGGTCGCTTTTGCTGGGAATTCGTTATATTTTTCTTTAAAAACAACAGGAGGATTCACCCCCTCTGGAATCTCAAATGCTTGAATAGGGAGGTAATAGAAATTGTTAGCAGGATCAAAAGCCTTTGATTTATCGTCCTTTTCACCAAAATCTTTAATTCCTTTTGGTTTTATATCCGAATTGTACTCTCTAGAAACATGATTGGGCACAAAATCAATTAATACTTTTAAATCAAGTTCGTGAGTTCTTGTTACCAAATCTTCAAATTCGGAAATTCTATTTTCTACATTTTCAGCCAAATATGGATTTACGTCATAATAGTCTTTGATGGCATAAGGTGATCCAGCAATACCTTTTACAACCTGGGGATGGTCTTTTTTTATCCCAAATTTACTAAAATCAGTCATGGTTGCGTGCTCTATAATGCCAGTGTACCAAACGTGAGTTATTCCGAGCTCCTTAATTGACTTTAAGGCATTTTTATTGATGTCTTTGAATTTGGATGTTCCGTTTTCTTCTAAAGTCCCGTTGAACTTGTTTGTGGTGTTTTGGTTGGCAAATAATCGAGTAAAAATCTGATACACGGCTAATTTGTCCGAACTTTTAGTTTGATTTTGGGCAATACTCATAATAGGCATTAAAACGATGAGGATTGAAGATAAAAACTTCATTTTTTGTTAAAGTATAATTTCAAAGGTAAATATGTTTTTTTTATGAAAAAACAGTCATAATGCTTTATTTTGTAAAAAAAATACTATTAACCTAATGAAGAATAAATTACCCAAGTTGTATTATCTTGGAATAATACTAGTTTTCTGTGTTTTTGCGTCTCAAGCCCAAAAAGCTGATATCACAAGGATAAATCCCACCAATTGGTTTGTTGGAATGAAAAATCCGAATGTTCAACTGATGATTTATGGCAAAAATCTAAAGACAAGTAATGTTATTTTGAAGCCTTATGTTGGTGTAAAACTAAAAAAAGTACATGCGGTAGAAAATCCTAATTACCTGTTTGTGGACTTGGAAATTTCGAAAAATACCAAGCCTGGTTATCTTAAATTTACATGCAATGGTACATCTTTTGACTATCAACTTAAATCTAAATCTGCAAATCCTCGAGGGCTTAGTCAAGCAGATTTTATATACTTATTGATGCCGGATAGATTTGCCAATGGCGATACTTCGAATGACAAATTTGTTGATATGGCTGACCCAAATCATGATAGAAAAAATCCATTTCTACGTCATGGAGGTGATTTGAATGGAGTTGCCGAACATTTGGATTATCTTAAAGAACTTGGAGTGACAGCCATTTGGATGACACCAGTGATTGAAAACAATCAGTTTCTAACCGACGAAGGTGGCGTTATGCGAAGTGCATATCATGGTTACGGTTTTACCGATCATTATAATGTAGATAAAAGACTTGGAGGAAATGAAGCCTACAAAAAACTCTCGGATGAAGCACACAAAAAAGGTATAAAATTGGTGCAAGATGCTGTTTATAATCATGTTGGAATAAATCACTGGTTTTTAAAAGACATGCCCTCAAAAGATTGGCTCAATCAATGGGACAAATACACCAATACCACTTACAAAGATCAACCACTTTTTGATATTCATGCCTCGGCAAAAGACACCAAAGAAGTAAGAAATGGGTGGTTTACCTCATTCTTGCCCGATTTGAACCAAAATAATCCTTTCGTTGCTAATTTCTTAATTCAGCATGCCCTATGGTCAGTTGAAACTTTTGACCTTGACGCCTGGCGAATTGATACCTATATTTATAATGATTTGTACTTTATGAATAAATGTAACCAAGTTTTGCTTACTGAATATCCTAAAATACATATTTTTGGGGAATCAGCAGTAAACACAGTTATAAGTCAAGCTTTTTTTACAAAAAATAATTTGGCTATTCCGTTTAAAAGTAATTTACCTGGTGCACTAGATTTTGTGGTTGAGGAGGCGATGTTTGAGGCATTAAACCATGATTTTGGTTGGAATGATGGAGTGAGTAGGCTATATACCGTTTTGGCTCAAGATCTGGCCTATGCCGATGCTACCAAAAATGTAAACTTTCTTGAAAATCACGACCACCACCGTTTTTTCTCGGTTATTGGTGAAGATTTCAATAAATATAAAATGGGAATAACTTGGTTGTTGACTTTAAGAGGTATTCCACATTTTTATTATGGTACAGAAATTCTAATGAAAAACTTTAAAGATCCTTCCGACGCTGAGGTTAGAAGGGATTTTCCAGGTGGCTGGAAAGAGGATGCGGTTAATAAATTTGATAAATCTGGAAGAACTGAGCAAGAAAACTTGGCTTTTGATTTTGTCAAGAAATTGGCGAATTACAGAAAAAACTCAGATGCAATCTCAAATGGTAAATTTATGCAGTTTGTACCACAAGATGGTGTTTACGTATATTTTAGGTATACTGATAAGCAAAGGGTGATGGTTGTTTCAAATACCAACAAAACAGAAAAAACATTGGATACAATAAGATTTGAAGAAATGTTAAAAGGCTCTAAATCAGCAACAAACATTCTTTCTGATTTAAAAATAGGCGATATTTCTACGCTTAATATTCCTGCAAAAGGAGTGATGATTCTTGAAATTTACTAAAATACTGAATAATGATAAAAGCTTTTTTGTTTGATTTGGATGGAGTAATTGTGGACACAGCGGTATTTCATTATAAGGCTTGGAAAAGACTATCCAATCAACTGGGATTTGACATAGACGAAGAATTCAACGAAACATAGAAAGGTATTAGCAGAATGGATTCGTTGGATGCCATTTT
>JAIPAJ010000022.1 GCA_021740125.1 Leadbetterella sp. | reverse complement strand
GCCTACGGCGGTGCATACGATGTAATGAATTCTAAGCACATCGGGGCAGACATGAACTTTGCATGGCCTGGTGCTGAAATAGCCGTGATGGGAGCCAAAGGAGCCTCCGAAATCATATTCAAAAAAGAAATTTCTGAAGCCGCCGACCCTGCAGCCAAATTGGTAGAGAAGGAAGCGGAATACGCTAACCTATTTGCAAATCCATATACGGCCGCCGAGAGAGGATTTATAGATGAAGTGATAGAGCCACGTTTCACCAGAAGAAAACTCATAAAATCTTTCGCCATGCTTGAAAACAAAGTGGATCATTTGCCAAAGAAAAAGCATGGGAATATTCCGTTGTGAGAGGGGCGTTAAAAATCACCAAAAGGAGTTGGGTTATGAATTATTAAGATCGAAATCAAAGTTAATAAGAGCATTCCGACCACGAAGTGGTCAAATATGAATTACCCCGAATTTCATTCGGGGTAGTTTGCAATTAAACAGTTCCGAGACCAAGGAGATGTCTAATATTTAGGCTCTATATTTTGTCTATAAAAGAGAATTTTTATAGTTTAAATATTTAATAGTGAAAACTTTCCATCACCCCTCCACAATCTCCTTAGTAGGATCAATAAAAAACCAAAGGGCTGAGGCTACAACCAGACAACCTGCAATCAGAAAAAGTGGATAATTGAAATTGCCAGTTTGTTGTACAATGGTTCCGAAAATAATGGTGATAAAGAACCCGCCCATTTGTCCTGCAAAATTCATGGCTCCGGTTACTGTTCCGGCGTTTCTTTTGCCAATATCAACACAAACCGCAAATGCCACGGGTAGCGTAAGGTCTTTCAGAAATACACAAAGTGCTAATAAATAGCCTGCTAGTTGATTATCTGTTGTCATACCGGCACCTAAAAAACAAATGCTTGAAAGTCCGAGACCTGCTACTCCTACAATTCTTCTTCCTAGTTTTAAGCCAAACTTTTTACTCATAAAATCACTAGCAAAACCGCCAACAATACAACCGATGGCTCCTAGAAAATATGAGAGTGAAATGAAGTTTTTGGTTTGGTCCTCGGTCATCATTCTACCTTCTTGGAAATAGGTGGACGACCAGTTGGTAAAGAAATACGAAGCATAAAAAAACAAGTGACACATGATCATCAAAAGCCAAATGTTTGGATTTTTGATGATGGTTTTCCAATGAATTTTATGAGAAATCTGGGCATTTTTTCTGGCACTTTCTATTTCCTCTATTTCTTTTTGCGTAATGCCTTTATGTTCAGAAGGATTGTCTCTGAACCAATAATACCAAACTGCCGCCCAAATACTTCCGACTACACCAAGAATGAAAAAAGCCATTCTCCATCCTACCAAATGTACCAAAGGAATTACCAAAAGTGGGGTCAGAGCCCCGCCAATGCGTCCTGCGGCCCAAATAACCGACTGTGCTCTCCCAACTTCAACAGCCGGAAACCATCGAGCGATGGCAATGGAAGCATTTGGATAAGCTCCTGCTTCGCCCATGCCAAATAAAAACCTGACAATGATCAAGTAAACAAATCCAAAAGCAGTTCCAGTCAAAGCTGTAAATCCCGACCACCAAAGTACTACTCTGGTCAATACTTTTCTTGGGCCAATTCTGTCTCCAAGAATACCTGTTGGAAGTTCGAACAAGGCATATGCCAATGAAAATGCCCCAAGAATATATCCAAAAGATTGATTGTCCAGGTCAAGGTCTTCTTTTACATATTTGCTCACCACGTTCATACAAACTCTATCCAAAAACGTAATGATAGAAAGTAAGAACAAGAAAAAGAGGACTTTGTGGCGTATTTTCATGGTTTTAGGGTTTAAGGTTTTTCAAATTTAAAGAGCTTTTCTCCAAAACCATCACAAAATATTTGAACCAGTTAAAATTATGGTTTTAACCTTTCATTTCTTTCATCAAATCCATCAAAACATCTATCCATTTTTCGGTGAGTTCTCGTTTTGGGTTGGTGTCCCAGCTTCCGTCAATTCCGTTTCCGCCCAAGTAAATGCCGTCTTTTCTGGTAATGAAATAGGCACCTTTTGTGGCAAGTTTATAGTTGACTTCATTTTGTGGAATCAAGCAGGCTAATTGACCCGAGATGGGCATTAATTCTTCATCATTAAAAACACTTTTTGCTCCCAAACCCATGCAGTTGACGATTACCTTTTCTGGTAAAGCATCTAAGTCTTCCAAAGTTTTAATGTCATGTATTTTCAATTTTCCGCCCCGAAGCAGGAAGTTGTTTAGGTGAAAATTGAGATAACTTGGAATATTAAAAATCATGTTGCTTCTTTTTCTAACATAATCTGCCTGAAAGGGATGATTTTTCTTATCCATCAGTACCCAATCCGGTGCCAAACCTTCTAAATGAAAAATTTCGCCGCCACCATTGCCATCCGTAGTACTGGGGATAGATTTATGGACTACATAGTCGTCACACCAATTTACGATATCTTCCATTCCCAAAAGCATTTGCAATCTACGGAATGAAAACCGGGTGGCTTCTTCCCATTTTTTTTCAAATTCTGGAGTAGATTTAGTCTTGTCGCAAACTCTTGAAGCTGGTGACCAAGTACCGGTGGCCAAGTTTGAAGTGATGTTTGGTGGTACGTCTTTGGTATAAATGGTCACTTCATATCCACTTTCCTGTAACAGCGTTGCAGTGGCTATTCCTACAGTCCCAGCTCCAATTAAGGCTATTTTTTTGTCAGGTTGTTCCATCACAAGTTTTCTGGCCAAATGTCCAGTTCCCCACGACAAAGACCAACCACTTCCTCCATGTCCATAATTATGCACAATAGTTTTATTGCCCAACAATTGCTTTTCAATTCTTGGTCCAGATGCTCTGAAAGGCCTAAGACCAACAGTTTCTTTTATGATTCGGTCTTTTGAGAGCTTGAGTTTGGGAATAAATTGGTACCCTCTGTTTATATTGTAGTTTTTGTCTCCATAAAGTATTGGACCTGTTGCACAAGAGGTGAGTAATTGACTCGAAATGGCTGCACTGCCCAATGCAGCATTGATAAAAAAGTCTCTTCTTTTCATAATTTCTTCTTTGGTTAGTTTGAACGTATTTCAAATTAGTCTGAAAATTCTTGTTTTCGAAATTTTAAAATACTATTTTAATCTTCTGATTATAAACTATTTATAATTTATTCAAAAAGAAAAACTAAATATTAATATAATGCAAAAAGTTAAAACTGTTGTCGTGATTTTAGTCCATTGTTTGAGTTTAGGCATTTCACAAACTTATGCTCAAAAAGTAGAAATGATAGGAGCTGAAAGCAGTATTATTTCGAGTGCTGCAATTGTACCTGAAGGTAAGAAACTGTATTTTTCTAGTGGTCTCACTGCATCTGCCTTTAATTCAAGTTTGCTCGAAGGTGATTATGCCAAATATGGTAACACAAAAGCCCAAGCCATTTCGATTTTAGAAAAATTCAAAACTACTTTGGCAGAAAATGGATTAAAAATGTCTGATGTATTCTCAATGCGGGTTTATTTAACTCCAGATGTAAAAACTGGTGCTTATGATTTCGATGGTTGGAATGCTGCTTACAAACAGTATTTTGGTACACCCGAAAACCCCAACAAACCAGTAAGAGCAACTTTGGGAGTTTCGGCTCTAGTGAACAGATTCAAGTTTATCGAAATAGAAATAGTGGCCGCTTATCCTTGATAAACCGTACTATTTTTCAGTAGGTAATGAATCTATCCAATCCGAAATGAGTTTAACGCCTTCTTTGTGTACACTCACTCGGCCAATCTCGGGCATCATAATGCCAGGATGGGTAGAATTCATACGGTAAGTGAGTATAGATTCCATTCCTTTACCGGGATTGATGTCGTATTTGAAAGTACCCGCACCAATGCCAGCCGCCACTGGGGATTTTTTTACACCCCAATGATAAGGATCAGTTTCTTCGAAATTTAGTCTTAAACCCGAACTAGCGGCAGGGCCGTAAGTGCTGTGACAATGGCCACAATTCACATCCAAGTAAGACCGAGCTTTGATGTCCAAACTAGCTGAAGCGTCGCTTATAGCCTTCAATCCATTTATTTTATTTTTGTCTGGTAAACTGTCCAGATACCCAACTTTTACCCATTTCTCTAACTGGTTCATCTTTTCAGTCCCATAGGCTATCTCATGATTGAGCTGTTTGGTTTTTGGGCCAATTGGACTAAAAGTGCCGTTGCGGTTGTGGCAACTTTTGCATTGGTTTTTGTTCGGCATAGCGTATTTTATGTTGTGTTTTTCGCCTTTTTCGTCTTTCCAAGTGACTGGTATTACTCCGCCAATAGATTTATAATCTGCATCTTGCTGGTCTTCAGTCCACTTGTATGGATATGCCTCCCATTTATTGTTTTTCTTTACCAAGAGCCTAGTTTCTAAAATTCTTTTTTCAGCATTTGGTTTTGAGAAATCCATTGGGAAGTAAAATGTTTTTACAATGATAGTATGTTCTGGGAAATCAAGTGGTTTATCTTGGTCATTTATATCAAAGTTGGCTTTTGTGCCTTTTGGCATCCACACAAAGCGACTTTTGTGGGCGTAATCTGTAAATAAGGTTGCTGCGGGTTCATACAAAAGGACCCCTTCATTACTTTCTAAATTCGCCATTTCCCCTTTGAAGAAACCATATTCCGATAGTTTTTTATAAGGCAGTTTTTCAAAGTCTATTTCAGAAGGAATTTTACTTTGTTTCATCTTAAAACAAGAAACACCTATCCAGATGAATAGAGCAAAAAGGGTCAATTTTTTAATAGAATTCATAAATCTTAGATACCTTTAACATCAGTTTTTACCTCAACTTTACATTTGTTGAAGTTCTCTAGATCGCTTACAACAGCTATATCCATAATTCCTCCCTTATCAGGTATGACAAACCTTGTAAAACGGAAATCGGTAGATTTTTCGTTGATACAGATGTTCATTGGGTTTTTGCTAGGGTCTTTGCTTACTTTCTCATCAATTATTCCGTCATAAATCAAATCTTGTGGTTTACGGCATTTGGCAGTAATCAGTTTCCCAAAATCTTTTGAAACATCCGGAATGGCCATTTTTCGTTCGAAAACATTATCGTGGAAATATATATCACTAGAATAAGGCGACCAACCCGGATGATTGGGAACTTTGAGTTCTGTTATTTGATAGTCCAATATGGCTACGCCTGTAGTTTTGTGGTTAATAATTTGGTTTTCATATACTTCTACGTTTTTGCCAGCCATGATAATGACACCACTACCAGGAGGAATCATCGTGATGGGGTTACCATTTTCCGAAGCTTCACCCTGTGCAAAGTTGTCATGGTTGTTATCTTTTATGAGATTTTTATATACTTTGGTATTCACTCCAAAAGCCTTAGGCAAGCCAGGTAAATTGAATACCAAAATACCTGAAGTATTATTAATGGCCCTATTGTTATACACTTCTGCATTGTCTGAATTTTCAATTTCAATACCTGCCACATTCTCAAAAACATAATTGTTTCTGACCACAATGTTTTCAGATTGTCCTACGTAAATACCTGCATCTCGTGAGTGAGAAACTTCACATTCTTCTATTAATACATTTTTGCATTGTACAGGATAAATGCCATAAGTGCCGCTTTTCGCCAAATCGGAATTGGTCCAAGTAGTATTTACTCTTCTAAATGTCAGACCTATGCATTTCTGAGTTTTTATATCGTCTCCTGGTGCATCCATTACTGTAAAATCCTCCAAAGTAATGTTGTTGCCGGCTATTTTCATTCCTTCTCCGCCTGTGCTCAAGGTCTTAAAGGAAATTACTGTTTTGTACATTCCAGCACCTTTAACAGTTATGTTATTTAAACTATCTAAAATTAGCTGAGTGCCAATTTCATAAAAACCTTCTGGAATTTCTATCAAGTCACCTTCTTTGGCATCAATAAATTTGGTTACCAAAGCTTCAATATCTTCTTCAGATGCTTTTTTTATAGAACTTAGGTCAAGTTTGGAGGTGGTTTTTTCTCCAGAATTGCAAGAAATAAAAAATGGAATGCAAAGCAAAAAAAGCAAAATGTTTTTCATGATATTAAGGGTTAAATAGAATTACTGCAAATCTATTTCAAATTTGACGAAACTTATATTGACAAAAGTCAAAATCAAGATTTTTTGGCTCTGATTCGGCTTAAAGTTTCATTTGAAACTCCTAAATAACTGGCAATGTGGTGAAGTGGAACTCTATTGTAAATCCACATTCTGTCCTTTTGAAGTTTTTCAAAACGTTCATTAGCAGTCAAATGGTGGAAGTCATAATGGTAGGTTTCAGTACTCAATAGATATTTTTCGGTAACCATGCGGCCCATTCTTTCCAGTGTATGGAAATCTTTGTAAAGTTGTTCTAAATCGTCTTTTTCAATATAAAAGCCCTTCGAATCTTCTAAGGCTTGAAGTCCTGTGTTGCTTTCTTTTGAACTTACCAAACTCGAAAGGGAGGCTACAATGTCCCCTTCAAAACCAAACCAAACGGTGATTTCTTTTTGATCCTTGTCTAGAATAAATTCTCTGATTGCTCCTTGGGCCAAGAGATATATTTTATCACAAATTTCTCCTTTTTTAAGAAGGAAATCTCTCTTTTTAAATGAAAAGGGATGTAGTTTTGACGAGATAGCTTCTTCTTCGGCCTTACCAAAAGGTACTATTTCTTTTAGATTATCTAATAAAGCTCTCTTTGCAGTTTCCAGATTCCATCAGGTTTAAATCTGGTTACAAGTTAGAAATTATTTTTCAGAAAAAAACTAATTTTATCTTCCAAAAAACTCAATCACAGCTTGTTGGCCAGCCATCATCATCATTTGTTTTTCGTTATCAGGGACTTTTCGCACTCTAGCACTAAGGCCATTGTCGTTTATATAAATGGTTCGCTCCCAATCTCTTTTGTTGGGAGCGTTTAGATTTCTCATCATAAGGCCACCGAGGGCATCCATGTAGGAACTGAAATCACTGATAGTTTGAACTACAGCACCTTCTTTTTTAGCCAATTCATGGTCGATTTGGGTAC
Source organism: Leadbetterella sp. (assembly GCA_021740125.1). Lineage (GTDB taxonomy): Bacteria > Bacteroidota > Bacteroidia > Cytophagales > Spirosomataceae > Leadbetterella. The sequence goes on along the minus strand of JAIPAJ010000022.1, from coordinate 22,780 downwards.
ATTTTTCTAAACGTAAACCTATGGTTTGTTCGTTGAATACCTCTTTTTCACCTTCGTTGCTTATATATTTTGCTTTATCAAAAATATCAATTGGATAGTTAAGCATAAGTCCACCATCCACATAAAGGTTACACTTTTTGTTGGCTATTGGCTCTTCATAAACGGTTCCTTCTTGATCAATCCAAATACTTTTATAATAGAGAGGAATGGACATCGAGATTCTTACTGCATCTGCAATTCTCATTTTTGGATATGTTTCGTGAGAAAAAATGACCAATGATTGCTCCGTTAGGTTAGTTCCTGTCACGTACAAATCTCTAAAGGGTGTGGCCTCAGCCAATTGATGGAGTTCTTCAAATGTAAGATGGGGATTTCCAGTTCTTTGAAAAATCACATTTTCCATAGTCTTCAAAAAACTTTCGCCTTTAAACCAACCATATTCTTTGATGAGTCTCTTTGTGCCCTTGGCCACAAAACCGTCATCGTTGAAGGTTTCAATGGGAGTTTGGTTGACTATTTCTATGATTTCTTTTGGTGAATAACCCACTGAAAGTAAGCAAGCTTGAATTGCCCCTGCTGAAGTGCCAGCTACTCTTGTAATGTTTTGTAAGATACCTTTTTTCTCCAACTCGAGTAATGCTCCGCCATAAGCAATTCCTTTTATGCCACCGCCCTCCATCACGAGGTTTCGGTAAGTGTTTTTTGAGAAAATGAGGTTTTTAAAATTAAAAATGTAAGTAGAAAAGTGATTGAAATTCTCATTATATGTGATCCTGATACAAAAAAAACAACTCCAAGAATTGAGAAATATTGTTTAAATGCCATGGGTAAATGCCAAAAAGAATAAATAAGTGGTATTTTTGCGAAGGCAAATAAACCGCCAAAAATGAGATTCAGTATCATTACAGTTTGTTATAACAGCATAAATACCATAGAGCATACTATTCAGAGTGTTTTAAATCAAACCTTTACGGATTTTGAATACATTGTGGTAGATGGTGGTTCTAAAGATGGAACAGTGGAGATTTTGGAAAAATACAAAGATAGAATTATATATATTTCTGAAAAAGACAAAGGGATTTATGATGCCATGAACAAAGGCCTTAGACTGGCTAATGGTGAAATTATCGGCATGATAGGTTCTGACGATTTTTATCCAACAAATGATGTTTTGGAAGCCGTTTCCTCTGGTTTTGATACTTACAACACCGATGCTATTTATGGTGATAAGCAGTTTGTGAATCCAGATAACATTGATAAAGTGGTGCGTTATTGGACCGTTGGCGAATACAAAAAGGAGTATTGGTTAAAAGGATTTATGCCGCCGCATCTTTCGTTTTATGTAAAAAGAACTTGCTATGAAAAGTTTGGTGAATATAGAACGGACTTTACTTGCTCTGCCGACTATGAGTTGATGTTAAGGATGTTATATAAAAATAATGTTTCGGCTCATTACATCCCCAAAGTTTTGATGACGATGAGAAATGGAGGAACGAGTACTGCTTCGTGGAGACACCGCTGGGTGGCAAATCAAGAGGATAGGAAAGCTTGGAAAGTTAACGGACTTAAGCCTAAATGGTATACACTTTGGTGGAAACCTCTTTCTAAGATAGTGCAAATGTTTAAGGATAAGTGATTTTTTAGATTTTTGGAAAACCAATTTAAGATTTATAAAAAATGAGAATAGTAATTCTTACGCAAGATGACCCATTTTATTTGGGGAAAAACATAGATTTTTTGGTAAAGAATATGCCAAAAGCTGCTGAAATAGTTGGAACAGTATTGTTTGAGGTTTCGCCTTTTGGCAAGAGAGAGACGTTTTTTGAGAAAATGAAAAAGACTTATGATGTATTTGGACTAAAGTTTTTTACCTATTACAGTTATAAATTTATCAAATCAAAGTTCAATTCGGGTAATTCTGTAGCCAAAGTATTGGGTAAATACAAAATTCCGCTTATTAAAATTGAAGGTGGAATAAATAGTAAAGAAAATAGAGATATTCTTAAAACTTATCAGCCTGATTTATTGGTATCTATAGGTGGAAATCAAATTTTCAAAAGACCTTTGTTGGACTTGGCAACTTATGGATGTGTAAATCTTCATACGGCTCTTTTGCCAAAATACAGAGGCTTAATGCCTTCTTTTTGGGTATTGAAAAACAATGAGAAATTCACAGGTGTTTCTGTTTTCTTTGTAGATGAAGGCATAGATTCGGGTCCAATATTGGTACAGAAAAAAGTTGAAATTGGTGATAGAAGTCAAGAAGAGCTGATAAAATACACCAAACAGATTGGTATGGAATGTATCATAGAAAGTATAGAATTAATTCAAAAAGGTGGTTTTAAATTGATTCCTAATCCTGCTGAAGAAATGACTTATTTTACTTTCCCTACTAGAAAGGATGTAGACGAGTTTTATAAGGCCGGCAAAAGATTTTTCTAATGAAAATATTGACTTTCGACATAGAAGAATGGTTTCATATTCTAGACAATGACGCCACTAAAACTGAGGCTGATTGGGAAGGATTTGAGTCGAGAATTCATGGAAATATGGACAAAATTCACGGAATGCTGGACGACCAAAAAGCCACTTTCTTTTGTCTAGGTTGGGTAGCTCGTAAATTCCCTGAAGTTTTAATGGAGATAGATCGCAGAGGGCACGAAATAGCCACTCATTCGGATTTGCATCAATTGGCTTATGAACAAAATCGTCAGACTTTTGAGCAAGATTTAGAGCGTTCTATAAAATCAATTGAGGATGTAATCGGGAAGAAAGTCAGAGCTTACAGAGCTCCTGGGTTTTCATTGATGGCACAAAATAAATGGGTTTTCGAGGTTTTGATGAAGAACGGAATCGAGATAGATGCTTCTATTTTTCCGGCAGAGCGTTCCCATGGAGGTTTTGCACAATTTGGTCATGCAGAACCTTGCTGGATAGACATTGATGGCATGCGAATGAAAGAATTTCCTATAAACCTATCTTCATTTGCGGGTAAAAATTTGATATTCTCAGGTGGAGGATACTTCAGACTTTTTCCATATCCTCTATTGGATGCTTTGACTAAAAACTCAGATTATGTGATGACCTATTTTCATCCAAGGGATTTTGATGCAAAACAGCCGATGGTGCCAGGATTAAATTTTGTAAGAAAATTCAAATCATATTATGGTCTGAAAGGTTGCCTTTCGAAGCTTGATAAACTGATTAAAAAACACGAATTTGTAGATATTCGTACAGCAGAAGCTTCTATTGATTGGGTAAAGGCGAAGGTGGTTAAGTTGTAATAAAAAAAAGGACACGAACAAAATCTGTCCGTGTCCAAGATATTAAATCCCTTTTCCAATTCTACCCTAAAAACGGATATTTATAATCGGTAGGTGATACAAAAGTTTCTTTAATGGTTCGGGCATTCACCCAACGCAAAAGATTGAGTTTTGAACCTGCTTTGTCGTTGGTTCCTGAGGCTCTGGCTCCGCCAAATGGCTGTTGGCCTACTACGGCTCCTGTAGGTTTATCGTTGATGTAAAAATTACCAGCTGCATTTTCTAAAGCCTTTGTGGCTTGATCAATCGCATACCTATCTTGCGAGAATACCGCTCCAGTTAGTGCATAGGGCGAAGTTGTATTCACCAATTCTAAAGTTTCTTTCCAAGCATTTTCTTCATACACATAAATACTTAAAACTGGCCCAAAAATCTCCTCACACATGGTTCTGTATTTTGGGTCTTTCGACAAAATTACGGTTGGTTCAATATAATAACCAAACGATTTATCAAATCCACCACCAGCGATAATTTCTACACTAGGGTCATTCTTCGCAGTAGAGATATACCCAGATATTTTATCAAATGCTTTTTCATCAATGACAGCATTTACGAAATTGGAGAAGTCTTCAGTCGGTCCCATTTTGATGTCTGCCAAATCTGCCAACATAAATTTCTTTACATCTTGCCAAATGTTTGAAGGGATGTAGGCTCTTGAGGCCGCAGAACATTTTTGACCTTGGTACTCGAAAGCCCCACGCACCAAGCCAACTGCAACTGCTTTGGCATCGGCAGACTTATGTGCGATAACGAAGTCTTTTCCGCCAGTTTCTCCAACAATTCTTGGGTAAGATTTATATTTATGGATGTTGCTTCCAATCGTTTTCCAGATATTCTGAAAAACTCCCGTGCTACCCGTAAAGTGAATACCAGCAAAATCGGCATGATTAAAAACTATATCGCCTGTAACTGGCCCGTCTACATAAACCATGTTAATTACGCCATCTGGTAAACCTGCCAATTTGAAAACTTCCATAATAACATTGGCTGAATATATTTGTGTATAGGCTGGTTTCCAAACAATTACGTTGCCCATCATGGCTGCACTTGCTGGTAAATTGCCCGCAATGGCTGTGAAATTAAAAGGTGTAAGTGCAAAAACAAAACCCTCTAATGGCCTGTATTCTAGTTTATTCCAAACACCTTTGGAAGATTGAGGCTGCTCTGACATTATCTCTTGATAAAAAGCCACATTGAATCTCAAAAAGTCTATCAATTCACATGCAGCATCTATCTCGGCTTGAAATGCATTTTTTGATTGCCCCAGCATGGTGGCTGCATTTATTTTTGCTCTAAATGGACCTGCTAATAAATCTGCGGCTTTTAGGAAAATGGCAGCACGCTCATTCCATGGTAATTTTGCCCAGTTATTCCTAGCTTCAAGAGCTGAATCTATGGCAGCAGAAACATGCGAAGCATCGCCTTCAGAGGCATAACCTAACACATGCTTATGGTCATGTGGAGGCGAAAGTTTGATTTTTTTATTAGTAAAAACTTCATTTGCACCAATGTACATGGGTACTTCTATAGTTTTTGAACGAAGTTCTTCTAAGGCTTTTTTTACATTTATGGTTTCAGCATTTCCTGGAGCGTAATTAAGAACAGGCTCGTTTTGAGGAAGCGGAACTTGGTATATGGCATTATGCATTTTCTGAGGTTTTATTGATGAAATTTAGTGCAAGTTCGGAAATAAAAATATTATGAACAAGGTAATGAAAACAATAAAGCACCAATTAATTACTAAATGATGCTTTTTGAAATTCATAGAACTTGATATTACTGTGATCATTCATCAACAATACTTTTGGAGGTCGAGACAGCTTTTTGAGTATTTAGTAGGGTTGGATTTTAATCATTTAGAGAAGATAAATTTGTATCAAAAGATACGCTTTTACTTTCAGGTTTGTTGTGAGATTTGGCATCTACATATTTGCCCTTCATTTCAGGTGATTTTAACACTTCAGCAACGAAAGGATTTTTCTGCATACGTAAATCATTTCTAATTCCTTTTACCTCCCAGCTTACTTTTATATTTGGCTGATTTGTTGAAATTTCAAATTTGTTATTTAAAACCTCTTTGCTAATTATGGCTTGGGCAAATGAACCACCAATGACGGTAAGTTGATACCTGTAGTCTTTATTTAAAGCCTCGAAGTAGTTGGGAAGTGTTACTATAGCTTTACCAAAAGCATCTGTTTGAATGTTTCCACTGTAAAAATTTATTACCTCATTACTTTCAGCAGCTGCGTGCATAAGCAATTTATTTTCTGGATCTAGTGGATGGTCAATTGTAAATAATTTAGCCCCTACTGCAGTAAAATCACCTGATACTACAACTTTACCAGTAGTATTTTCTATTCTTAACCTTTCACCTCCACCACCTAATTCAAATATTTGGTAGTCATCAGTTCCTGGGTTGTTTCGCGTGTTCCATTGATTAACACCTGCTTTTGCAAATCTTAGGGCGGCATCTCCACTACTCGCATCAATGTCAACTACTGAAAATGAGCTACTGGATTTTGATCTAATTCCTGTAGAACCTGCATGTAATACATCTAATTTATAAGAAGGAGCTGTTTCTCCAATTCCAACGTTACCGCTGTTGTCAATAGTCAATCTCGGTTCTGCTAAAGTTGTAAGAAAAAACTTTCCATTTGCACTTGATCCGCTAGTTCCAATTTCAAAATCTTCATTAGTTATTCCATTATATTGACCGATGTATCCAAAGGCTCCGTCTAAATTCAAAAAACGCATATAATATTTAGAATTATCTGAGCGAGTTATTGTTAGGGGTTCAGTAATACTGGACTTTATTGTTTGATTGTCGGGCGTTAATAGAATTGATTGCCCCATTGATTCAATTGAGATTATTAAAAGAGTAATTAAAAAGTATTTTTTCATTGTTTTATTTTAAAATTATAATTCTAAATTGGAGTTATTCTAAAGTTTTGATTCTACTTTTTATCCAAAGATAAAGTGTTTTATTTAGGGGTAATTTATGATATAATCTAACTTATTGTCAAGTAGATAATTTAAAAAGCTTGGCCTTTTCTTCTAGATAAAATATGGTTTTTTCCATCTTTCATTTTTGCATATAATTTCCCTTCGATTTCAATTATTGATTTTAAAAAGTCAATGTTCAAAAGCAAACTTTTACGAGGAAAAAAGAAATTTTCTTGATGTAATAATTTTTCTGAAAATAATCTTATCTTATAAGCACTGGTCAATACTTCATTTAAAGTTGTTTTGATAAAGCTATAGTTTCATTCACCTTCGATGTACTGTATTTCGCGTGTGGGTAATTTTTGTTTTCCATAGTATAAAAGTAAATAAGGGAACCCTTTTGAAATTTCAGTAGTCTTCATGCCTCATTAATTTTTTAGTTTTCAAGTTTAATAATTGAATTTCAAAACTATAAAAATTAGAATTTGTATTTTTCGGAAATATGTGACAAGCTAGTTTTTCTAAATAATTGGAAGGGAATTCAGGATATTCTGAATTTTTTGTATCCGTTAGATAAGTAATAAATACTATGGCTTGAGTGATTTTTTTACTACAAAAATCTTTCCTTCAAGTCTTCAGTCGGCAGCCAACAGCTTTCTCTTTGGCCAAACCATTTTAAACGGTTTTGGGAAACAATATCGTAGAAAAAGTCAGAAATAAACACTGGTAAAAACTTGAAAATATTCAGCCAGCTATATTTAGGGAGATATTTAACTATTTTAAAAACTGCCTTCGACTTTATGAAAACTTCCTCATTTTCTATTAAAATCAAAGTATCAAAGTTTTGAGTTGGAAGTTGGTGGTTTTTTAAAAAATCCTGTGCAAATTCAGATTGAAGCGATGCAAACTTGAAAGCATTATTTGCGTCATTGCTAAGTACAAACTGGACCGCACCATTACAAAGGTTACAAACGCCATCAAACAAAATAATAGGTGAATGCATAAAAAAAGCCCCTTTCGGGGCTATATTTTAAAATAATTTTTCGAAAGGAAGTCTGCTCAAAATCAATATTAGAGCAAGCCCAAAGAATATCATTGAAACTTTAAACTTGCGACCATTTCCTACTGCTTTTTTAGCTTTTGCATTTCCAATTGTAGCAAAAACAGCGGCAAGAATATTAACAAAAGGATGCTCTACAACTGCTTTTCTAACTGCACCGTCTTTCATTGCAGCCCCCATGTCAGCAAATGCATTTTGGGCAATAGGCGAAATGATCAAAAGAACTATTCCTAAAAGCAACATGGTGTGGGTTGAAATCAAAGCAAATAAGTTGATTTTTCTGTGCGAATCATCAAAAACTTTTTCTGAATTTGAGCCGATGGCTCCGTTTATGGTAGCATAAGCCAACAACGCCAAAGCGATGAATGCAATCCAATGATGAGCTTGTAAAATGATAGCGTACATAATATTTGGTTTAAATGTTTGTCAAAAATAATTGAATATTTCAATATAAACACCCAAAAACCGTATTTTGGTTAGCATGGTTTTTTTATTCCTAATTTTCGGCCTAAATTACTGTCTGAAAAACCCTGAAACTCAAATGAAAAAATGGTATGAATATATTCCACATCCTGTAATTATTCTATTTGGAATGATTGTATTGGCTTGGCTTTTTACCTATCTCTTACCTGCTGGGGAATTTGATAGAGTGGAGATAGATGGAAAAATGAAAGTAGTGGCAGATTCATTTCATTATGTGGAGTCTTTTAAACTGAGTCCAGCAGTTATTTTTCAATCTATGCCCAAAGGTTACAAAGCAGCAATTGAAGTTATTTTTATAATCTTTGCCAGCGGAATAATGTTCGGAGTCTTGAATGCTACTGGAGCTGTTGAAAACGTGGTCGGTTCATTTGTGAAAACGCTTGGGAAAAACAACCAAAACGTACTCATTGCTGGTATGACATTTGTTTATGGAATTTTAGGAATGTTTATTGGTTATGAAAACAACATTGCGATGATTCCAATTGCAGCCGTTTTGAGTTTGGCCATTGGTGGCGATTTGGTGCTGGCAACTGGCATAGCTGTAGGTGGGGTAACCGTTGGTTTTGGCTTGTCTCCATTTAATCCTTACACCGTTGGGACAGCTCAAAGAATCGCCGATTTGCCGCTTTTTTCCGGGGCTTTATTGAGAATTATTTTGTGTGTTATGGGGCTGGCTATTATGGCTTGGTATAATATTTCTTATTTCAAAAAAATAAAGGTTAATCCTCAAAAAGGATTAGGATATGACCTAGATTCTTCAGGCTTTTTACTTTCAAAACCTTTAGAGTCCTTTAAAATGCATTGGAAAGATTGGTTGATATTGGGAGCTTTTGTATTCATGTTGATCATTATGATTTATGGTGTTTTTGAATTCAAATGGTATCTCAGCGATATATCGGCCTTATTCTTGATATTGACTTTTTTCTTGATATTTTTCTTGAAAAAAAGTAACATAGAAATAGGAGAATTAGTGCTAGATTCTGTAGCGAAAGTGGCTCCTGGTGCATTTATGGTTGGTTTTGCCGCAACCATAAGAATCGTAATGGAAGAAGGGAAAGTGAGTGATTCTATCACCTATTTTTTAGCAAATTCATTAGAAGGTTTGCCAAATTACCTTTCAGCTGTCGGAATGGTCATTACCCAAAGTTTGATGAATTTTATGATACCAAGTGGGAGTGGACAAGCATTGGCTACTATGCCGATTCTTATACCCTTGGGAGAAATGCTCCATCTGACCAAACAAACGGTTGTTTTGGCTTTTCAAGTAGGAGATGGCGTAAGTAATCTGGTAAATCCAACATTCGGCGGACTTATTGCTATGATAGCCATTTGTAGGGTGCCTTTTGAGCGTTGGCTAAGATTTATTGCTCCAGTGGTGGCTATTTTAATAACTTTGGCAATTATTTTTGTGGTTATCTCGGTCATGATTAATTATGGGCCGGCTTGATTTATTAAACACATAGCCAAACAGATAAAATATACAAATTCCACTTATTAATGATTATAAAAGAATATATAGGACACAATAAAAAACTATGATCTCTATGTGCCTATGTGTTAAAAAAACAAAAAATGAGACTTCAAAAAACAAAAGAAATTTTAACTGACTTGGTGGCTTTCCAAGTTTTAGGTGGACAAGGAAACTTAGCCATTGTTGATTATTTAACCGATTACTTAAAATCTCAAGATGTTGAATTTCAGGTTGTTCCAAATGCAGAGGACGATAAAGCCCTTTTGCACTGCAGAATTGGACCAGCTGTAGATGGTGGTGTAATACTTTCCGGACACACAGATGTAGTACCAGTAAAAGGACAAGATTGGCTTACTGAGCCATTTGTACTGACAGAAAAAGACGAAAAATGGTATGCCCGTGGCTCATGCGATATGAAAGGATTTTTGGCTTGTTTTTTAGCAAGTGTAGACCTTTTCAAGAAATCAAATTTAAAAAAACCGATATATTTTGCCTTTTCTTATGATGAAGAAGTTGGTTGCTTGTCTGGTTTTGAAATGGCTTGTGCTATTAGAGATTTTTATAAAGAAAAACCTAAATATGCTATTATTGGTGAGGCTACCATGATGCAACCCGTAGTTGGGCAAAAGGGAATATGTGTGTTAAAAACAACGGTTCACGGTTCTGCCGGACATAGTAGTCGAATCAAAAGAGAAGTGAGTGCTATACATGTAGCGGCCAAATTGGTAGTTTGGCTGGAAAACAAAATGAACGAGCTTTTTGAATCAGGTGAAATTGATGATCGATTTACCCCAAATCATACTTCAATACATGTCGGTCAATTTAATGGGGGTATAGCTCCAAACGTAATCGCAGATAAGTGTACTTTTTACTGGGATGTGAGGATTATTCCCAAAAGTAATTTAGAAAACATTCTGAAAGATTATGCCGACTATTGTGAAGCACTACAAGCAGAGCTACAACAAAGATTTGCCGGAGCAAGAATTATTACGGAAGAAGATCATCCGCCTGTTCCACCTTTGGATACGCCAGAGCATTTAGATATAGTCCCTTTTATTCAAAAAATAACTGGAAATCAAGAATTAGGTACTGTAGCATATGCCGCAGAGGCTGGTCAGTTTGCTTTGGCTGGTTTCGAATCGGTCATATGTGGGCCAGGAGATATCGCCCAAGCTCACCGAGCCAATGAGTTTATCGCCATTGATCAAGTTGAAAAATGCTTGCTTATGATGGAGAAATTGGCGGAGGAATTGAGTTGAAATAACGATTAAGACAGTTAAAAAATAGAGCGGTAAGCAAACATTCACTTACCGCTCTTTTTGCTTTTCACCTCATCCCAGCCAAATACTCTACCAAGTCACGTATCTCTCTTTTCGAAAGAATTTCGCCCATAGGAGGCATGCTGGAGGGCATGTTTTCTCTTTTCGCAATTCTCGATAAGGCCACTTTGGTCGGTTCTGCGTCTGAAGTTGCCAATACGATTTCGTGCTCGTTTTCCGACATCAAAGTTCCGGTTATTTCTTGTCCGTCTTTTAGTGTCAAGCTTACTTGACCAAAGCCTGGAGAAATTCTATTGCTAGGTTTTACCAGTGCTTCGAGTATAACTTCTCTGGTAAGTTTACTTCCAATTTTGCCAAGGTTTGGTCCGACGGTTGATGGTGCTCCTGGATTTGTGGTGTGACATCTAACACATTGAGCAGTAGAGTTGTTGTTGAAAATATTTCTACCTTCTCTAAAATCTCCCCCAAACAGAGCCATTTTGAATTCTTCAAACCAATCGTTTGATTTTTTGTTGGCATTTAATTTGGCCAAAAGCGTTTCCGAATTGGTTTTCTTCACAGCTTCGCTTAAATCGAGCAACAATTCCTTGTCCAGTTTTTCAGCAGCCATCAAGTCTATCATTGAGCCTAAAACTTTCTCAGTTTTAGAGATTGGCATATTCGCCAAAGTGTTTATCAATCTCTGTTTTTCTCTAATTAAGCCTTTCTCAATAATTGGTTTCACAATTTCATTCAGGCTATTCTCGTCAATATTTAGTTTCGACAAAGCACCAATCGATGCTACTCTTACCTCCGATTTTTCGTTTTGTAAACCACTCTGAACGATCTTGTCTAAGCCGCTATAGTTCAAGCTTGAAAGAGCATCTATTGCTGCGATTTTTACTTTAGGGTCTTTTGTGTTTTCAAAAATATTGACCAGTTTGTCGTTAAAATTATCTATTTTTAAGTTAGAAAGTAACTGACTGATAGCTATTTGGGTTTCTGGGTTTTCGGCATTTAAGAAAGCTGACAAATGCGGTTCAATAGTGCTTTTTACGCTTGCCAAATCTCTTAAAAATATTCCCCTATAACGTCCATCCACTCGGTCCAGAACCGATGGATCTGCCCAAGTACCCAATGTTGCAATCGCTTCCGCTCTAAGTTCGTCTGTTATTTTTTCTTTTTTGGCATAATTAATCAAAGCATCCAATGATGGTTTGTCGCCCACACGCAAGGCCACATTGATGGCTCTTCTAAACAAAGGTTCTGAGGTAAATTTGTCATTGCCTAGCAATTTCACCAAGGCTGGAAACGCATTTGGAATCGAGGTATCGTCGTTTATTGCTCTTGCAGTTTCTTCCACAATAAACTCATCCTCATCTTGCAAGAAAACTTGAATCTTATCGCTTTTCAGTCTTCTCAAAACTAAAACTGCCGCTAATCTCAAAGATTTGCTTTTATTCCCTGCCAAAGCAACCATTTCTGATTCTGCAATCAATTTACTCAAAGCAAATACACCAGCATGTCTCAAATAAACATCTTCGTCTTTGTTTTTATCTATCATACTCAGAATGTTAGAGATGGTGGATTTATCACCCAATTTTCCAAGAGCTTCAGTAGCATAGAATTTTACACGAGAATTTTCACTTATAAGAAGACTTTTTAGCTTTTCTACGGCATTTTTATTTCTAACTTCTCCCAAAGTTTTTGCAGCCTGAGCTTGTATTTCCGCATCGGTATCATCCAAAACTTTCAAAAGAATGGTAGAATATTTAGCATCTGTTCTCGACAACATTCCAATTCCCCAAATTGCATGAATTTTGGCCAGTTGATTTTTTGAAGTATTTAAGGTGTTTTCAAAAACCGCATAACCCTTCTGTCCTCGAGTTACCAATTCAAACTGAGCCTTTTTGCGAATTCTCATATCATCAAATCCCAACAGATCGGCTAGCATAGCGTCGGTTTGAAGTGGGTATTTCAAAGTCATGTATGAAAGTGTTTTCTTTCTCAACTCCTCCAAATCGTTCTCTTTTTCGGTAACATCGATCTTCCAAACCCTGCCATAATTTTTAGTATCCCAACCATTTACCCAGTCGGCAGCATACAAAGCACCTTCAGGGCCAAATTGAATGGCCGTTGGCAAAATCCCGCTCAAAATATCTTTATCACCATCCAATACGAATGATGCACCTTTTTGCTTTAAGCCAAATGACCATATGTGTGAACTTGTAGGTGTTCCAACAAATTCTACCAAGAAGAATTTATTCAGCCAATTTTTTCCGAAAGCCGTTCCTGGGTTAAACTGCATGCCTGTTGGTCCATTGTGGAAATTCATAATAGGCGGAATAATATGTGCCGCCTGACCTTCCCAACGAGGAACAGAAAGTCGTTCATCCATCCAAACTTTATATTTGTTGTTCTTGTTGTCGGTGTATTTTCCATATTGCCAATTGGATCGCCAGCCCAAGTCTGCTCCCTCTACCAAGTGCACCAAACGCTCACGCTCAGTTGGGTGGTCGCCGTCGTTATCAGACGAAATGATGTTGCCATACTGATCAAAAACAAACTCGTGGGTGTTTCTTATTCCAGATGCAAAAACTTCAAAATCAGTACCATCTGGATTAGAACGAACCAATACGCCTTCGTTGGGATACTCAAATCTTTTGCCATCAACAGAAGTGATGTTTGCTCCAATATCGCCAATCTGCCAATAAATTTTACCATCAGGACCTTCTGTAATTCCGCTCATTCCATGGCCTCCAAAACCAATATGCACAGCATATCCATGGCTAATTGATTTTTTGGTTTCGTAAAATCCATCTTTGTTTTTGTCTGTCAAACGCCACAAATCTGGGCCAGTGGCGATAAAAGCGTCTTTTTCTCTTACCAGAATACCGCCTGCCACGTCTGTAATTTCTTCATACAAGTCATTGAAAACTCTGGTGGAAATGTCGGCTATGCCATCTTTGTTTTTATCTTCTATTTTCCAGATTTCTTCTTTTTCAACCGCCAAATCTTTCCAATCGTGCACGCCGTCTTCATTCAAATCGCTCAACCAACTATTTTCGGCACTTTTTTCAGGAGCAAAAGTTTTTCTGAGAAAAGCACGTCTGTCTTCAACAGTTTGCAAGCCAATAGAAGCAGTCATCCAGTTTTGATGTCCTCTGATGTCAAATTCAGAGTGTTTTTGGCGGTTTGTTCTGGTCAAATATACTGCTCCATTGTCGTCTATAGACATGGCGATGGGATCGGGAGCCAAGGTATCACTAGCCCAAAGTTTTATTTGAAGGCCATCAGCTATTTTTATGGGCATTTTGTCCCTTACTTCTTGTGCCTTTTTTATGGGGTCTGGGGAGTTGTTGCTTATTACTAGCAAAGCATCATTTCCAGTATTTTTTTTGCAAGAATTTGCCAAGAAAATAAAGGAAAGTGCAACAAAGAGACTCAGAATTTTAGATGTACTCATCTGCATCGTTTGATAATTATGGTTGAAAATTCTACAAAAATATTTAAAAAAAGCTATATTCGAATTCGGTTCTGTTTTTAAATTTCTAATTAAAAATTTCATGAGAAACTTTCTAAAGAAATCAAGTTTATATGTTGTTTTGACTATTTTGATTTTAGTCAATTATTCTTGCAAACCCACCGCACAATCTATTGTGGATGAGTGTATTGAGTTGCATGGAGGTAAGAAATATGATGATCTTAGTGTAGATTTCGATTTTAGGAAAATGCATTATACCATAGAAAACAAAAAGGGTCAATACACTTACACGCGTTCGCAATTGGATAGCTCTGGGCATAAAATCGTGGATATAGTCACCAATGATTCATTTATTAGAAATATTGACGGAACAAAAATCCTATTAGCGGATTCGATGGCTAAAAAATATACGAATTCAGTAAATTCTGTTGCCTATTTTTTCTTGTTGCCCAAGCCACTGAATGACCCTGCAGTAAATAAAGAGCTGATCGGTACAGCAAAAATCAAAGGCAAAGAATATTTCAAAATCAAAGTTAGATTCAATGAAGAGGGTGGAGGAAAAGATCACAATGACGTGTTTATGTATTGGATAGAAAAACAAACTAAGTCCATGGATTATTTTGCTTATTCTTATGAAACCGACGGAGGCGGTATTAGATTCCGAGAGGCATTTAACCAGAAAACACTTAATGGGTTAAAATTCAGCAACTATAAAAACTACGGCTTTGAAGATTTAAAAACAAAGCTTGAAGATTTGGATATGCTTTTTGAGCAAAACAAAATACCTTTGAAATCAGAAATTGTCAACCTTAACGTAAACATAAAATGAAAACCCTTTTATTTGGACTATTCTTAACCTCGCTTCTTTTTGCCTTCAAAGCCGATACGCCTAAGAAAATCATATTCTTTGGAGATTCCATTACCCAAGCAGGTGTAAATCCGGGCGGATACATTACTATGCTGAAAGAAATGTATGCAAAAGCTGGAAACACCTCAGAACTCATTGGTGCTGGAATTGGTGGAAACAAGGTTTACGACCTTTTCTTGAGAATGGAGGACGACGTTCTTTCAAAAAAGCCTGATGTAGTTGTAATTTATGTTGGAGTTAACGACGTTTGGCACAAAGCCAGCTACGGCACAGGTACGGATGCGGATAAGTTTACGAAGTTTTACACGGCATTGATTAAAAAAATGCAGTCGCAAGGAATTAAGCTTATCCTTACCACTCCAGCAGCCATCGGAGAAAAAACCGATCACAGTAACCAACAAGATGGCGACTTGAATCAATATTCAAAAATCATCCGTGATTTAGCCAAAGAACATAAATGCGGTTTGGTGGATTTGAGGAAGGAGTTTTTGGCTTATAACCTCGCAAACAATCCAGAAAACAAAGGTCAAGGCATTCTTACTACAGATCGAGTGCATCTCAATGAAGCAGGAAATAAATTCGTGGCGGAGCTGATGTTTAGGGAATTGATGAAGTAATTGAGCTTTTCATATTCACAATTGTTAAAGGTAATTGAACATTTTTTTTAAATTTCTTGGGAGGTACTCACATCTACTTCCAATGATTCGCAAGGGTGATACTGTGTTTATATTTCAATAAATAACTGATTAATAAGTATTTGTGTCATTTTTTTGTGTTGGAGGGAAATCAGCTTTAAACGCTAATGCTTATAATAGTCGCCAAAAATGGTACGTGCTAAGGACTAGAAAGAATAGAATTTTCTCTGATTGAATGTCCCTGACCAAATCTGAATACCAAGTTCTAAAAAAAAAAGAAATTGAAAAGCAAAAGAATTTATTAATCGTTTTAAAATTTGATAAAATACCATGGATCAGAAATTTTAGTTGTAAGCAAAAGTTTTGAGGTTTTTCAAAACCCAAGTTTTTTCAACCTACAATCCAAGAATTAGAAAGGAATCAATTATTTTTGGCGAATATTAATGAAAAGTTGAAACGAGGTTTAAGCGAAGTCGAAGACAAAACAAGTATTGTAAAAACAAAACATGCCAAACTGTTCCAAAAGGTCATACATTACTGAGAATCTGGCACTTGATGCTCTGATAGAAGCCCGCATACGGTTTTTGCAGAATTCGTCTGTAACGGTCTATCAATGTGTGGATTGTGGACAATGGCATTTGACTTCTCGTGGCAATATTCACCCAAGATTGGCAAGAGAGTTGGAATCTGGGAATTTGGAGAAAAATAGGTTGGCGTATCAATGGGAGAAGAAGTTGGGATATTAAAATGTTGGATATTTGGAATTTGTAGCGATAGATTTTGAGACGGCCACTTGGCACAAAGACTCTGCTTGTGCGGTGGGTATTGTGCATGTCAAAAACGAGGAAATTGTGGAGGAATTTTATACGCTTATACAACCTCCGGGCAACGATTACATGTACCACAACACCAAAGTACACGGTATTACATCCAAAGACACCCTCACTGCACCAACTTTTGAGGAGATTTATCCCAAAATTAAATCACTCATGCATGGAAAAATGGTGGTGGCCCACAACGAGTCTTTTGATAGAAATGTGCTGTATCATACCATGGAATCCTATGGACTTAACTATTCTGAACTCCAGATAAAATCTCGCTGGGAGTGTACGGTGAAGATTTTTCGGAAAAAAGGTAATTTTAAAGTGAACCTAGCCGCCTGTTGTGCCAGATACGATATTCCGCTCGACCACCACAATGCCCTTTCTGATGCACGGGCATGTGCGAAACTTTACCTGATTCACAAGATGCCTTTGTTTCATTGATTTTGTCATTGGCACGCGGATGACGTTCCGATAGCTATCGGAACAAGCAACGTGGATTTTTACTGATTCTTTTTAAAATTTGTTCTAGGTAACTTTCTATTTTATAGGGCTTTATATTTTTAGAATTCTTCTTAATTATAAAAGGCGTAAATTGCAGGGTATTATAAAATTACAGAATGAACGAAAAAGAAATTATAGAACGTAGCGGTGGCGTTTGTGAATTGTCAGGGGCATCAGATAACCTGCAGATTTACGAAGTGAGCCACGCTCCTAACGACTCCAACGATTCATTTGCTTATATCAGCGAAACTTGTATAGAGCAAATAGTGGACAAAAACGCCACAGATGCCAATTTTTGGAGATGCCTCAACGACAGCATGTGGAGCGAAGTTCCTGCTGTAAAAGTTTTGGCATGGAGAATGCTCGACAGACTTAAAGGTGAAGGTTGGCCGGGAGATTTGTTGGATATGCTTTATCTCGACGAGGATACTTTAGCTTGGGCACAAGCAGGTGCCGATCAACCTGAAGGAGAAGGCGATCCCGTACACAAAGACAGCAACGGAGCCTTACTAGCTGATGGCGACACCGTAGTTTTGACAAAAGATCTCAACGTAAAAGGAACCACTTTTACCGCCAAACGTGGCACAGCAGTAAGAAATATCAGATTGGTTGACGATAATCCGGAACATATTGAAGGAAAAGTAAATGGTACTCAGATAGTAATTTTGACGAAGTTTACGAAGAAGTCGAGTTGATTTATAAAAATTTTGAAATGAGCAGATTAGAGGTTTAAAGGTCTCTAATCTGCTTTTTTATTTAAACACAATGGGCATGTGGTAGAAACATCTAATATTTTTGTGATTAATCTGTGCAGGAGTCCATTTAGGCATCAGTTTTACTACTCTTTTGGCTTCTTCATCGCATGGCGGGCATAAGCCTCTCATGATTTCTACATCGCCGATGGAGCTGTCTTTTTCTATCACAAATCTTAGGTTTACTTTTCCTTTTTTTGTGGCAACAGTTTCGTTGATATTCTCAGATATGAATTTGTACATTTCTTTTTGACCTCCTATGTATTCTGGGCTTTTGTCAGCAACCATAAATATAATATCATTGGGGTGGTCTTTGGGGTTTTTAAGCATGTCGGCTGATGCTAAATTATATGTTGTATTTTGTTTATCTATATATAATTTATTCAAGGGGATGGGACTGAAAATAAGGAAACTAATTTTTGTTATGAGTAAAATAGTCATTTATTTCAGTCGAGTTTGTAAACAATCGGCATGTTGTAATATACACGCACATTTTTGCCGTTTTGTACACCAGGTTTCCAGCGAGGCATACTTTTAACAACTCTTATTGCTTCTTCATCACAGCCAAAACCAATTCCTTTCATCACCACAACATCACCAATAGTGCCGTCATCTTCAACAATAAACTTTACAAACACTCTGCCTGAGACATCTGCTCTTTGTGCGGCGGCTGGATATTTGATGTTTTCACCAAGATACTGATACATTTTATCTTGTCCGCCAACAAATTCGGGATTTTGCTCCACGGCTGTATAAATCTCTTTTTTCTGAATTTTTAGGGCAGCGTCTGCTTCATCAATTGGTGGAGCTGGTGGAGGTATTTCAGATTTTCCATCTTTTACAATGTCGATTTCTACCGGACTGTTTATGGTAGTTTCAGAACACGAAACCGAGCTGACCAAAACTGCCATGAATAGCATTGGGGCTACCACGCCATATTTCAAAATCGCCCAATTGTTTGATTTTCCTTTCAAAAGCATCTGAATTCTGATTTTCAATGTCGATTTTTTTTGAAATTGCTGCACAAAAAGATGCTCAGGGGCAATTTTAAATTGTTTGCTGAGCAAGAGTGTAGCATAATCTGCCACCGATGGCAAAGTGCGGCTGGCTTCTTCGTCAGCCAAAAACTCATGGAGGTTTTTGATACTGGCTCTGTAAAGGTAAACCATTGGATTGCACCAAAATACCATGATAAGTAGCTCAAAGAAGAATAAATCGAGGAAATGCAACTGAAGGGTATGTACCCGCTCATGTGCCCGAATGGTGCGGAAATGTGGTAGTTTTTTGTCAATTTTAATAATCCCAAAAAACGAAAAAGCATTGCTTTCGTTAAAACTCGGTGACTGAATAATGGCATAAGCCCTGGCAACACCAAAAGCCAATTTTAGAAACAATAATGCTACAACACTTAGATATAAAATACTGATAATCAAAACCCAGTTGAGTTTGTTTTCTGTGTTTTGAGAAACCACCAGTTCAGGAAGGTCGTATTCGTAAATTAAGCTTTGAATTTGACCCGCCAAAGCCCAGGTTTTTACTGAGCTGAGGTCGACAAATGGTAGCAACACCGAAATGATACTGCTGCCAATCAGATAAAATCTGTTGACCTGATGGAAGGTCTCTTTGCGGAGAAACAACCAGTAAATAGCATAAAATACCACCAAGAATAAGTTGATTTGGACGAACGGGATTAGCTTTTCCATAATTATTGCCGTTTTTTCATTTCTTCGATCATTTTCAAAATTTCATCAGCTTCTTTGAGATCTATTTGTTCGTTTTCCATAAAAAACGACATCATAGCACGGGCGGAGTTGTCGAAATAACCAGCTCTTAACTTGTTGGTGACAAACGCTCTGTAGTCTTCTTTGGTAACTGCTGGATAATACTGGTGGGTTTTTCCATAGGCAATATGTTTTACGAATCCCTTGGTTTCCAATATTCTAATTATCGTTGAAACTGTATTATAAGCAGGCTTAGGTTCTGGTAAAACTTCCAAAACGTCTTTTACAAAGGCACTTCCTTGCTGCCATAATACTTGCATTATTTCTTCTTCGGCTTTAGTTAATTCTTTTAGATTCATCACTAGATTATTTTATTTAACCAAACATAAAACTATTATTTTAGTTTTGCAACTATTTTGTTAGTTTTTTTTCAAAAATATTTTGAGTTGGAATGCTGAGAACTAAGGTATTGAAATAATGCTGATTTTCACGGATATTTTTAGTGATCAGCATCATCCGTGTGCTATCGTTTTCGTGAAGATTGAAGTATGGCTGACTATTTAGAATATTTTTTAAAATTCGTGTAAATCAGAGTTCGACAGATCCGTGTCTTCTGCTTGCCATTCAACGAATGATTTATTCTGAAATTCTTATCTCAACAGAAACATGTATTTTTCCAAAACAAAAGCTTAATTTTGGATCAAATACCTTAAATATGTCTTCAGCTCAGCCACCCAAAGACTTTACTGGCTTAAAACAGATGAGTAATAATTCTCCAAAAGCTGTGGGTTGGCCTGCCATCTCATCAAGTATAAAACATGTTTTTGGTGCTATGCCGGTGGCCAGAGGTTTAAAAACACTTTTTAATCTTAACCAAAAAGGCGGTATCGATTGTCCAAGTTGTGCTTGGCCCGACCCTGATGGTCATCGGTCAGTATTGGGCGAATATTGTGAGAATGGTGCAAAAGCTATTGCTGACGAGGCCACAACGCACAAGGCTACTCCTGTGTTTTTTCAAAGATATTCTGTGGCAGAAATGGCCGCCAAGTCAGATTACTGGCTTGGGCAACAAGGCCGTCTTACGCATCCCATGATAGTTAGAGAAGGTCAAACGCATTATGAAAAAATTTCTTGGTCAGAGGCTTTCGATTTGATAGCCAATGAGTTAAATTCTTTAAATAGTCCCGACGAGGCTATTTTTTATACCTCGGGGCGGTCTAGCAATGAAGCCGCATTTCTTTATCAATTATTTATTAGAGCCTTTGGTACCAATAATCTGCCAGACTGCTCCAACATGTGCCATGAATCCAGTGGGGTGGCTTTGACAGAAACGTTGGGCTTGGGCAAAGGTTCTGTGACGTTGGATGATTTTGAAAAGGCCGAAGTAATTGTAATAATGGGACAGAATCCAGGGACGAATCACCCTAGAATGCTCACCACTTTAGAAAAAGCGAAGAAAAATGGAGCCAAAATAGTAGCTATTAACCCATTGTTTGAAACTGGGCTTTTGGGTTTCAAAAACCCTCAAACTATGCAAGGCTTGTTTGGGCAAGGATCTACTTTGACAGATTTGTATTTACAAATAAGAATCAATGGCGATTTGGCCTTACTTAAGGCGGTAAGTAAGAAACTAGTTGATTTAGAGGCAATTGATTTTGATTTTATAAAAAAAAATACGGAAGGCTATGATGATTTTCTAAAACAATTTGAAACTGTAAATATCGAAAGTTTGCTTGGAGATGCAGGGATTTCGATAGAACAATTTGATGACTTAGTGGATTTGTTGGCAACGAATTCTAAAATCATAGTTTGCTGGGCTATGGGACTTACACAACACAAAAACTCGGTGGCCACCATTCAGGAAGTCGTAAATCTATTGCTTTTGAGGGGATCTATCGGAAAAGAAGGTGCGGGTACTTGTCCAGTGCGTGGGCATAGCAATGTGCAGGGCGACCGCACGGTCGGCATTATGCACAAACCTTCTGCCGCATTTAATGAGGCGATTGAAAAGAATTTTGGATTTACTCCACCTCAGCAACATGGTTATGATGTGGTAGAGGCCATTGAGGCCATGTATGAAAAAAAAGCTAAAGTGTTTTTTGCTTTGGGGGGCAATTTCCTTTCGGCTTCACCCGATACTGAGTATACAGCCCAAGCCATGAAAAACTGCAGTTTAACGGTGCAGGTTTCTACAAAACTCAACCGCAGCCATTTGATTCATGGCAAGACTGCCTTGGTTTTGCCGTGTTTAGGACGTACCGACAAAGATTTTCAAAAATCTGGTGAGCAGTTTGTGACAACCGAAAATTCGATGGGTGTGGTGCAAAAATCGCAAGGTGTGCTAAATCCTTTGTCACAAGACATGATGTCTGAACCAGCTATTGTTGCCCATTTGGCCCATAAAGTATTGGGAAAAAAGCATGGTATTCATTGGTTGTCTTATGTTGAAAATTATACATTGATTCGTGAAGACATTGCCAAAACTATTGAGGGATTTAAAAATTTTGAGGAAAAAGTAACTCTGGATGGAGGATTTTATTTGCCCAATGCTCCAAGAGAGGGAAAGTTTAAAACCTCATCAGGAAAAGCCAAATTCACTGTAAATATTTGGGAGAAGCTTACAGTAAAACCTGATGAATATATATTGATGACCATTAGAAGTCACGACCAGTTTAATACAACGGTTTATGGGTTAAATGATAGATATAGGGGGATTTATAATGAGCGAAGAATTGTATTTATGAATCCAAAAGACATGTTTAAAGCTGGATATGAAAACTATGAAAAAGTGGATATTATTAACGAATTTGGTGGCATAAAACGCATTGCTGAATGTTTTTTGGTTGTTCCTTATAATATTCCAGTGGGTTGTTTGGCCACCTATTTTCCTGAGGCCAATGTGCTGATTCCTTTAAAATCTATGGCAGACGGTAGTCATACGCCTACCAGCAAAAGTGTGGCGGTGAAATTACAAAAAATCAAATAGTTTTGCCCTTTTCTTTTCTAGGTAAGTGTTTATTTGACACAAAAAAATACTAAAATTATATTATTAAAGTCAAATATTGTATTTTTCGGATACTATTAACTTTAGGCTTTAACACGTAAAAGAATTAATGAAAAAAACGATCTACAGTATCGCATTGATGCTGTGTTATTTTGTGTCAATTTCACAAGAAATCACACAAAAAGTTCAACTAAATTTTTCGAAACTTTCTCAAATTCTTCAGCAGTCAAGAACCGAGAAAACATCAGGTATAGGTAATTTATCAAATTCAGAGACCATCATCGGTCTTCCCTTACTCGATGGTAGGTTTGCAGATTTTAAAATGATGGAATACCTAATAGTCCCAGAGAATTCAAAAACTGATATCAGGACTTATTATGGTGAGAAAGTTGGAGATGCTTTAGTTACTTGTAGAGTCACACTCACCAAAGAAAAACTAATGGCGAGTGTTA
>JAIPAJ010000242.1 GCA_021740125.1 Leadbetterella sp. | reverse complement strand
TTAAAGGTCATGGAGGGACCATTGAAGTGGAAAGTGTTGAGGGCGAAGGCACAACATTTATGATAAAATTACCAATTAGCTAAAACATTTATTATTTTTACCAACATTAAACCCAAAACCATGAAAGTTTTAGTTGTAGACGATGAAGTAGATATTCAAGATCTGTTTTTGCAAAAATTTCGTAAAGAAATCAGAAAGGGAGAAATAGATTTTTCGTTTGCTACTTCTGGTGAAAACGCATTGGTTTACCTAAACGAACATAAATCTGAGGCGATTTTGATCTTGTCTGATATCAATATGCCAGGTATGAGTGGCATTGAGCTTTTGAGAGAAATAGTAGAAAAAAACACAAAACCAAAGCCTATCGTAATGATGATAACGGCCTATGGCGACGATGAAACACGCAACAAGGCTTTGAGTTTAGGAGCCGACGATTTCTTGAACAAACCTCTGGATTTTGGTGATTTGAAAGAAAGACTTTTTAAACGTTAGAGAAATGACCAAGATACTAATAGCCGATGACGAAACTGACTTAGAGATACTTATTAAGCAGAAGTATAGGCAAAAAATCCGTGAACATCATTACGCCTTTGTGTTCGCAACCAATGGCTCAGAAGCATTGAGGGTTTTGGAGGAAAATCCTGATGTTGATATCGTTTTGAGTGATATCAATATGCCAGAGATGGATGGACTTACGCTTTTGACTAAATTAAGTGAAGCACATCCTTTGGTAAAATCAGTTATGGTTTCGGCTTATGGCGACATGGACAATATCCGGACAGCCATGAACCGTGGAGCATTTGATTTCGTGACCAAGCCCGTAAATTTTGCAGATCTTGAAACTACTATTGAGAAGACTATTCAGCACGTAAATCAGCTCAAGGAGACCATTCAAGCCATTAAGGAGAACAATATCTTGAAAATGTATGTGGACCACAATGTACTCAACTTTATGTCGGGCCGTGAGTATGAGGCATCACTTTCGGCCAACGAAACAGTGGAAGCCAGTGTGGCTTTTATTGATATTTGTAGTTTTACATCTATTAGTGAGACCGAAAGTCCTGATAATGTAGTGATGCTGCTGAATCAATATTTTGACCTAATCGTAAAAGAAATTATTGCCCAAGGAGGGCTGATCGATAAGTTTATCGGCGACTGTGTCATGGCTGTTTTCAAAGGCGAATTTCATTTAGATAGGGCTATTGAGGCTTCACTGGCTATTCGTAATCACATAGAGGCATTACCTCAGGCGGCCTCTAAAATTGAGTTTCATCCCAAGGTTTCAATTGGTATTAATTCAGGAGAAATGATTTCGGGAAATATCGGTTCAAAAACGCTTAAAAGACTCGATTATACCGTTATAGGCGATACTGTAAATACTGCTCAAAGGCTACAGAGTTTAGCACAAAACGGTCAGATTTTAATAAATGATGAGGCCTATAATAAAGTAAAACAATCATTTAATTGTCAGCTTTTGGGATCCAAGGTACTCAAAAATAAATCTATTGAGGTTATAGTTTTTGAAGTACTAAATTGATTTAAATTTTCGAAAATATATTATGAGATTCGACAAGATTTATGATTTAGTTATCGAGAAACTAAAGATTGAAATCCCCACTTCTATTTCCTATCACAATTATCAACACACGATAAATGTTTTGGAACATACGGTTTATTTAGCTGAAAATGAGCAAATAGCAAAATCTTCGGTAGAGCTATTAAAAACGGCAGCTTTATTTCACGATACCGGTTTTATCTTTGAGCCCAAAAGTGAGGGGCATGAACTACGGTCTCGTAATTTTGCCCAAGAAATTTTGCCAGAATACGGATTTTCAGAAGCAGATATTGAGGTAATTGGTGAACTAATCATGGCCACTAAGCTTCCGCAGAATCCGCAGAATAAATTACAGGAAATTATTTGTGATGCAGATTTGTATTATCTTGGTACTGATAATTATACAAAAAATTCCGATAAGTTGGTGGCTGAATTTAGAGCTGAAGGACGTCAAGTTTCTGAAGCAATGTGGTGTGAAATTCAGGTTGATTTTCTTACAAAACATCAATTTTTTACCGAAACAGCCAAAAAAGAACTAGAAACAAAAAAAAGGAAGAATTTAAAAAACATTGTGCATAAGATGAAGAATTTGAAAAAACAGGGCGAAACCTCTAAACTGCAAGGGTATGTTCAAGAATACTTGATGATAGCTTTTGGAGTTTTAATTGCCGCCATAGCTTTGAAAGGTTTTCTAGTACCCAATCATTTTTTTGACGGTGGAGTAACAGGTGTTTCACTTTTGATTCATGAGCTGTATCATTTAAACTTGGCCTTGGTTATAGTTTTGATGAATATTCCCCTTATTGCCACGGGTTATTTTACTGTGGGAAAGACTTTTGCAATAAAGACTTTTGTAGCTGTGGTGTTGTTAGGAATTGTTTTGCAGACTTTACCCGTATTTGACCTCACGCATGACAAACTACTAATTTCAATTTTCGGTGGTGTTTTTCTTGGCTTGGGTGTTGGACTTAACATGCGTGCTGGTGCTGCACTTGATGGTATAGAGGTTTTGGCCTTATATACACTCAAAAGGACTTCTTTTACCATTACAGAAATCATTTTAGGAATTAATATCATAATATTTTCGATAGCGGCCTTTAAGTTTGGTGTTGAAACTGCTCTGTATTCCTGCCTAACTTATTTTGCAGCATCCCGAACCATCGATTATGTGGTAGAAGGTTTGCAGGCGTTTACGGGCGTGACTATTATTTCTTCTGAAAGCGAACTTATTAAATATGAGTTAGTTAACAATTTGAAGCGTGGAATTACTATCTATAAAGGAGAGCGGGGCTTTTTGCCAGAAACCTTTGAAGTCAGTGCCGATTGTAATATTATTTTTACAGTTATTACGCGGTTTGAGTTAAGGAAGTTAAAGAATTTGATTTACGAAGTTGACCCAAATGCTTTTGTTTTTGCCAATACCATCAAAGAAGCTTCCGGCGGAATAATCAGCAGAAAACAACATCATTAAAATACAGAAATGGTATTTATTTTCTGATTAATTATCCTTAATTGACATAATTGTACTCTTCGTATTTATAGACTTTATCTTTGTTAAAAAGATTCTGAATGGCACAAGCGAACGCCACTTTCATCATTACGTTAGCCTTTATTTTAATGGGCTTTCTGATAAAAAAGTATAATTTTATTTCTGAAAAAGAAGGGAAAGTGCTTTCGAAGTTTTTGATGCACACTACTTTTCCGGCTTTGATGATTATTTCTACCGCTAAAATCAAACTTGAGCCAACGCTCTTTTTATTGCCTTTTTTATGTATTGGCATGGGTGTAATCATGATTTCCGCGGCATTTTACTTATTCAAAGGTCTAGAAACCAAGCTCAGAGGCGTACTTACTATGGGTGCAGGTGGGCTTAATGTTGGCCTTTTTGGATTTCCATTGATTGAAGGGATTTGGGGTACCGAAGCCTTGGTTTTTGCTGTCATGTTTGATATTGGCAATACCATCATGACTTTCGGAGGTGTATATCCAGTGGGTTCGTATTTTGCCAAACGAGGCGATGGAAAATTTCCCATTTCAAAATTGATGCTTCGGGTTTTTACTTTGCCACCTGTTACAGGAATGGTTATTGGATTGAGCGTAAATATTTTCAGTATTCCATTGCCAGATATCGCCTTTGATTTTTTAGGAATTTTGGCAAAAGCCAATAAACCTTTGGTTCTACTATTGATGGGTATTTATTTGAGTTTTGAGCTTAATAAGTCTCAAATGAAATATATCAGTAAACTACTTTTGTTGAGATATTTGCTTGGTGGTATTTGTGTGGTTGGTATTTATTTTTTGGTTCCACCATCACTTATGCAAAGTGTTTTAATTGTGTTAGTTATACTTCCATTGGGTATGACTATTCTACCTTTTTCAGATGAATTTGGCTTTGATTCCCGAATAGCTGGTACCATGGTAAATATTTCGCTTTTAATAAGTTTTGTGTTGATTTGGCTTTTGGTGTGGTTGTTACATTTGGTTTAAATAATTTTGCCACGAATATGCGAGTTTTTTCAATTTTATTCGTGCATTCGTGGCAAAAAAGAATTCTTTAGATTACTTCATCAATTCAAACAATTCTTTGTCCATTTGAGGCTTTACACTCGAAATATTATCAAAGTGCATGGTAGCTGTATTTGATGAATTGTATACAGGCCATTTTGGTAAACCTTTGTGGTTAGGATCTCCAACTTTTGCAAAATTTATCCAAGATTGACTCATTTTGTCAGCCAACGCTTGGGCTTCTTTTGTACCACCAGTCATGTTTTTGGTGCGTTGAATGTTGTCAAAACAGAAAGCGATTTCCATACAGTGAACCGCCTTGTATTTACCATCCATTACAGGCGACTGCCAATCAAACAAATACATGTAAGTTGGTGCTCCGCCAGCCAAAGCTGATTTCATGTTGGCTTGTACCACGGCACCAGGACGAAACATTACGTCATAGCTCAACATATCTGTCATTTTGCCATTTGGATAAGCTTTTTTTACTGCAGCTATGTATGCATCTGTTTTATCGCCGTGTACTTTTTTGATAGCTTCCTTGGCTTGTTCATCTGTTGAGTTTGCTGGAATTCCTCCTCTGAATACGGCAAATTCATTGATAGTTGTACCTATCATCAAAGGAATGTTTTTTGAAAGTTCAAAAGCTTCGTTAGAGAATAATTGGTAAGGAAGAATCTCTCCATCTGCACTTGGTCCCCAGCCTAATCCAAAACCTATAACTGGTTTGCCTTCGGCTTTCATTTTGTCAGCCACAGTTTTTAGGGCTTTTTTTCCAGCATTTACTAAAGTTTGGTAAGGAACGTTTTGAATCTCATCCACTTTGTCTCCAAGTCCTAATTCTTTCACTACTTCAGCTCCAATAGCTTGGGTAGTAGCTTTATCCAACATTGCTGATCGGAATGCACCGCTTTGATTGATAGCTTTGTGGAAAAGACCTTTAGCTGAAGGCATGGCCATTAGAGTATTTACTTTTGCACCACCACCAGACTGTCCAAAAATCGTCACATTATTGGGGTCACCTCCAAAATTTGTAATATTAGTTTTTACCCACTCCAAAGCTGCCTTCATGTCCAAAACACTTAGATTAGCCGATTGTTTGTATTTATCTCCATAAGCTGAAAGATCTAAATAGCCTAAAATGTTTAATCGATGATTGATTGAAACTACCACCACATCACCTTTTTTTGCCAAGTTTTCGCCGTCATAAGAAGGCAACTCAATAGATGAGCCAGCCGTAAAACCACCACCATGTATCCAGAACATTACAGGGCGTTTTTTGCCATCGTTGATACCAGGAGTCCAGACATTAATACGCATGCAGTCTTCATTTGTAAAACCCCAATTGTGGTCAAATACAAACTCGCTTTCGTCCATTATGCTGGTGGTTGGGTTTTCGAGTGGAGCTACCGGACCATAAGACATTGAGCTGCGTACGTTTGTCCAAGGTTTTGGTTTTTGAGGTGATTCAAAACGCTTTGCTTCTGCATAAGGAATGCCCTTGTAATTGTAAATACCATTGTTGATATATCCACGTACTTTCCCGGCATCTGTTGAGGTTACGGCTATGCTTTCACCAGTTTGCAACTGAGCAATGGTGTTGTGCGAAAACACTACTGCGGCCATTATTGCCAATAGTTTTAATTTCATAAATTTTAATTGATTAAACAGGTTGAACTTGAAAATTAATATTTTGTGCGAAAATAGGACAAATAGTTTTAATAAAAAAGATTATTGTCGCAAAATGATACAATAATATTTAAGAAAGACTTCTTTTATGTTTTTTCCCAAAAAAATAGCTTAGATTTT
>JAIPAJ010000241.1 GCA_021740125.1 Leadbetterella sp. | reverse complement strand
TGAATCAAATTCGAGAAATAATACTTCACCAAATCTGTGCTATTGAGCACCATGTTGCTTTTAAAAATCTCACTTTTTGATGGCTTTTTTTGACCAACTATGGTTTTCTTGATAAGTCCTTTGAGATTAAATCCTTCACTAATACTTTTAGGACTATCGAAAGTCAGAATGTTTACATTTGGCCAAAGTTCATGTAGTTTTTTGTAGTTAGATTGACTACAAGAGGGGCAAACCAAGGTAATGTTGTGTTCAAACCTAAGATATTCGATTAGTTTAAATGTTCCACTTCTTCCCCCATCGTTGATAGGATATGGAAAGACCACCGTGACCAATAAAATATTCATAGTTTTTATATAGGTAATTTTTCGAAGAACTGATAAATCCTGAAGGTTATTGAAGTTAAAATCCTTTTCAAAATACTCTTTTTGGGTAATTCAGGAATAGGTTTTAGATAATAACAACGAATCGATTTGAAATAATCGTTCTCATTAGCAGCCAATTGCGTTCTGTAACTTTTAAATATTTCCACCAAATCAGGCCTGTTAATGAGGTCAAACCTATCTTGCCACCGTGAAATATTTTGAGGGTCTTTGATATTAATACCACTGTAATGATAAAACACCAAAGGTTTACCATTTACAAAATATTTGTCGTTTTCGAAGGTAAAATAACGCTCGTGCAAGTTCCAATAGGAGATATTGTAACCTGGATATTTATCGATTTTTACACCTTCAAAATACAATGGTACCATGTTACAGTAAAGCTGATCTACAAACATGCCGTTTTGGATATCCATATAACACTCCGTCTTAAGCTTGGTCATCCACCAGTGCATAAATTTATCAGTCTCCTCGGAGCGACTCACTGCCAAAAACCCCAAATTATAGATACCATTCACAAACATTTGCTGCTCGGTACGGGATTTTTTATCGAAAATCGGCGTATAGAAATGAGGTGTAAGAATTACGTTATTTTCGGCTAAGCCTTCTTCCAAACCCGTTAGTTTATCAAATATCTCAATATCTGGATCGAAATAAATAACCGAATCTATGTCTTTTCTGGTTCTGAAAAAATAGTCAATGTAGAAAGGCTTAATGGCCGTATTGAGTTCAGTAATGTCGTATCTATCGCACATTTCGTCGAAACCTTCAATGCGGATTTCGTGAATTTCGAGCAGATTAAAACCCTGCAACTTGTTAACATCCACTCCACTGCCATCAATTTTATCACAGAGGCCAATCACAAATTCATAGTCTGGATTGGATTTTTTTAGAGAATCGGCCAGTACCCTTGCTTGGGCTAAATAATTGATGGAGCAAATGGTAAAAGCAAACTTTTGAGACATTGGGTTTTGTTTATTGAAAAAGCAAAAATAAGGGATTTATTTTGAAATTGGTAATGGTTGGAATTGGTAATTCGTGTATTAGTAATTGGTTATTAGTTATTAGTAATTGGTTATTAGTAATTGGATATTAGTCATTAGTTATTGGTTATTAGATATTAGTTATTGGTTGACTTTTAATTAAATGAAAGTAATTTGGCCATAAATACCTCCTAAATATCCAATCAACCAGCAAACCAGTAACCTCCCGATAGCTATCGGGACAACCAGTATCCAACAAACCAGTAACCAATCAACTAGCAAACCAGTAACCAATTATACCAAATCCTCTCGAATCCTCCATTCCGTTGGCAAATAGTTATTAATTCTGTCACCGATTTTTTTTATCCATCCCAATGCAAGGCCACCATAAGTGATTAACAACCAACCGTCTTTTCCTGTAGAAAACTCAAAATTTTGTTTTCTTAAAAACTTAAGGGCTTCATTTGCTGGCACTTCTAGTCGCTCCACGGTGTCTGAAATCATATCAGACAAGGCAAAAGCATGAGAAGGCACAAAATCCTTTCCTTTGAAAATCCCGATTTCAATACCAGATGATCTCTTGGCCAAAGCTCTTAAAACCGAACCATAATCTGTCAATAAAGAAGTTCTGATGGCAACAATATTGCCATCATTTTTGTACAAAAACTCTAACTCCTCAAATAACTCAGGTTTGAACCAATCTTTCAGAATTGCTCTTTGTTCTCTTCGTAGTCTGTTTAAGTCTGGTTTGCCTTTTACAAACTTGGCATCTCTGCTGAGATTTTTCATGGCAGCTATGAAAAACCCTTCGCCTTTGGTTTTATGAGGAAAAAACTGAAAGCAATTTTCACGCTTTGTAATTCCCCAAGTTTCAGGAACTTCCAAATCTATAGTTTCGAAATCCAATGTTCTGTTGAGCCACTTTACATTTTCCTGATTTTCAGTAGAATTATAGGCGTTGGTGGTATAAATCAGCACCCCTTTTGGAGCTACCAACATGGCCGCCGCACTCAGTAATCGTTTTTGACGCGTAGCATGCATTTGCATATTTGATTCTGACCATTCGCTAACTGCAGCACTTTTTGTTCTAAAAAGACCTTCGCCCGAGCTAGGAGCATTTACCAATACAACATCAAAAAAACCTTCTAAATCTGCAAAAGTTTCCGGATCTTGATTACTTATGATAACATTACTAAAGCCCCATTTCAAAAGATTTTCTTTCAAAATAGACAATTGACTTTTTACAACTTCGTTGGCTACCAAAAGGTCATTTTCACCCAACATGGATGCTAAAAGCGTTGTCTGTTCTCCTTTTGATGCACATAAATCTAATACCCGAATAGGTCTACCGTGATCAACTACTTGCTCCAAAACATGCCCTAAAAACATTGCTGATGCATCTTGAACAACATAAGCTCCAGCATGGAATGATGGGTCTTCGGTAAAAAATGGTCTGTTTAGTAAGTACCTGCCATCTTTTGCCCAAATTACGTTTTCTTCTATTTCGAGAGCGGGTAATTCTGATTTCTTTTTGGGATTCAAACGTACACTAATGGGAGCTGACTTGTCCAAAGCCGCCAAGAAATCTGGAAGTTCTGCTCCCAAAATTTGGGAGATATTGGTTTGAAACGCTTCGGGAAGATTCATGAATGTTGTTTTCTTTTCGGTTCTTGCGAAAGAGCAGCTTTTTGATTTTGAAAAATTACTATTTTAATTGCTTAATGGGCTTTTGAATGGCGATATTGTTTGGATATGAAACGATGTCGCCCTCGTCGGTCTGTATTTGTATAGAAAAAAGGGTAATATCCATCACCGTACCCGACACAGAGTCATCTTTGTCCATGATTTGAATCTTGGTACCGATTTTATAAGGCGAATTAAAAAACATGATAATGGCCGACGTGATATTGCTCAAAATAGACCAGTTGGCAAACAAAGCTACACCTACAATAGTGAAAATCGAAGCAAAATAGATGGAAAGACCTTTGACTGAAACGTCCCAAATGATACCCAAACAAACAAAAAGCAAAATGCCCAAAACGAAGTTGAAGAATTTGTTGGCATATTTTCGTTGGCCAATATCCAAGTCATATTTGTGGGCATGTTTGCGAATGATAGATCGAAAAATAGCCCGAACAATCATCAGCAGTATAAATACCACCACGCTCGCCACAATTTCAAAATATTTCGACTCCAACATTATTTCCATCTAAACTTTTTTACAAAAGTATCGAAAATACCTTGCAAAAAGATATATTTGAGTATTCAAACATTCAATTTATGGCCTTAACGCCTTCCAACATGATCAATTTGGGTACATTGGCACCCGACTTTAATTTATTTGATACGCTTTCTGGAAAAAATCTTTCCTTAGACAAAATCAAAGGAGAAAAGGCCACCGTGATGATGTTTATTTGCAATCATTGCCCTTATGTGATACACGTAATGCCCGAAATTGCAAGAATTGTGAAAGAATACGCTTCAAAAGGGGTCGCTTTTGTAGCCATCAGCTCAAATGACATTCTAAAATATCCGCAAGATGGCCCAGAAGCAATGAAAGAATTTATGGAGGAATGGAAGCTAGACATCCCCTATCTTTTTGACGAAAGCCAGATTGTAGCAAAAGCTTACGATGCAGCTTGCACGCCAGATTTTTATATTTTCTCAGAAGACCTCAAACTCAAATATAGAGGAAGATTAGATGAATCTAGGCCAAGAGTAGAGCATCCTCAACCACTCACCGGCAAAGATTTAAAAGGAGCTTTAAATGCCATCTTAGCAAATCAAATGGTTTCTGAAATACAGTTTCCAAGCATGGGCTGTAACATTAAATGGAAAGAATAACTATGAAACACCTAACCTTCTACCAAGAGGCCTTTGATGGCCGCAAAATGTTTTTCAATCAATGGTTGGCCGATGGCGAGCCTTTGGCCAATATCGCTTTGGTGCATGGACTGGGCGAACACAGCGGTAGATATGAAAACTTCGCCCGCTTCTTTACCGCCAATAATATAAATGTATTGGCCGTGGATACTTTCGGACATGGCCAAACCGAAGGCAAAAAAGGACATACACCCAAGATGGAAGATTATTTATGGCAAATAGATTATCTGGTTAACACCACCAAAAATTTTGTACCAAATGTACCCACATTTTTATATGGCCACAGCATGGGTGCTTGTTTGGTATTGAATTATTTATACAAAAACCAACCCCATATAGCTGGGGTGATTGCCTCCGCTCCTGCCATAAAACCTGGCTTCGATATTCCAAAAATAAAATTATTGCTTGGCAAATTTGGAAGAAAATTCATGCCTGCCTTTACCCAAGCCAATGGATTGGAATTAAATAACTTATCTCATGACAAAGCCATTATTGATGCCTATATAAATGACCCATTGGTGCACAATATGGTTTCGGGTGTTGTGGGTATCGGTATCATTGAATGGGGAGAGTGGTTAATGGAAGGTGTAAAAACAAGCCCTATTCCACTCCTAGTGATGCATGGAGAAGAAGATATTCTAACCAATTTTCAAGCGAGCAAATCTTTCTGTGAGAAAAACGATATTGCCTTTAAAAGCTGGCCAAAATTATACCACGAAATTCACAATGAATTTGAAAAAGAGCAGGTTTTGGGATACGCATTGGATTGGATGAAGCGGCATTAAATTTGAGAAAATATACAGTTCTTAAGCCTGTCCGCTTTAACAACCTAAACTTGAAGAAGGTACAACTAAACTAAATACAAATTCCTACTTGATTTTAATAAACACAAAGCCTCCAAGTAACCAATCAGCAAACCAGTAACCTCCCGATAGCTATCGGGACAACCAATAACCAGTCAACCAATACAAATCAACCAATAACCCACTTCGAGATCTATCGATCGCAATTTCATTCAGACTATCATCTGAATTTCATTGTGCTCAGTGGCCAGTGACTAGTACCAATAACCTCCCGATAGCTATCGGGACAACCAATAACCTCCCGATAATTATCGGGACAACCAATAACCAGTCAACCAATAACCAAACCCTCAAGGATAATACCGCCCGATTTTTTCAACGATAGCGGTTCTTAATGCCACAATATCAATAATTCCACTTTGGCGGAACACGATTTTTCCTTCAGGTGAAACCAATATGGTATAGGGCAAAGCACCTTGCCATTTGGGATCTACGGCTTCTATGAGGTCGTATTTCTTTTCACTTCCATAAATCAAGTTTTTGTTGGAGGCGTATTTTTTCTTTAAAAAGGTTAATGCTTTTTCCTGTGCCTTAAAATCATCAAGTGAAACTGTCACGAAGTCAAAGTCTCGGTTTCTATACATTTTATCGGTTTCTGTCAAAGCCGAAAACTCCGCCACACATGGACCACACCAGGTTGCCCAAAAATTTATCAATCTAAACTTACCGTCTGATTTGCCCATCAGCTGCTTCATCCCTTCCACATCAATTTTCTCTAGGCTTACTGGCTCTGATTTCCAAGATTCCACTTCTTTAAGTTTCCAGTCC
>JAIPAJ010000240.1 GCA_021740125.1 Leadbetterella sp. | reverse complement strand
GCACGAGTAAGTTTTGGGAAGTAAATGCATCAAAATTGGCCTCAGAAATGAATATTAAACATACTCTAGACTCAGCTGGAATAGGACCGTCAGACCACACTTCGTTTTACTTGAAGGATATTCCAGTATTGTTTTTGTTTACGGGGGCACATCAAGAATATCATAAACCAACTGATGACGCCAATTTGATTAATTATGAGGGAGAAGCATTGCTTTTGGATTATATCAAAAACATGGTTGAAAAACTGAATGCAAGTCCAAAAATTGATTTTAAGAAAACTTCTAACCCGCATTCTGCAGCCACAAAAAGTACCTTCAAAGTAACTATGGGTGTAATTCCTGATTATTCGTTTGATGGAGTAGGTCTAAAATTAGACGGAGCATCTGAAGGCAGACCGGGAGAAAAAGCTGGGCTAAAAGCAGGAGATATTATTACTAAAATAGGTGAACACGACATTAAAGACGTTTATGGTTATATGGCGGCTTTAGGTAAATTTGAAAAAGGCCAAACCGTACCTGTGATTGTAAACAGAAAAGGAGAAATATTAACTTTAAGCTTAACATTTTAAAAAAATGCACAACAAAAAAACATTGGTGCTTGGGGCTACCACAAAACCTGGAAGATATGCTTTAATGGCTGCTGAAAGATTGCTTCAGAAAGGCCATTCAATAGAGCTATTGGGTCAAAATGAAGGTCAAATTGGTGGAGTAAATATCAAAACCGAAATAGAGGATATAGCTAAAGACATCGATACGGTAACTGTATATTTAAGCGAGAAAAATCAACAACAATATGAGGATTTCTTATTAAAAATGAAACCCAAAAGAGTGATTTTTAATCCAGGAGCTGAGAATTTTGAATTAGAAACAAAACTTGAAGCACAAGGTACTGAAGTACTTGAAGCTTGTACGCTTGTGATGTTAGGAACTGGACAGTACTAAGAAAAGTGCCTATTTTATTTTTACGTCTCCGAAGTTAGAGATAATCAATATCTTGGTTTCGGTGTTTGTAGTTGTACCTATTTTACCTTGGTAGGAATTTGATGTTTTCGGTTTGTAACCATTCTTTTTACCATCAGTTTCAGAATTCTTGAAAAAGTGGACCATCAAGGCTGGATCAACCCAAAAACTACCGTTAGAGGTTTTAATATCGAAAACGCCGTTAAATTTTTGGCTTATCGGTAAATCTATGTTCGAATAATTAGAGAAAATTTCCAGCTTTTTCACTTTTTCGTCAATATTTTCGATGGTGAAGTTTTTTGAGAAATTGACATTCAATTTAACCGCTTCTTTGATATTGCCAAAGACTCCACCTGAGTAGTTCATCACACCTTCTATGTCCTCTAAATACTTGGCTTTCAGGCTTCCATGATTATTTTTCATATTCACGTTCCGCATTTCTCCCATATTTACGGCTGTGAAGTTTGAATTTATATCTCCGCCATGTAAGGCTTTTATGTTGGCTACTCCATAATTCAAGTTTATTTTGGAGTATGGATTTGAGATTTTGGCTGCTTGAAGGGTACAATAATTTAGATTTAAAGTCAATGGGGCGGAAAAGTCTGGAAGAATAACTTCTCCAAAACTATTGGAAATTACCAATTCTAAGTTTTTAGGAATGTATACGTTATAATCAATTTTGAAACTCGAATTTTTGTCTTTATTCCAAGAATTCATGTTATAGTTTTCTTTCTTTATGGAGGTAGAGATTTTTATTACATCATTGTTCCGTATACCGTTTACATTTATAGATTCTATAAATTCTTCTAACTGAACAGAAGTAGGTGCATTGGCGGTTACTTGCACATTTACGCTAATACTTTTTTGGTTAGAAAAATACACTTTAACATCTCCAAACTGGTTCACTATTTCGAGTCTTTCAATCCCAGTGGAAGTATAATTAAAATTAAACTCTTTCCTTTTTTCAATTATAGGACTTTCGTGGGCATCGGCAAAACCGATACTCAATATACTGATAATTAAATAACTAATATAGGTTTTCATTTTAGAGTATTTCATTTTTGTTAACATCTACGGCAATGGCGGTCTGTTGGTTGAGCAAATCAATCTGCCATTTAAGATTTTGCACCATAGCTTCAAACAATTGATCATGATTTGGATTGTGAGGCAATTGCGACTTAAGGTATTCGAAGTTTTTCTGTAAGTCTGACAAGTCGCCTAAAAATGCTTTTTGTAATTCGGGATTTTTCTCAATCAAGTCCTCCAAGTTTTTCTTTTTCTCAGTGACAGCTTCGGTGTAAGTTACTAATGTAGGCTCTGAGTTGATCATTTTATCTTGTTTCGAAGCAAAAACTTCTTCTTTGGAATATTTTCCAAACCAAAAACCTACACCCAAACAAATAATTATGCCAGCAGCTATTCTCAAAATTTTACTATTAACCCAAATTGTTGGTTTAGGTTTTTGGGGCAATTGCTTTTCTAATTTTGCCCATAAGTTTGGAGAAACTTCCTCCTCAAACTTCTCTCTGTTTCTATTTATAAACTCTTCTAATTTCATTGTGTTACTTTTAAAAGTTCTAACAATTTTGACTTCCCTCTAATAAATTGACTTCTAGAAGTCACCTCGCTAATTCCTAAAATACTACCTATTTCTTGGTGATCATAACCCTCAAACAAATATAGATTTAGCACCAATTTAAATCCATTTGGTAAACTACTCATGGCCCTTTTTACTTTTTCAATGGTCTCCATTTTCTCCTCGAAATCTTCCTCATCTTCTTCTCTAAAGGTTGCCTCCAACTTATCGTCTATTTCTTCTAGAACTACTTTTCGGCTTCTTAGTTTTGCAATAGACTTATTTACCACGATTGATTTTAACCAAGCTCCAAAAGTAGCATCGCCCCTAAACATTCCTATTTTTAGAAAACCGTCCAAAAACGACTCTTGAATCACATCTTCAGCCTCTTCCCTATCCCCTACTATCCGCAAAGCCGTATTAAACATGGCTTTTATATATAAATTATAAATCTCCCGCTGAGCCATAGGATTGCCCACCTTGCAAAGCTCCACGAGCTCAGTTGTCTTATCTTTTATATATTCGTGACTCAAACTAGGATTGTTTCGTTTAAAGATGACCACAAAATTAGAAAGTTGCATGTTTCATCAAAAAAAAGAGAGACAAGCTTAAACTTATCTCTCCATTATTAAAACAATAAAAACAAATTAGTTTTTGCCGCTACTTCCAACACCCGCAGCCTCATTCTTTTTGGCTTCTTGCATTGGATTCGGTCCTTGCGGTCCAAATGAACGTTGTTTCATCAATTGGAACTTCGTTGGAGCTTCTGGCTCTTTTGGAAAACTGTTGTTCGCCGCATCGATATCGGCTATTTCCATATAAGGATCCAACTTAAACTTCTCCACTTTTTTCTTTGTAGGAATAGTTTTGGTGATTTCAACATCATTTAATCTCCAGATTTCGGCTGGATATCTAAAGTCTTCTGTAGTGCCATCTTCGTAAACTGCTTGCACGATTACGGGCATTACCAAACCACCTTTATTTTTGATTTTCAAAACATAATAATTCATTCCAGATTCCAGAAGTTTTTGATCGTCAGCTGACAATGAAGATTTATAGGCATCATATCTCTTTTTATCGGCCTCTGTAACAGCATATCTGTCATAGGAATTGTAGAAATCTTTCATAGATGAATCGGCCTCGACAACTGACTGAGGAATATCTTTCTTATCACGCATTTTGCTCATGGTTTTGGCTTTAGCCTCATCCATTTTCTTAATATCTGCCTTGGTTAATTCAGGGTTCTGTGTGTCCAAAGAAAACCATTGTACTTCAGCCAAATCCTGATCTACAGGCTCAACAGTGTAGAACCAGCCTTTCCAGAACCAATCCAAGTCTACACCGGAAGCGTCTTCCATAGTTCGGAAAAAGTCAGCAGGCATAGGACTCTTGAAAGCCCAACGACGGGCATATTCTTTGAAAGCAGCATCAAAAAGTTCTCTTCCCATAATGGTTTCACGAAGCATATTCAATCCAGTAGCTGGTTTTGCGTAAGCATTTGGCCCAAAAGCCATGATATTGTCTGAAGAACTCATGATAGGCACTTGCTGTGTTTTGTCCGTTTTCATGTAAGGCACAATGTCTTGTGGCTCACCTCTACGTGCTGGATAGTCTTTATCCCACTCTTTTTCGGCCAAATATTGGCAAAAAGTATTTAAGCCTTCGTCCATCCATGTCCACTGTCTTTCGTCAGTATTTACAATCATCGGGAAGAAATTATGGCCCACTTCGTGGATAATTACACCAATCATACCGTATTTAGTACCTTCAGAATACGTTCCATCAGCTTCAGGTCTACCACCGTTAAAGCTGATCATGGGGTATTCCATACCGCCGCCGCGGGTAGCATGACAAGAGATAGCCACAGGATAAGGATATTCTATGGTATGTTGACCATAAGAACGTAATGTGTGTTCTACAACACGCGTAGAGTATTTTTCCCAAAGTGGATTTCCTTCTTTAGAATAAAACGACATGCTCCATATCTTTTTTCCATTGCCATAAACATCCGTTTGCATAGCATCCCAAATGAATCTACGAGAAGAAGTAAATGCGAAATCTCTAACTTTTTTGGCTGTAAAAATCCAAGTTTGCTTTTTTGTGCTTTTGAATTTCATCCTTTCTTCTGCTTCGGCTTGAGAGGCCAAAATAATTGGAGTTTTAGAGTTCGCGGCCTCTTTCATTCTATCTTGCTGCACTTTCGATAATACCTTGGTGTAGTTTTGACATTCACCTGTAGCACCTAAAATATGATCATCAGGAACAGTGATTTCTACTTTATAGTCGCCAAAAGGAAGCGTAAACTCCCCTTGACCCAAAAACTGTTTGTTTTGCCATCCGCTCACATCGTCATAGACACACATACGAGGAAACCAATGAGCAATGAAATAGTTATAGTTTCCGTCTTTTTCAAAAAATTCATAGCCTGACCTTCCATAATATTCCGTGATGTTGTATTCCCACTCAATCTTGATAGAAGTAGCAATAGTAGGTTTTAATGAAAGTGGGATATCTACACGCATCATCGTACCATTAATGGTATAAGGAATGTTGGCACCTTTTAAATCTTTTACAGATTTAATAATGTAGCCATATTCTTTTTCGGCCGTGATGGTTGTATTTACAGAGCTTGGCGAATTCATACCATTGAGCTGCGTGCTACTCATTTGTGGATTCACCCCACCTGTTTTACCCAAAGCGTTTATTGAGTTTTTCTTAAACAAGTTTTGGTCTAACTGTAGCCACAGATAACGCAAATCATCCGTAGAGAAATTGGTATAAGTTATTATCTCTGAACCAATTATACGCTGATTTACATCATCTAGCTCGGCTTTGATGTCGTAATCTGCTTTATTTTGAAAATAATCTTTTCCTGGAGCACCTGAGGCTGTACGGAAAGTATTGGGAGTGGGCAAAGTTCCGCCTAATTGTTCAAACCTAGTGTTGGCATTGTAAGAAGTCCCTGAAGGGCCTTGAGCCACAACGATAGCGGTTGAAAATAAGAACGAGAAAGCCAAAAAGAGTTTTTTCATAATTGGTTTATTGATTAAGTGAATACACAATGCGAAAATATTCTTTTTAAATTAATTTAACAATGACCTCATGAATTAAATAAGCTTTTAATAGACAAAAAATACAATTTCTAAAGATTTCGACAAAATACTATATTAGAAACATAAAAAATACGAATGACATTTCAAAATGCACTTTTTGGTTTAAATTTGAGTTTTGAAATAAAAGCCATTTTATGCCCAGAATATTAGATTTGATTGGGAATACACCACTTGCCGAACTTAGCAGACTTAGTCCAAACCCTAAAGTTCGGACTTTTGCGAAACTAGAAGGAAATAACCCAGGCGGAAGCGTTAAAGATC
>JAIPAJ010000239.1 GCA_021740125.1 Leadbetterella sp. | reverse complement strand
AGGCTGTCTAATTGTGCATGATGGTATTATCATAGCAGAACGATTTCATCAAAAGTATGGAGAAGCTCATGCGGAGGTAAATGCGGTAAATGCTGTTATTAACAAAGAGTTACTGCATGAAGCCACGGTGTATGTAACGCTCGAACCGTGTGCTCATTTCGGAAAAACTCCGCCCTGTGCCGATTTGTTGATAAAACACAAAGTTAAAAAAGTAGTAATCTGTAATCTCGACCCATTTCCCCAAGTTTCCGGAATAGGTGTTAAAAAACTGCAAGAAGCTGGAATAGAGGTTGTAATGGGTGTTTTGACTCAAGAAGGTGAAGAACTCAACAAACGTTTTTTTAAAGCACATCGCTTAGGATTACCATATATAGTCATAAAATGGGCTGAAACATCTGATGGTTACGTTGCCCAAAAGGACGGAAATCCGTTGGCGATTTCAAATAAAACAACTAATATCACAGTTCACCGTTGGCGAGCTGAAGAAGCTGGTATTTTAGTTGGAACTAACACTATTTTGAACGACAATCCCCAACTGAATGTTCGAAATTGGCCAGAAGCCAATAATCCTACACGAATAATTATTGATAGAAACTTAAGTATTCAAGGTGATTTTCATATTTTTGATCAAAAGCAAA
This sequence comes from Leadbetterella sp., assembly GCA_021740125.1. GTDB lineage: Bacteria > Bacteroidota > Bacteroidia > Cytophagales > Spirosomataceae > Leadbetterella. The sequence continues at coordinate 5,311 of JAIPAJ010000239.1, read as the reverse complement.
AAACTTTAATATACAATCTTCACAAAAATCAAAGCATTGATAATCTTGAATATATTAAAATCGAATCAGAAATAGATTTTCTAAATAAAATGCTTTCAAGCCTCAAAAATAGAGGCATAAATAGCGTTTTGGTAGAGGGTGGTCCACAACTAATTCAGTCTTTTTTTGAGGAAAAGCTTTATGATGAAATCAGAATTATTAAAAGCGGTAATGCGATAAAGGAAGGAATCAACGCTCCAAAGGTACCCAGTGGCATACCTTTGGCCAAAAATTACAATATCCTCAACGATCAGATTTTTATATTTGCACGATAATTCCAACCATTTTTTCGTTATTGGAATCATTCTTGTACCCTTTTGAATACTCATTTTTAGGTATTCTGCCTTTTGTAAAATATGTCAAACGATAAACTTGTAGTGGAGGCCTGCATTCGTGAGGAGCGGGTGGCTCAGAGGCAATTGTATGAACAATTTGCTGGGAAACTCTTTGCCGTATCGCTCAGATATATGAAAAGCCGAGACGAAGCCCAAGATGTATTGCAAGATGCATTTATAAAGATATTCAAAAACTTAGATTCTTTTCGATTCGACTGTCCACTCGAAGCTTGGTTGAAGAGAATAGTGATAAATACTGCCTTGAAGGCTATTCAAAAGCGTGGACAAATGACAACGATAGACATCGTTGATTATCATGGAGATTTGGACAAAAGTCCTGGGAATTTGGGTTTAGAAAACCTCAAAATGGAAACATTGTTGGGGCTAATAAATGAGCTTCCAGAAGGATGTAGGGCGGTTTTTAACTTATATGCCTTAGAAGGATTTAAACATCAAGAAATTGCAGAAATGTTGAATATTACAGAAGGAACTTCAAAATCTCAGTTTTCGAGAGCGAGAATGCTTTTAATGGAAAAGATAGATAAAGAAAATATTAGACTGGCAAAAGCCAATTAAATAAATGGAATCAGAATTCAAAAATTTCGAAGATCAGTGGAAAGGTGCATTGAACGACGCCTCAGTGCCACCTCCTGATTTTGTTTGGGAAAATATCGAAAAAGAACTTGATCAGAAGAAAAAGAAAAGAGTGGCTTTTTTGTGGTGGAAGAATCCAGCATTAATGTCGGGTTTTGCCGCTGCTTTGGTTTTAGGACTTACACTGCTATTTGTAAACAATAATAAATCATCAGAAAAAACAACGCAAGTGGTTGGTAATCATAGTATAAATACAGAGAAAGACAATTTGGCTTCTTCAATTGAAACAAAAATTAAAAAGGAAAAACAACTTATCATTGAGACACAAAATAAAGGTTCTCAGGGTCTTAAAAATAATAATTTAGCTACTTTAAACACTTCGGGTTATGAAAGCCAGCGTTTGGTTGGAAGAAATTTAAATTTACTTGCCAAAAGTAAAAAATCAAATTTTATTGGTGAACCAAATGAAAGTATTGCTTTGATAAATCCGGCAGGTAGTGATTTTTTGAATCTTGCGTCACAAAATCATGAGGAGAATAATAATAATACACTTAATGAAAATCAGAAAGCAGAAATCAGTAAAATTAATCAGAAAGGGTTTAGGAATTTTGCGAATAGATTTCAACCTTTTCGCTCTCATATAAGTGTTGATTTTGAAGATGCAGTAGCAGAAGTAAAAACACCGAAAGATAAATTATGGTTTGGCTTAAGCTCTGGAGTGGCTCCATTTAATCCAAATTTTGAAAATAAGGGATTCACAGGTGAGGCACTAAGTTCGGCAAGAAATGACCCTACTTTTGTGGCGAAGAATGCTGATTTTTCTATGTCTCCTTCAAGTCCTAGTTCACAAGGGAATATTTCTAGCTTGTTACCAAATAGTTTGCCAGAAACCAGCTTTAAAAATGGTACGGCTTTGAATTTCGGCTTTTCATTTGGTAAAAAACTTAAAAAAAGAATTGGTATTGAAAGTGGGTTGAGATACATGCAAGCGAGTGCTTTTTTAAGTACCAATGTGTATGCAATAGACGAAACTACCGGTGAAGTAAATAGCTATTTTCAGTCAAATTATTTAGACAAACAAGCCAATAATACACAAACTGTACTGTCAGTAAATGCTACAAATAAGCAGCTTTACAATTATTTTAACGTACCTCTTTTACTAAATTACAGTTTACCTATTGTTAAAAACTTGGGTGTGGAGGCTTTGGGCGGTATTAGTGGGGACTTGTTTGTATTTGGGAAATCTGATTCTGAAAACGAAAAGAGTTCTAATCTTACAGCTTCAAATTCTGCCTTCAATTTGTTGAATGTCAGCGGAATGGGTGGTTTAAGATTAAACTATAACATTAATAAATCTTGGGAAGCCAACATGGGGACAACTTATCAGCGAGCTTTAATTTCTGGAGTTTCAAGCGATCAGAATTTGAGTTTTAAACCTCGGACCTTTGGAATTAATTATGGCGTAAGGTTTAAAATGAAATGAAAAATAGGTTAATTTTTGTGGGATTAAATTAAAAAAGAATTTATACCTTAATCAAAATTAAAGGCTACCCTTTTAGAGTAGCCTTTAATCCAATTATAAATTTCGACCTACAAAGTCATTAAACTCTTCTTTTAGCTCGCCAAAAAGTTTCACAAACATTTTCACTCTGTCTCTAAGACTCAAGTCTTCAGTAGTTTTTCGGTGATCAACGGCCACTGGATTTTTCTTTATTTCAATCTCCATTTCTTGCTCTGAATGCTTAATGTAATGTTTAAGCAAGTCTATTTCATTTTTTTGAATGATTAACTTGTTTTGAAATTTTTCTACAAGTTTTTTTACTTCCAAATTGCTATTTTTCTCACTGACTTCTGCCAGCCTGTTTTTAAATATAACAATTTCATCTTGATAAAAATCCAATGCATTTAACCATTCAACATGGTCTTCGTGAAGGTCGAAAAAGTATGTTTGAGTTTCCATTTTTAATCTTGTTTTGTTTACTCAAATCAAGAGAAAATAGAATAAATAAATAATGAGATATATCAATATTTAATCTAAAAAATATCAAATTGTGATTTTCAAGAATCCAAAAAACAAACTTAATGGAAGTTGAAAACTTCTGATGTTTTTAATTTTTCGGGAAAAACAAGCTCGGTAATAACTTTTTCGCCAGAATTAACATAGACTTCAACAATAGATTTATCCACCAAAATATCTAAGAACAACTTATTATTTTTCGGAGAGACCTTTACTGATTCCATACTTGAAAATCGTTTGTTAAAATCCACTTTGCCAGATTTTGTTCGGTCTAATGTGAGCAAATTGGATGAAAGGTCGTAGCTCAAAAGCAAGTATTGATTATCATACTTCAACAATTCTAAGTCAAAACCTTGGGAAGTGTTTAGATCAATTTCCAAATTTAATCGATAAGAATTTTGAGTTTTTTCTCCAAATTTTGAATTTAGCACATATTTTTTGGACAGCGTTAAAGTTTCTGTTTTGATTTTTGAGTTAATAATAGGTTGCTGCTTTAGTTTAAACCCAGAGCCTGATTTATACAAAGCTAGTTTCCTAGCGACCGAAAAACCACCTCGATATCCATCATTCGCTGGTAGGTCATTGGCGTATTCCCAGTCGTTGGTCCAGCCTATAATTATTGGATTTTTCTGCGTTTTGGGTAAATTATAGAAAGGAATAGCGGCATAAAAATCCTTTCCTTCGTCTAAATAATATACATCGTTTTGTTTTTGAGGTTTGAAATTTTTGCCGTCAAAATCACCAACAAAATATTGCATGGCCAAATACCCAGCTTGCTGGTGTCCGCTGGATAGCATCAACACCCATTTGGATAAATTAGTGTTCTCCACCGGTACCTTTACTAGTGAAGGACATTCCCAGATTTTGGTTGTGTCGCCTTGCTTGCCAAATTCACTCATAAAAGTCCATTTTTTCAAATCTTTTGAAGAATAAAACTGTACCATATATTCCAAAGGTTTTACCACAGTCATTATCCATTTGTTCTCAGTAGGCCACCAAATGACATTTGGATCTCTGAAATTCGTGAGTCCAATATCCAAGACTGGATTTTTGGCGTAGTATTTCCAAGTGCGGCCTTTGTCAGAACTATAAGCAAGGCTTTGATGCTGAGCCAAATCTTGGCCAGGTTTAGATACATGTGAAGTAAAAATTGCCACCAAACCTTTCTTAAATCCCTTTGCAAAAAGTCCGGAGGTATTAAAACTATCCACCACCGCACAGCCCGAAAATATCATCGTTGTACTTCCATCAAGATTTTGAATTTCAGGTAAAGCGAGTGGCAAAGTTTCCCATTTTTGTAAATCTTTACTTACTGCATGGCCCCAACTCATGTGACCCCATTTATCACCAAATGGATTGTATTGATAAAATAAATGATATTCTCCGTCGAGATAAACCAGTCCATTCGGGTCATTCACCCAGTTATTGGGTGGGGTATAGTGATAGTTTGGGCGGAGAGATTGGGCAGCTGAGTTTGTAAATGCCATGGCCAATACTAAACTTAATATGAGGTTTTTCATCTTGTTTTATGTCTTTAAATATTCAAATTAGATGGAATCAAATAATCTTTCAGCATCATCCTTTTTAAACAACTGCGTTCCCTCATTCATAGTGGCAGCTGGACCACAGGCTACGCCCCATTTAAGAACATTTTCAAGGGGTAAACTTTGGCTTAAAGCCCACACCATGCCGCCTACCATGCTGTCGCCTGCACCTACGGTACTTTTCTTTTCTACTTTGGGTGCGGCTACAAAGTGTGTTCTGCCTTTATTATATAGCATAGCTCCGTCAGGGCCCATGGAAACTACCACAATTTCACAATCGTACTTTTCTATCAAAGTTTTGGCAGCACGCTCTATTTGATTAGGCTCTATTTTTTCAAATCCAAGTAGTTTTGCTAATTCTTTGTGGTTGGGTTTTATTAAGTATGCTCCATTCTCTAGTGCCTGCTTCAATGCATCGCCCGAAGTATCCACAACGATTTTTGGTTTCTTTTCTCCAAATACTTCAGAAATCCGTTTAAAGATTAGGGAAGACAGATTCTCTGGCAAGCTTCCGCTCACCACCAATATTTCAGGGTTATAATATTTAACTTTCTCTAAGATATTCTCAAACTCTTCAACTGTCAATTCAGGACTGGGCATTCCGAATCTATATTGTGCGTTTGTTGTGGTATCAACCGCAATGAAATTTTCTCTGGTCCAAGCATTTGACGCTATAGTTTCTAATTCCACTCCTTCTTTTTTTACCAAAGTTTTCAGTAAATCGCCAATGGGACCGCCAGCTGGAAAAAACGCGGTAGATTCACCTCCCAATCGTTTTATGG
>JAIPAJ010000238.1 GCA_021740125.1 Leadbetterella sp. | reverse complement strand
CACAAATGATTCTTGTGATAGGAAATCGCACAAACAGAAAGTTGAGGCTGTAATAGTTTGCATACAAAATGGAGAAGCCAAAAAGGTAGTTCTTTCTAGAAAAAAACATTTGGGAGAAATTGCTGAAAATAACCTTTTGAGAGGTTTCCAAAACCTTTCAAAATCGAATCCTAGTGGTTTTGTATCTTTGGTAAATGTACCTTGGAAAAATCAAATATGGCTTGGGGCATCTCCTGAAATATTGGTTTCTCAAAACGAAAACGGTATGTTTAAAACGGTGTCACTAGCTGGTACCCAATCCGCTATCGACAAAAATGGGAACGAAATCAGGCCTTTAGATGCCCTTTGGTCGCACAAGGAAATAGAAGAACAAGCCTTCGTAGGTCGTTATATAATTAATTGTCTTAAGAAAATCAGAGTTAGAGAATTTTTAGAAGAAGGCCCAAAAACTGTAAAAGCCGGCAACTTGCTTCACTTAAATACCAGCTATAGCATAGATACCAAAGAAATAAATTTCAGCAATTTAAGTTCTGTGATGTTAGATCTCCTCCATCCTACACCTGCCGTTTGTGGAATGCCCAAAGAGGCTGCTGAAAGCATAATTGAGAAAATCGAGGAATACAACAGAGAATTTTATAGCGGCTATCTGGGTCCAGTAAATATTGACAACAACAGTCATTTGTTTGTAAATATCCGCACCATGAAAATCGAAAACCAGCAAGTTTATGCCTTTGCTGGTGGTGGTATTACCGAAGATTCTGATCCAGAAAAGGAATGGAATGAAACAGAAATTAAACTGCAGACTATCTTAAGATCCTTCTCTTAAAGAATAAAAAAATATCGACTTTAGGATTTTTTTTGATTTTTATTGAAATTATTTATGGTATCTCCAAAAATAAAAATTATATTTAAGTATCTATAAATCAATTATTTAAATTAATTTTATTATTTATTATCCAAATAAATTTGATAATACAAGAGAAATATGATAGTTTTATAAAAGAGAAAATATTTTTTGGCATGATTAATGTAATACCCTAAAAAATATTCCTAATAGATCATTTGAGAAAACTCTAATAAAATGCAGAAACTAGCTCTAAGTCAATCACTCCAACAGAGGCTTTCCCCTCAACAAATACAATTCATCAAATTGCTTCAGATTCCAACGGCTGAATTAAACCAAAGGATCGAAGAAGAATTAGAAATCAACCCTGCTCTCGAGGAAGGAATGGAAATCCAGGAAAGAAACCAAGATGATGATATCTATGGTGACAATTCAGGCTCTTCTGATGATGAATTTAACAATGACTATAATGAATATGATAGTTTAGATACTTATAATTTAAACGAACTCAATGTAAAAGAGTATATCAATCAGGATGAATACTCGGGCTACAAAATGGCCAGTGATGGCTGGGGAGAGGAAGAAAAAGATACAATGCCAGTTGTGGCCATCGATTCGCTATCAGAATCTCTTTTGCAGCAATTGGGTTTTTTAAGACTCAATGATCGTGAAACTCAAATTGGGCAGCAGCTTATAGGATCAATCGAAGACGATGGATATTTGAGAAGACCCATTAGATCTATATGCAATGATTTAGCCTTTGGTCAAAATATTTATTGTTCGGAAGATGAAGTAATCACAATTCTGAAAAAAATACAAAAATTCGAACCAGCTGGAATCGGAGCCAGAGATTTACAAGAATGCCTGATTCTTCAATTAGAAAAAAATAGAAACTCACTCGAAAACAATATTGCCCTCACTATTCTAGAGGATCATTTTGAAGAATTTACAAAAAAGCATTTTGACAAAATTCAAAGAAAATTAAGCATTGAAGACGAGACTTTAAAGAAATCGCTAAATCTTATTACCCGTTTGAACCCGAAACCAGGTAATATGGGCTCTTCGGAAAATAATGTGGCTTATTTGATGGCCGATTTTATCGTTTCTTCAGTAAATGGAAAGTTAGAAATCGTTTTGAATTCGAAAAATGCTCCTCAGTTGAGAGTAAGTAGGTCGTTTTCAGAAATGCTCGATACTTATGACAAAAGCGACAAACAAAATCGTCACATCAAAGAAACAGTGAGCTTTGTAAAACAAAAACTCGATGCAGCAAAATGGTTTATCGATGCTATCAAACAAAGACAACAAACGCTTTTGAAAACCATGGAAGCTATTGTGGTTTACCAACAAGAGTTTTTCAACGAAGGTGACGAAAATAAGCTTAAGCCAATGATTCTAAAGGATATTGCTGAGAGAATCGATATGGACATTTCAACAGTTTCCAGGGTTGCCAATAGTAAATCTGTGCAAACTGATTTTGGTATTTACCCATTAAAATATTTCTTCTCAGAAGGTATTGCTACTGATAACGGGGAGGAAGCATCGAGCAGAGAAGTTAAAAATATTTTGAAAGAACTGATAGAAAGCGAACCAAAACATTCTCCTCTTTCTGACGACAAACTGGAAAAACTTCTTAAAAAGCGTGGTTATAATATTGCTCGTAGAACTGTTGCTAAATACAGAGAGCAATTGGCCATCCCTGTGGCTAGATTAAGAAAAGAAATGTAAGAAATTTGTTAATTTTTCATAGAAAAAAGAAGAATCCTATTCAAAAAGAGTAGGATTTTTTTGTTATTCGCTTACAGAATTCCCTATAGCTTAGTATTTAAAACCTTATATTTGCAATGTTTTCTTAATATAAAACCAATCGCTAAAAACAAAGTGCAGTTAAAAGTATCTAAATTCCTTTCCTATGTTTTGCACCCAGTATTTATGCCTACTTACTTGGTTTTGATACTCAAAGTGTTTGCACCTCTGTCTCTTTTTTATAGCTTTTTTACCTTAAAAAGCTTTGCTGTATTTATTTCAATCATTTTTCTTTATACAGCCGTATTTCCCATTTTATTGGTTTTTTGGCTAAATAAGACCAAATCTGTTTCGGACATAGAAATGTCGAATACCAAAGAAAGACCAAAGGTTTACCTAATAACCTCCGGTTTTTTTATTTCGCTTTCATATTTTTTTTACTCTAAAGGCGGGTTATTGGAACCCACCGCTTTCCTGATTGCTATTATGGTGGTCAATATTTTGGGTTTGGCACTTTTTTCCATTAAAGAAAAAATCAGTGCCCATACCTCAGCCTTGGCATGCATCTTAGCAGTGAATTTTACCGTATATATAAAATTCGTCGAACAAAACCTTTATCTACCTATTCTAGGATTAGTATTGATACTGGGAATTCTTTCTTCATCTAGGTTAATTTTGGGAGCACATACCCTCAAGCAAATAGCTCTAGGTATAGTTTGGGGCCTTTTTACAGGTGTTTTAGGGACGATTTATCTTTTATAAATTTATGAAAATCAAAATAGGAACAAGAGGAAGCCTCTTGGCACTTTGGCAGGCCGATTACATACAATCTAAGTTAGAATCAGCAGGAATAGACACAGAAATTGTCATTATAGAGACCAAAGGTGACAAAATATTGGACAGAGCTTTGTCAAAAATTGGAAGTAAAGGTGTTTTTACAGAAGAATTGGAGGAGCAACTTCATAGCGGTGCCATAGACATTGCCGTTCACAGTGCCAAAGACTTGCAGTCTGAATTAGATGAATCTCTTTCGATTATTGCTTTTACGGAAAGAGAAAAAATAAATGACGTTTTGGTTAGCCACAAAGAAATTAACATAACTAAAGAGTTAGTAGTAGGCACTTCCTCCACCAGAAGAGTAGCCATGTTGAAAGCATATTTTCCACATTTTAAAATTGTGGATATGCGTGGAAATCTCCAAACTCGTATCAAAAAAATGGAAGACGGTGCTTGTGATGCCATTTTATTGGCCTTTGCTGGGGTAAACCGCATGAAATACAACGATATGATACGACATGAGTTTGACAATGAACAATTTGTACCACCCGTTGGTCAAGGATCAGTAGCAATAGAAATCTCGAACAAACTAGATACAGAAAAATCTACAAAAATAAGAGAAATTTGTAACGATCCTGAAACTGAGCAATGTCTTTTGGTAGAGCGGGCATATCTAAGAGAACTAAAGGGCGGCTGCTCAATACCTGTATTTGGAAACGGTATTTTAGTTGAAAATAAAGTGCATTTTACAGCTGGAATTATCTCTTTGGATGGCCAAAAAATAATAAAAGTTAAAGAAATACAAAAAAACGAGTCGCCTGAAGAGCTTGGCACAAAATTGGCAATTAAAATATTATCCTTAGGTGGAAAAGAAATTTTAGAATCAATTAAAGCCCAATTGTAAGTATAATGAAGAAATGTTTTTTAATTCTCGTTGTTTTTATGGCTTGCCTACAAGCCAATGCCCAAAGGAAAGACTATCTTTTGACCTTAAAAACTTCAAAAGGAGTAGCCCACATGGTGCTCTATGATGAAACCCCTTTGCACAAAGCCAATTTTTTAAAACTGGTAAAAGACCATTATTATGACAGTCTACTTTTCCACAGGGTTATAGAAAAGTTTATGATTCAAGGAGGCGACCCCAATTCAAAAAACGCCAAAGCTGGAGCTAGGCTTGGTTCTGGGGGTGGTAATTTAGAGAAAATACCCTTTGAATTTACTCCACTAAGAGTACATAAGAAAGGAGCTTTGGCTGCTGCTAGTAACGGAAATCCAGAAAAAATGTCAAACCCAGTTCAGTTCTATATCGTTCAAGGAAGAAAGTTATCTGATGAAGAAGTATCTAAAGTAGAAAAAACGAACGACATAAAATACACCAATAAGCAACGTGCTGATTATCTAAGTGTAGGAGGCTACCCTTCTTTAGATAACAAATACACGGTTTTTGGTGAAGTTCTTGATAACTTCAAGCTAATAGATGATATAGCAGCAGTTCAAAAGGACGAATTTAACCGACCTATAGAAGACGTGAAGATGGTAATCACAGCAAAAAAAACACGTAAGAAAAAAATCACCAGAGTTTACGGTTATAAATATGAAAAAAAGAAGTGATTATTTAAGTAAAATATAAAATTTAAAGCCCTATTTTGCAAAAAAAATGGGGCTTTCTTTTGTCAAGCTAATTTAATAAATGAAAAAAATTCTAGTTACTGGCTCGAATGGACTTTTAGGTCAAAAATTAATTGAAAAATTATCAAAAACCGAAAATATTGAGGTAATAGCCACCGCAAGGGGTGAAAATCGTTTACCATTTGGCGAGAACTATAAATTTATTAGCCTCGACATTACAAAAAAAGAAGAGGTTGAAACGGTTTTTGATACTGAAAAGCCAGATGTAGTCATTCATACAGCGGCCATGACCAACGTAGACCAATGCGAAACAGAAAAAGATGCTTGCTGGGATTTGAATGTAAAGGCCGTTGAATATCTTTTAGCGTCCTCCAAAAAACACAATTCGTTCTTTGTTCATCTTTCAACCGACTTTATTTTTGATGGTAACGAAGGTCCTTATGATGAAAATGCTGAAGCAAATCCACTTAGTTTTTATGGTTGGAGCAAATACGCCGCCGAAAAATTGGTCATAAATTCTGATGTAAAATGGGCCATTGCCCGCACCGTTTTGGTTTATGGAATCGCCCATGATATGAGCCGTACCAATATCATCCTTTGGGTAAAAAACTCATTAGAACAAGGTAAAAGTATAAACGTTGTAAATGACCAATGGAGAACACCAACGCTTGCCGAAGACTTAGCCGATGGATGTATACTCATTGCTCAAAAAGAAGCCGAAGGAATTTTTAACATTTCTGGAAAAGACCTTTTGAATCCTTTCCAAATGGCCATAATGACAGCTGATTATTTTAAGTTAGACAAGTCCCTCATCACTGAAGTTGACGGAACTAAATTTACCCAACCAGCCAAAAGACCTGCCAAAACAGGCTTTATTTTAGACAAACCCATTGCAATTTTAGGATATAATCCTAAAAGTTTTCAAGAAGGAATCGCTTTTGTGGCCGAGCAGAT
>JAIPAJ010000237.1 GCA_021740125.1 Leadbetterella sp. | reverse complement strand
ATGGCGGTTTTCTGCACTTTGTCTTTGAAATAAGTAGTCCAGCCTAAAAAAAGCCCAGTTAGTCCAAAAGCTTGTCTAGCCCATTTGTAAAAATCAAAACTGTCGGTGTGTTGGCTTATTTTGCCGTCTTCTATTTTGAAAAAAGCTTGTATGTCATTAATAACCAACCGACCTGTTTTAGAAAAGGTGTATTTAGCTATCCACCTTGCGTTTACATAGTTTTCGTCGCTGCTGATAATTTCAAATTTCAATTCTAAATCTTTGCCATTCTTTATGAGCATTTCCCACATTTGGCCAGCTTCAGTGCCGTTAAGGTTGGTGAATACTTCATCGTTGAAAATAGCATCTGACAAATAACTTTCTTGCATGGTTTTGTAGTCTTTGGCCTTGAAAGCGTTGTAGAAATGGGTAATTAGCTGGCTATTTTCTATCATTATTTTTAGATTTTTCATAAAATTATCTTAAGTACTGCGATAAAAAAAATGTTAATGATTTATTAATTTTCGTTAATGGGAAAAGTGAGTTTTTATATTGCAATAAGTTTCACTAAAAAACTACCATGCGAAACATCTTTACGATACTTTTTTTGTTAAATACCATCGGATTATCTGCTCAACAAGATTTTCGTAAAACTTATTTTCCCTTCATCAATAAGGCCGAGCTTCATCTTGTAAAACAGGAATATTTAGAGGCCAGTCAAGCTTATTTTTCAGCATTCAGTCTCACCAAAACTCCGTTAATTCGTGATTTGTACAATGCCACAGTTTGTAAATTGTATCAAAATGATTTCGAAGGTGCCAAATTATATCTCTTTAAAATGGCCCAGCGAGGTGTAAAGGCCGAAACTTTGGAACAACGAGAGATTTTTGAGGTGGGCTACAATACCGAAGCTTGGCGAAATTTCAAACCCAGTTATGAACAGTTTTATGAGCCAAAAGAGTTAAACGATTTCTTGAAATATCATTTTACTAATTTGGATATTCTCAGAAAAATGATTTTTGAGTTTGGTGCAGAAAGTTTCGTGAATTTGCCAAATGGAGCAAATCCACCAACCCATGCGATCAAAAGGAAAGATTTCAGTGCTTATTTTTCTAATGAAACCACAGCCGAGGATAGAGCTAAAATACTGAAATACACCATAGAAGAGGTGGAGAAAGAAACGAAGGATTCTCAAGCCACCAAAGAAGATATTTATAATGAAGTCAAAGAAATTTTGTTGCTAATCATGGAAAATCCCATGGCCTTGAATGAAGGGAATAGTCAAGTAGAGACTTTTCATACGCACGACCATGATCTCTTTTCGTTTTTGAGTTTTTTTACTTTTAATCGCGATAGAAGAGTTGGAAGAGCTGAAAACATAAGCAGTTTTATGAACGAAACAGAGCAGAAATATATAGATGAAAAACTTCAAGATGCTGTTTATCAGGGGTTTTTGAGTCCGCAAATGGCTATTTCTCAATCTTCTGAAAAAGAAATTCCGGAAAAGATAAAGGTGACTTCGTTTACACTTACTATAGAGAATAGTTCCGAATGCGGAAAAGAATTTGACGATATTGAGAACATCAGGTTCCTAAAAAAGAATGTTTTGACATCGGAGGAACAAAAAGAGTACAAGAAGATTAAGGATAAATACGGTCTGGAGAGTTTGGAGGATAGATTTAAAAAGGAGGTATTTGGAATAGATAAAAACAAATATTTTATCCTCAATACGCGTTCTTCTGTGGAATCATCCGTGGTGCCCAATTGTGAAGTTGCACAAAAAATGCTTGCAGGTGCCACCATTATCCAAGACTAGAACCAATGAAAAACTTATTTATTTTTCTCACACTTTTATTAAGCTCTCCGCTTTTCTCCCAAGTAGATTTTAGAATAGAATACTATCCAGCCGTTAATCGGGCCGAAATGGCCATTACAAAGGATGATTATCAAACCGCTTTTACAGAATATCAAACTGCTTTTGCGGCAGTAAAAACTCCATTGGCCAGAGATATTTTTAATGCTGTGGCTTGTAAATTTCTTCTGAATGATTTTGAAGGAGCTAAACCTTTGCTTTTGAAATTGGCCAAGAAGGGAATTTCTATCAGATCTTTGGAAGAAAAAGAAGTCTTCAGGCTCGAAAATATAAAAAGTCAATGGAATAGTTTTAAGTTTCTTTATGAGCAAATTCAAAGTATGCAGCAAGAGCAAGTTTCAAGTGATCTTTTGCAGAAAATTGAGATGTTTGACAGTGCCTATGACTCTTTGAGAGCCAATTCTATAGTTGTTTTCGTTGATGAGTCAGGAAAGGAGCGTTTGCTAATATCAAAGGATATTCAAAAGAAGAAAACTAATGGTGGATTATCTACAGAGGATGCAAAAACTAAAAACTTGATGAATGGACATGTCAGTAATGAATTATTTACCAAAGCACAGAAAGCTTTAGTTGATTTTGTAGTTGATTATGGATTTCTAAGTGAGGAAAATATGTTCGTAGAGGATTCAGATTTTCTTAGAAATGGAAATGCCTGGAGTATTGAAAAATATAAATTTCGAATGAGTTTTCAGATGAATGGGGGTTATTCTAGAGATGTTAAACCTTTTTCAACAATTTCTGATGGTAAGAAAAAACAATTTGATTCCAGTATCGTGGAATCCGTCAAACTTGGCAGGATACATCGTGATTTGGCACTGAAACTTCTGCTTGGATATAAAACAGATAACAAATTGTTTTTTACGAAAATCACCATCGAAAATATTGAAAACTGCTCTCTAGATTTGAAAGAAAAGACCTATTCATTGTTTTATTACAAGAAATCTGGACAGAATTTAGATACTGAAAGTCAGCAAGCAGTTGAAGCCTTGGTTCTTGGTGATTATGATTTGTTGTTTGAAAAAGCTAAGTACAAACTCCTTAAAAATAATTATTTCGCGGTGAGTTCAGATGCACAAATAGAAGAAACTACAGTTCCCAGTTGTGATATTGCCAAACAAATTATAGAAAGAGCTAATATTATTAAGGATTAATTCACGTTTGCACACCAGCCGCAAACGGACTCCTTGTTTGCCATTCGGATTCTATATTTCTGTACATTTTTCTCAGAAAAAGCTGAAAACTCCAACTATAAATGTGCTTTTTGAAATAAACATAATTAAAATTTGGCGTAGGTTTAGCTCCTAAGCTAGCCTTTGCTACATGTGCAGTTCTGCCCAATTCCAAAGATTTTTGTCTATCCATAATGGCCTTTTCTAAACCAAATTGAAGTATGTTGAAGTATAAATTGTACTTTTTGTTCCATTCATAGTTTAGTCCAATATAATGAATTTCCATCTGTTGTTTTTCATTATATATATGCGTACTAAAGGCCAAAAGTTCTTCATTTTTAATGAAACCGTAAATTTTGAGTTTCTCGCCTAAAACCTTCTTGAGGTTTATAAAATAAGACTCCAAAATATCCGTCAATTGAAATTCTTGATTACTATAAACTTGATTATAAAGCTCTAACATTTTGTTTTGGAAAGTAAAAAGCTCATTATAACTTAGTTCTCTTTTCTCTAATTCCTCTCCCGATTCATGTATTTTCAAGAAACGTTTTCTGTATTTTTTGTCCAAATCTCCCACATAATCACCTATTGTCAACCAATCAGAATTAAGCGTCATCTCCATCGAAACGTCCTGTTTTATAGGGGTGAATTTGCCTTCTCTGGCCAATGGAGAGTTGCATTCTTTGATAAGTATCCCTGCAAAACCAATCTCTTTCTCTAAATCCTCTATGTAACTTATAAATTCTTCAAAAACCGATTCCTTGGTCAAGCCATTGCTAAAGTAATAACCCTCTTGGTTTGGCCTATAAATATTACCACAAACCAAGAAATCCAGACCACAACTCACACTTTTTATAGAGTTAATGACACATTCTAATTTTTGAAAATTCTTAAGTGAATAGCCAATATTATTGATCGGAACTTTTACTTTTTGCAAATATATATTTCCAGAAAACTCCCCGTTTTTAAACACTTTTATATAATGTCCTTGAATACTGGTATTTTGTTCAAGAAAATGAAGATTATGGCTTTTAAGGTGGTGATTGGTGGGTAAAAGTGTGTTCCAACTTTCTTCTATTTCAGAAAGTGCAAGGTGATGTGAAAAGGAAAATGCTGTGTTTTTTGATTTTCTTTTGAATATGCCGAACATCCAGAAATCGTTTGGTTACGGATAAATACGAAAACAGTCTTGAAAAAGTTCCAAGGGCTTATTGTGTTATACAACCAAAAAACTTTTTTATTATTTGAAAAACTTTCATAGTTTTGCACCATCAATTCATTCTTCACTGTTGCAATAGCTGAATGATTGATTTATAAAGACGAGCGGAGAGAATAGGCTCTATGAAACTCGGGCAACCTGACGATACCCATCGAAAAGGTGCCAATACCTACCTAAGTGGCTCAAAGTGGCCTTTAGGACTTATAAACCAATCAAGCGATTTTTCAAATTCCTGTTGGTTTTACGCTATCTCCGAAAATCGGAGCTGGAATTGCTTTCGAGCAATGCTTTGTTAAACTTTTTTTAATTTTTTACAAACATGTCTGATTTAAGATTTGAAACGCTGCAGCTACATGCAGGACAAGAGGTTGACCCTACTACCCAATCAAGAGCGGTGCCGATTTACCAAACTACTGCTTACCAATTTAAAAACTCCGAACAAGGAGCCAACCTTTTTGCTTTGAAAGAATTTGGGAATATCTATACCCGAATTATGAACCCAACTAACGATGTTTTTGAGAAACGTTTGGCAGCTTTGGAGGGAGGAGTTGCGGCCTTGGCCATCAGTTCGGGCCATGCCGCACAGTTTATTGCTATCAACAATGTAACTACCGTTGGTGATAACTTCGTGACTAGTTCGTTTTTGTATGGTGGTACTTTCAACCAATTTAAGAATTCTTTCAAGAATATCGGTGTGGAGGCAAGATTTGCAAAAGGCAACGATTTGGGGAGTTTTGAAGCCCTAATAGACGAAAAAACCAAATTGCTTTATGTAGAAACTATTGGAAATCCTGGTCTGAATATTCCAGATTTTGAAGGTTTTGTGGCTTTAGCCAATAAATACGATTTGCCGCTATTTGTAGATAATACTTTTGGAGCAGGTGGTGCTATTTGTCAGCCGCTCAAGCACGGTGCACACGTAATAGTAGAGTCAGCCACCAAATGGATAGGCGGGCATGGAACAACGATGGGCGGAGTAATTGTAGACGGTGGCACTTTTAATTGGGGAAATGGTAAATATCCACAATTTACGGCTCCATCACCAAGCTACGGTGGTTTGGTAATGAACGACGTTTTTGGCATCGGCGGACCATTTGGAAATATCCAGTTTATTATCCGTTGTAGGGTAGAAGGTCTGAGAGATTGGGGCCCTTCGCAGTCGCCATTCAATTCATTCTTGCTACTTCAAGGTTTGGAAACGCTAACTTTGAGAGTAGAAAGAACTTGTGAAAACGCTTTGGCTTTGGCTAAATGGCTGGATGCACACGAGGAGGTAGAATCTGTAACTTATCCAGGCTTGGAAAGTCATTCTTCACACGATTTGGCCAAAAAATATCTCACCAGAGGTTTTGGCGGTGTCTTGTCTTTCAAACTGAAAGGTGGACGAGACAGAGCGGAGAAATTTGTGAATAGTTTGAAACTTATTTCACATTTGGCCAATGTGGGCGATGCCAAAACCTTAATCATTCATCCTGCATCCACCACGCATTCGCAATTGTCTGAGTCGGAGCAGTTAACCGCTGGAGTTGATCCAAATCTTTTGAGAATATCGCTCGGTATAGAGCATATTGACGATATAAAGGCTGATATTTTGAATGCATTAAGTTGTTGATATTGTTTGAATCCTCCTTTTATAGGAGGATTCTTTTTTAAAATATTCGTTTTGAATTTTTGCTAAATATCGTCAAAAATCATTTATTTAAGTTTCAGGCTCCGTTTCATCTAGAAAGTGGAGAGTGGTTG